>JBDTIS010000245.1:0-2796 GCA_039936235.1 Burkholderiaceae bacterium | reverse complement strand
CGAACTTGGGTCCCGGCCTTCGCCGGGATGACCAATGGGACTAATCAGCGACACCGGCCATCTCGAGCGCGACGGCGACGACGCGCTCTGCCGCATCGTCTTCCAGGCAGTCGACGACGATGCGATCCGGCATCGACCGCAACCATGTGATCTGGCGCTTGGCGAGCTGCCGCGTCGCGGCGATGGCGTGCTCGCGCATCGTCTCCGTGTCGCTGCGGCCGTCGAGGTAGTCCCACACCTGGCGATAGCCGACGCAGCGCATCGACGGCATCCTTTCATGCAGGTCGCCACGGCGCTTCAGCGCGATCACCTCGTCGACGAAACCGGCGGCGAGCATCGCGTCGAGGCGCATCGCGATCCGCGCATGTAGCACGCTGCGGTCGGACGGCTCGAGCGACAGCGCGATCAGCGGTCGCACCGGCATGCCGTCCGCATGCCGCAGCCGCTGGAGGCTCGACAGCGTCTGCCCCGAACTGCGCCACACCTCGAGCGCCCGCGAGATTCGCTGCGCATCGAGCGGCGCCAGGCGCGCCGCGCTATCGGCGTCGACAGCGGAAAGCTTCCGATGCATCGCAGCCCAGCCTTCGTCCGCCGCCTCGCGTTCGATCTGCGCGCGAACCGCGAGGTCGCTGGACGGCATGTCGTCCAGCCCATCGCGCAGTGCCTTGAAGTAGAGCATCGTGCCGCCGGTCAGCAGCGGGACGTTGCCGCGCGCGCGGATCGCGGCGATCGCTGCGTCGGCGTCGTGGACGAAACGCGCCGCCGAGTAAGTGCCGGCGGGATCGATCAGATCGATCAGGTGATGCGGCACCGCGGTCCGTTCGGCCGGCGAGGGCTTCGCGGTGCCGATGTCCATTCCGCGATAGATCAGCGCCGAGTCGACGCTGACGATCTCGATCGGCATGTGTCGCGCGAGCGCCAGCGCCGCTGCGGACTTGCCGGACGTCGTCGGACCCATCAGACACAGCAGCGACTCAGGCGCGTCGATGGCAGCCTTCAACGACCGCGCATGAACAGCTTGTCGAGGTCGTCGATCGACCACTGGGTCCACGTCGGCCTACCGTGGTTGCACTGATCCGCGCGCTCGGTGACCTCCATCTGCCGCAACAGCGCGTTCATCTCGTCGACCGTCAGCCGCCGGTTCGCGCGGACCGCGCGATGGCAGGCCATCGTCGACAGGAGCTCGTTGCGATGCTCGGTCAGCACGCGCGACGCGCCGAAGGCCTCGAGGTCGCGCAGCAGGTTGCGCGCGAGCGTCTCGACGTCGCCCGCGTCGTCGTTGCCGGCCAGCAGCGCCGGTAACGCGCGGACGACCAGTGTGGTCGGCGACAGCACCGCGATGTCGAAGCCGAGCGATGCGAGCACGTCGGCGCTCTCCTCGACGGTGCCGACCTCGCGAGCGTCGGCGCGCAGCGTGACCGGGATCAGCAGGCCCTGGACCGGCACCTGCCCGGCATCCAGGCCGTTCTTCAGCCGTTCGTAGAGGATCCGTTCGTGCGCGGCGTGCATGTCGACGAGCACCAGCCCGCGCGCGTTCTGCGCGAGGATGTAGATGCCAAGCAGTTGCGCGAGCGCGAACCCGAGGCCGGACTCGTCGAGCGTCTCGGTCGTCGTGGCGGGCGGCGTTGTCGATGATGCGATCGTCGCGCCATCGAACACCGAGAACGCGCGCCCCGCATCGGCGAACAGGCGGCCGTAGGCGGCTGGTGATTGCGCGACCGCGTGCGTCTGGAACGAGGGCCAGGAGCGCGCAGGACGCTGCGGTGCTTCATCGCCGACGAACGCGTCGACGCCCGGCGCCTGTTCGGTACCGCGCGCGAGCGCGTCGCCCACGCCGCGAAACACGAACTGATGAATCCCTCGCGCCTCGCGAAAGCGCACCTCGATCTTCGATGGATGGACGTTCACGTCGACCAACGCCGGATCGAGTTCGAGCGCGAGTACGTAGACCGGATGGCGGTCGCCGTGCAGCACGTCGCGATACGCGGATCGCACCGCATGGTTCAGCACGCGGTCGCGGACGTAGCGGCCGTTGACGTAGAAGTATTGCGCCGATGCCGATGCGCGACTCGCGGTCGGGAGCCCGGCGAAGCCGCTCATCCGCAGGTCGCCGCCGGTCCACGTCAGCGGTCGATGCGCCTGCGCGAACTCGTCGCCGAGCAGTTGCATCACGCGCTCGACCGGGGTCGCCGGATTCAGGTGTTCGATCACGCGGCCGTTGTGGGTCAATGTGAACGCGATGTCGGGCCGCGCGAGCGCGACGCGGCGGAACGCCTCGATGCAATGGCCGAGTTCGGTCTGTTCGGACTTCAGGAACTTGCGCCGTGCCGGCGTCGCGAAGTACAGGTCGGCCACTTCGACGACGGTGCCGACGCCGCCGGACGCGGGTGTCGCCTGCAGCGACGTCGCATCGTCGACCGGCGACAGCCGCAACGCATGCGCCGCGTCGCGCGTTCGCGTGGTCAGTGTCACGCGCGCGACCGAGGCGATCGACGCGAGCGCCTCGCCGCGAAAGCCGAGCGTCGCGACCTGTTCGAGATCGGCGAGGCTCGCGATCCTCGACGTCGCATGGCGCATCAGCGCGAGCGTCATCTCGCCGGCCGGGATGCCGTGGCCGTCGTCCGTGACGACGATCCTGCGCGCACCGCCGCCGTCGAGCCTGACGTCGATCCGCGTCGCGCCGGCGTCGATCGCGTTCTCGAGCAGCTCCTTGACGACCGATGCCGGCCGCTCGACGACTTCACCGGCCGCGATCTGGCTGATCAGCCCGTCGGGCAACGCGCGGATCGGGCGCGG
>JBDTIS010000244.1:0-35237 GCA_039936235.1 Burkholderiaceae bacterium | reverse complement strand
GCGGCATCGTCACCGCACTGCCGCTGATCGAAGGCGCGACACCCGGCGAACCGTTCGTCGTCGTCAGCGCCGACATCCACAGCGACTACGACTACGCACGGCTCGTGCCGATCGTCGCGTCGATCCGGGCGCGTTATCCGGTCCATGCGGCGCACCTCGTGCTGGTCGACAACCCGCCGTGGCACGCCGGCGGCGACATGGCGCTGATCGACGGCTTCATCGCGCGCGACGGCGAGCCTAAGCGGACCTACTCGAACATCGGCGTCTTCCACCCCGGCTGCTTCGACGACCTGACGATGCATCGTCCCGCGCAGCTGTTCCCATGGGCCTACACGCTGGCCGACGAGCACCGCATGACCGGCACGATCCACGACGGCGCATGGGACAACGTCGGTACGCCGGAGCAACTCGCGGCGCTCGACACACGGCTGCGCGAACCGCCGATTCCCGATGCCTGACGACGTCGTGATCGCGATCTGCGGCGCCGGCCCGGTCGGCGCCGCCTTCGCGCTCTTCCTGCGCGAGCGCGGCATCGCGGCCGAACGCATCGCGCTGATCGACGCCCGCACCCGTGAGGCCGCGGCCGCCGACGACCGGATGATCGCGATCTCGAGCGGCAGCGCCACGCTGCTCGCAAGGCTCGGCGCGTGGAACGATGGTGCGGCGCTGCGGGCCACCGCGATCGAGGCGATCCACGTCTCGCACCGCGGCCGCTTCGGACAGACCGTGATCGACCGCCGCGACCACGCCGTCGCCGCGCTCGGCTACGTCGTGCGCCACGGCGACCTGACGCAGGCGCTCGACGATGCGCTGGCGCGGCAGGGCGTGACCGTGCACAGGCCGCAGCGCGTCGCCGGCATCGAAGTCGAGGACGGCGGCCTGCGCTTGTCGACGTCTTCCGACGACGGCCCGCAGGACAGCCTGTTCGTGCGGCACGTGGTCCATGCCGAAGGGGGACTGTTCGATCGGCAGCAGCGTCGCGAGATCCATCGCGACTACCTGCAGACCGCGGTGACCGGGTTCGTCACCACGGACCACGAAGCCGCGTCACTCGCGCACACCGCGTTCGAGCGCTTCACGAACGACGGACCGATCGCGCTGCTGCCCGCATCGCAGGCGCAGTCCGATGGGCGATCGCGCAACGGCTACTCGCTGGTCTGGTGCGGCCGGCCCGACGATGCGACGGCCCGTCTCGCGATGTCCGACGACGCGTTCCTCGCCAGCCTGCACGCGGCGTTCGGCGACCGGCTCGGACGCTTCGCGACGGTGGGCCCGCGCAGGAGCTATCCGCTCGGACTGAACGCGGTCGCCGAACCGGCGCGGCTGCGCTCGCCGACCGCGGCGGAGTTCGCGATCGGCAACGCGGCCCAGACCCTGCATCCGGTCGCAGGGCAAGGTCTGAACCTCGGACTGCGCGACGCGCACGACCTCGCGCGGTCGCTGGTCGAAGCGGATCGCGGCGCCGTCGATGCGGCTGCACTGATCGCGCGTTATCGTGCATTGCGACGAGTCGATCGCGCCGCGACGGTGAACCTCACCGACCTGATGCCACGACTGTTCGCGAGCCCGGCGACGCCGGTCGCGTGGGGTCGCGGCGTGACGCTCGCGCTGCTCGACGTGGCGACGCCGCTGCGCGGGCTATTCGCGCGTCAGATGATGAACGGGCGACGCTGAATCCGCGCCCCGGTACAACGACCACGGTCGCACCGCAAGCATCGATCGCACTTTTTTTTGCAGCACCGACAACGCGTCGCCGTCGGCCTTGCAGATAGAATGACCGTTCGGCCCGTGCATCGCACGGAGCGCCCGCCAGACTGTCGTGCCGCAGCCAGGGCGCCATGGCCGAAGCGCTCCGATCGGGGCACTACTCACGTTGGACCGCGTTCATGTTCGAGGCTCGTCTCGCCGCTCGTCGCGATGGATCGTCGTCTTTCGACCCATCCAGTTCCGTCGCAGTCGGCGATGCGGATACGATCGCGAGCGGGCCGCAGGTGGGCCCTTATCGCCTGCGCAATCGCGTGTTCGTCGCACCGATGGCCGGCGTCACCGATCGTCCGTTCCGGCGGCTCTGCAAGCAGCTCGGTGCGGGCCATGCCGTGTCCGAGATGGCCGCGTCGAACCCGCGACTGTGGGACACCGTCAAGAGCGCGCGACGTACCGATCATGCCGGCGAGCCCGAACCGAAGACGGTCCAGATCGCCGGTGGCGACGCGTCGATCCTGGCCGAATGCGCGCGCTTCAACGTCGATCGCGGTGCGCAGATCATCGACATCAACATGGGGTGCCCGGCGAAGAAGGTGTGCAGCGCGGCCGCCGGCTCGGCGCTGCTGGCCGATGAAGACCTGGTCGCACGCATCCTCGACGCGGTCGTCCGCGCGGTCGACGTCCCGGTCACGCTTAAATTCCGCACCGGCCCGCATCGTGCAGCCCGCAACGCGCTCAGGATCGCGGCCATCGCCGAACGCGCCGGCGTCGCGATGCTGACGCTGCACGGACGCACGCGCGCCGACCTGTTCAACGGCCAGGCGGAATACGACACCATCGCCGCGGTCAAGGCGGCGGTGCGGATCCCGGTCGTCGCGAACGGCGACATCGACAGTCCGGAGTCCGCGGCACGCGTCCTCGCGATCACCGGCGCCGACGCGGTGATGATCGGCCGCGCCGCGCAAGGCCGGCCGTGGATCTTCCGCGAGGTCGCGCACTTCCTCGATCATGGCCGGCATCTCGCGCAGCCATCGATCGGTGAAGTCCGCGCACTGCTCGCGACCCACCTCGAAGAGCATTACGTGTTCTACGGCGCGCTGACCGGACTGCGTACCGCGCGCAAGCACATCGGCTGGTACGTCGAGGCGCTGCCCGGTGGCGAGCCGTTCCGTGCGCGGATGAACACGATCGACGATTGCGATGCGCAACGCGAGGCCGTCGACCGCTACGTCGCCGGCCTCGGCGCGGATCGCGATCCGCTGCCGGCCACCGAGCCGCTGCGCGCAGCCGCCTGAAGCCAGCCATTCATGAGCCGTCAATCGATCGAGGAGTGCGTCAGGCACAGTCTCGAGAAATACCTCAGCGATCTCGACGGCGAAGCCGCGACCAACGTCTACGAGATGGTGATGCGGACCGTCGAGAAGCCGATCCTCGAGATCGTGATGCAGCACGCCGCCCAGAACCAGTCGCAGGCCGCCGTGATGCTCGGCATCAATCGCAACACGCTGCGCAAGAAGCTCGGCGAACACGGCTTGCTGTAAGCCGGACAGGCGCGGCGCGACCGGCGACGAAACTGTTCGTGTTCGCCGCTCGAGCGGCGGCCCCATACACTCATTCAACGAAGCGACCCACGTCCCGATGATCCGCCGCGCCCTCCTTTCCGTATCCGACAAGACCGGTGTCGTCGCCTTCGCCCGTGCACTCGCCGATCTGAAGATCGAGCTGTTGTCCACCGGCGGAACCGCGAAGCTGCTGACCGATGCGGGCCTCGGCGTCGTCGAGGTCGCCGACTACACCGGCTTCCCGGAAATGCTCGACGGTCGCGTGAAGACGCTGCATCCGAAGATCCACGGCGGCCTGCTCGCCCGACGCGACGTGGCCGGGCACATCGCCGCGATCGAGAAGCACGGCATCGGCACGATCGACCTGCTGGTCGTGGACCTGTATCCGTTCGAGGCCACCGTCGCGCGGCCCGACTGCTCGCTCGACGAAGCGATCGAGAACATCGACATCGGCGGGCCTGCGATGGTGCGGTCGGCCGCGAAGAACTGGAAGCACGTCGCCGTCGTCACCGAAGCTGCGCAGTACGAGACGGTGATCGCGCAACTGACGTCGACGGGCGACGTGTCGGAGACGGCCCGCTTCGCGCTCGCGGTCGCGGCCTTCGACCGCATCGCGCGCTACGACGGCGCGATCAGCGACTACCTGTCCTCGGTGACGACGATGACGTCCGAAGACGGCAAGGTCGTGCGGGCCGGCTATCCGGCGCAGTCGAACCCGAGCTTCGTCAAGGTTCAGGATCTCCGCTATGGCGAGAACCCGCATCAGACCGCCGCGCTGTACCGTGACCCTGCGCCGGTGCCCGGCACGCTGGTCACTGCCAGGCAGCTCCAGGGCAAGGCACTGTCGTACAACAATCTTGCCGACGCCGACGCGGCGTGGGAATGCGTCAAGTCTTTCGCGGTGGACGATGGCGCGTGCGCGTGCGTGATCGTCAAGCACGCGAACCCGTGCGGCGTCGCGATCGACACGTCGCCGGCGGACGCGTATGCGAAGGCGTTCGCGACCGATCCGACGTCGGCGTTCGGCGGCATCATCGCGTTCAACCGGACGGTCGACGCGACGACGGTCGAGGCCGTCGCGAAGCAGTTCGTCGAGGTGCTGGTCGCACCGGCCTACACGTCCGAGGCATTGGTGCTGCTGGCGGGCAAGACCAACCTGCGCGTGCTGGAAGTGGCTTCGTACGGGGCGTCGTCCGACGAGGCGATCCGCAGCGGCTGGGCCGGCCTCGACATCAAGCGCATCGGCTCCGGCATCCTGGTGCAGTCGCTCGACGACCACCGGCTGTCGCGCGACGCGATCCGCATCGTCACGAAGAAGCAGCCGACCGAAGGCCAGATCGACGACCTGCTGTTCGCGTGGCGTGTCGCGAAGTTCGTCAAGTCGAACGCGATCGTGTTCTGTGCCGGCGGCCGCACGCTCGGCGTCGGCGCCGGTCAGATGAGCCGCATCGACTCGGCGCGGATCGCGTCGATCAAAGCTGAACACGCTGGGCTGTCCCTGCACGGTTCGGCGGTCGCCTCGGACGCGTTCTTCCCGTTCCGCGACGGGCTCGACGTCGTCGCCGAGGCCGGCGCATCGTGCGTGATCCAGCCGGGCGGCAGCGTCCGCGACGCGGAGGTGATCGCGGCAGCGGACGAGCGCGGCATCGCGATGGTGCTGACCGGAGTGCGGCACTTCAGGCACTGAGTTGCCTCATCGGATCGCTTCGACGATACTGGGTATAACTTCGGTTATAACCAGGAGGACAGCGATGCACACGCTGAAACTCACGCAGGTCGGCAACTCGCTCGGCGTCATCCTTCCCAAGGATGCATTGGCCCGCCTGCATCTTGAAAAGGGCGACAAGGTTTATCTGACCGAAATGCCGGGAGGGTATCGGCTGACGGTGGCCGATCCTGCATTCGGAGCGCAGATGACCGCGGCGCGCAAGATCATGAAGCGGTATCGCAGCGCGCTTGCAGAACTGGCGAAGTAGCGCGTTGGCGATGGACTACGCATGGATCGGTCAGCCGCTGGTCGAGGCGATCCATGACGCACAACTCGCCGAACACGGTGGATCGATCGGCGTACGCGATGAAGAACTGCTGGTCTCCGCGCTCGCCAAGCCGTTGAACCTCGTGGCGTACGGTCAACCGGACTTCGCGGATTGCGCTGCCGCCTATGCTTGCGGCATCGCGCGAAACCACCTGTTCCTCGACGGCGACAAGCGCACTGCATTCGTCGTCATGGTTCTCTTCCTGGAACGCAACGGCCACGCATTCGGCGCAAACGAGGCCGAAAGCGTCGTCGTGATGCTCGGCGTCGCCGACGGAACGATCGACGCGGTCACATTGGCGCGCTGGATCCGGAATCAGGTGGCTGTTCGAACGGCCAGCCCATGCGCATCCTAGGCATCGACCCCGGCCTCCGCCTGACCGGCTTCGGCGTCATCGACGTCGACGGTCCGCGGCTGTCGTATGTCACCAGCGGCGTCGTTCGCACGCCGGACGGCGACCTGCCGCAGCGGCTGCATGTGATCTTCGAAAGCATTCGCGAGATCGTCGCGCTGCACGGGCCCACCTGCGCCGCGATCGAGAAGGTCTTCGTCAACGTCAACCCGCAGTCGACGCTGCTGCTCGGCCAGGCGCGGGGTGCGGCGATCTGTGCGCTGATGACCGGCGGCATCACGGTCGCCGAGTACACCGCATTGCAGACCAAGCAGGCCACGGTCGGCTACGGCAAGGCGAACAAGACCCAGGTCCAGGAAATGGTCAAACGATTGCTGCGGCTGTCCGGCTCGCCGACCGCCGACGCGGCCGACGCGCTGGCCTGCGCGATCTGCCATGCACACGCAGGAGCCGGCATCGCGGCGCTCGCCAGGATGGCGCCGGCGCTTCAGTCGCAACTGTTGCTCGGCCGCCTGAAGGTCCGGCGCGGTCGCGTCGGCGGACCTGCCTGAA
This sequence comes from Burkholderiaceae bacterium, assembly GCA_039936235.1. Lineage (GTDB taxonomy): Bacteria > Pseudomonadota > Gammaproteobacteria > Burkholderiales > Burkholderiaceae_D > CAHJXF01. Next base: position 29,031 of record JBDTIS010000244.1, on the reverse strand, counting down.
CGCCGCTGCGGTCACGTATGATCGACGGTTCCCTCCCATGACCCTCAAAAATCCCATGACGATCACCATCGGCGAACGCCTTCCTGAAGCGACGCTGCAGGAATTCTTGGAAGTCGAAGGCAACGGGTGCAGCCTCGGGCCGAACAGCTTTCACGTCGAGGAGATCGTCCGCGGCAAGAAGCTCGCGATCTTCGGCCTCCCGGGCGCGTTCACGCCGACCTGCTCGGCGAAACACGTCCCCGGCTATATCGAATTGCACGACGCGCTGAAGGCCAAGGGCATCGACGAGATCTGGTGCATCTCGGTCAACGACCCCTTCGTGATGGGCGCGTGGGGTCTCGACCAGCACACCGCCGGCAAGGTCCGCATGATGGCCGACGGCTCGGCGGAGTTCACGAACAAGGTCGGCCTCGCGCTAGACCTCACGGCGCGCGGCATGGGCGTGCGATCGCAGCGTTATTCGATGCTGGTCGACGACGGCGTCGTCAGGCAGCTGAACGTCGACGTCGGTGGCAAGTTCGAGGTCAGCGACGCGGCCACGCTGCTCAAGCAGCTCGGCTGAACGCGGCGACGTGATCGGCCGTATCGCGGGTGCGCTGCTCGAGAAGAACCCGCCGCAGGTGCTGGTCGATTGCGGCGGTGTCGGCTACGAGCTCGACGTGCCGATGAGCACGCTGTACAACCTGCCGGCCGTCGGCGAGCGCGTGGCCCTGTTCGCGCATCTCGTCGTCCGCGAGGACGCGCAGCTGCTGTACGGCTTCGGGACGCAGGCCGAGCGCGCCGCTTTCCGCGAGCTGATCAAGATCTCCGGCGTCGGACCGCGGATCGCGCTGGCCGTGCTGTCGGGGCTGTCGATCGGGGACCTCGCGCAGGCGATCACGCTGCAGGACGTGGCGCGACTCGAGCAGATTCCCGGCATCGGCAAGAAGACGGCCGAACGCCTGTTGCTCGAGCTCAAGGGCAAGCTCGGCGCGGACCTCGCGGTGCCTGCCGGCCTGTCGTCGATGGCCGCCGGCGACGCGGGCCCCGACATCCTCAAGGCGTTGCAGGCGCTCGGCTACTCGGACAAGGAGGCGCTGTTCGCGATCAAGCAGGTTGCGGCGAACAGCAGCGTCCCGGACGGCATCCGCCAGGCGCTGAAAGCCTTGTCGAAGTCCTGACGGCGCGATGCAACGATCCCGTCGCCGCATCCTCGCGGCCCTCCTCGCCTCGTCGGTTTCGATCGCATGCGCCGCCCCGTCCGCGGCGCAGACGCGCGCCGTCGATCCGCAGCGGGACGCCGCACTGCGGGCGCTCGCACGACGCCTCCACCTGCCGCTGGTCGATGAGGCCGTCGAGACGTTCTCGACGCAACTGCGACGCACGCTGCCCGCCTACTTCGTCGACGCAGCCGGCCAGAACGCGAACCTCGGTCCGCAATGGAAGCGCGGCAACGCGTCGTTCGACGAGGCCGTGCGTCAAGTCGACATCGCGCTCGCGAACGAGGAAGCGCGCGACGGACCGCTGTTGAAGCTCGAACGCGACGACTTGCTGTCCGCGGTCAACATTCCATGGACGCGCGACGACATCGCGTTCGTGGACGCGACGCTCGATACGCCGCTCGGCCACGAGGCGGAACGCGCGCTCGACGCGCAGGCGGCGCGTCAGGCGATCGCGACGCTGCGCAGGCGCGTGGCGATCGGCGCGCCCGGCGAGGGAATCAAGCAGGCCTTCGCCGATCTCGACGCGCGCGCTGCGGCACAGTACGGCGACGCATCGCTGATGCTGCTCGCGATCAAGGGCGCCGATCCGGCCGGCGCGCAGCGGCTCCAGCGACTGATCGAGGCGGTCACGCTGTTGCCGTCCGATGCGATCGGCCGGCGAGTCGTCGACCGCCTGTCGCGACGGCTGCTGGACGCCGCGGCGGCACAGCTGCCGAACATCGTCGGGATCATCGGCGGATTTCGAACGACGCCCTGATCCGATGACCGTCCGCACGCCTCGACGTCTGCGGCTCTCACGCCACGCCGTCGCGAGCGAGGAGCTCACTGTCGCGCGGAAAAGCGGACGCGCACCCTAGCGCTTGCCACACCCCAATCTGTTAGCTAAGCTTTGGCCTAACCCCTGCGCATCCGGATCCCGATGACCATTGTCAACGTCCACGAAGCCAAGTCCACGCTGTCCGAACTGATCGCGCGGGTCGAGGCCGGCGAGGACGTGGTGATCGCACGGGCCAACAAGCCGGTCGTGCGACTGGTGCCGTTCGAGCACAAGCCAGCGACCCGGGTGCTCGGGCTGAGTGCACATCCGAACGCCTGGATCGCCGACGACTTCGACGCGCCGATGGCGGACGAGGCCGCCTGGTACGGGACCGTCGAACCGCGGCCCGTCGGCCGCACCTCGAAGAAGACGCCCGGCCGCCGATGAGCACGCGCGGCAGCGCGAAGGCGTTCGTCGCAGGCCGCTATCTGCTCGATACGCACGCTTTCCTCTATCTCGCACAGTATCCGGGCCGCCTTCCGGCACGGCTGAAGACCTTGATCGCGGATGGGCGCAACGCGGTGTGCGTGAGCATCGCGAGCTTGTGGGAGATTCAGGTCAAGGCCTCGATCGGCAAACTCGAGATCGGCGGGTCGCTGGCCGGCGTCGTAGCAATCCAGCAGCGTGAGAACGGCCTGACGGTTCTGCCGATCGCCATTGCGCACGTTGTCGAGCACGGCGCCTTGCCGCTACATCATCGGGATCCGTTCGATCGCATGCTCATCGCACAGGCACGCGTCGAAGGACTGACCGTCCTGTCGCACGACGCGGCGTTCGCGCAGTACGACGTGGTCGTGCGGTGGTGAGTGGCGGCGACGGCGTTACCATCGACGCTCTCCTCACCGACGCCCATGATCGAATCCGACCGCCTTTCTTCGCAGCCCGCGCCGGACACGCGCGTGATCTCGCCTGCGGCTGCCTCACCCAACGAGGAGGTCTTCGAACGCGCGCTGCGTCCGAAGGTCCTCGACGAATACATCGGACAGGTCAAGATCCGCGAGCAGCTCGAGATCTTCATCGGCGCGGCGCGCAAGCGCGGCGAGTCGCTGGACCACGTGCTTCTGTTCGGCCCGCCCGGCCTCGGCAAGACGACGCTCGCACACATCGTCGCGCGCGAGATGGGCGTACACATGCGGCAGACCTCGGGCCCCGTACTCGAAAGGCCCGGCGACCTCGCGGCGCTGCTGACCAATCTCGAGAAGAACGACGTGCTGTTCATCGACGAGATCCACCGGCTGTCTCCGGTCGTCGAGGAGATCCTCTATCCGGCGCTCGAAGACTTCCAGATCGACATCATGATCGGCGAGGGGCCGGCTGCGCGCAGCGTCAAGCTCGATCTGCAGCCGTTCACGCTGGTCGGTGCGACCACGCGGGCGGGCATGCTGACGAACCCGCTGCGCGACCGCTTCGGCATCGTCGCCCGTCTCGAGTTCTACACGCCCGAAGAGGTGCGGCGCATCGTGCTGCGCTCGGCCGCGCTGCTCGGCACGCCGATCGACGACGAAGGCGCGCTCGAACTCGCCAGGCGCTCGCGCGGGACGCCGCGGATCGCGAACCGCTTGCTGCGACGGGTGCGCGATTACGCCGACATGCGTGCGGATGGACGCATCACCGCGCAGGTCGCGGACACCGCGCTGAAGATGCTCGACGTCGATGCGCTCGGCCTCGACGTGATGGACCGCAAGTTGCTCGAGGCGATCCTCCACAAGTTCGACGGCGGCCCGGTCGGCCTCGACAACCTCGCGTCGGCGATCGGCGAGGAGCGCGACACGATCGAGGACGTGATCGAGCCGTTCCTGATCCAGCAGGGTTTCCTGCATCGCACGCCGCGGGGCCGCGTCGCGACGCAGACCGCGTATCGGCACTTCGGGCTGACGGTCCCTGCGGGGAGCCGGAACGGGGAGTTGTGGGAGGGCTGACGATCTGGACGTAGCAACCCCTTCCACGCTGTCACCCCGGCGTCGGCAGGGGCCCAGGTCCGTGGCACTGCGTCGAACGAACAAATCGGGTCCCGGCCTTCGCCGGGATGACACGGCTGCACCGAGCGTCACCCGCCCGCGCAGACCAGGACCCCCTAGAATCGCGGCTTCCAATTTTTTCCGCATCGACATGAACCCCGATGGGCAAGCTCGAACCGCTGACCGACTTTCCCGACCCGGTAGGCAGCGCGACATTCGAGCCGAAGCACTTCGCGATGCGAATACGGCGACGAGCGCGTCCTTCGACCGCATCTCGCCGCTGTCGAAACCGTCCGACATCGGGAAGCCGCTGTTCGTCGTCCAGGACTCGACCACCCGCGCGTGCCATACCAGGAGGCGGAGCAGATCGTCGCGAAGACACGCGGCAACGAATTTCCGGTCTGGTCTCTGCTGGCCGACCACGAAGGCCGCCGTCGCGCGGCCTTGTTCGCCGGTCTGATGCGCCGGACAGCGGCACGCATCAGCAACCGGAGCGCCGCGCGTGGAGACCCGTCAGAATGCGGGACCGCGGGGCGAGGCCGCCTCCGGAAAAGGAGACACCCAGTCATGCAGATGATCGTCAACGTCAGCGCGTACGAAGGCGGCAAGCGGTTCGGCGATATCGCGCTCGACGACATCAGCGATCTCCTCGGACGTCCCCAGACCTTCGTCTGGGTCGGGCTGTACGAGCCCGACGATGCGTTGCTCGCGAAGATGAAGGAGGAGTTCGGACTCCATGAGCTCGCCGTCGAGGACGCGCGCAACGCACACCAGCGGCCGAAGATCGAGACCTACGGAAACTCGCTGTTCATCGTGCTGAAGACCGCGCAACTGAAGGACAGGCAGATCTCGTACGGCGAGACGCACCTGTTCGTCGGGCCGAACTTCCTCGTGTCGGTGCGACATGGCGACTCGGCCGGCTACACGGTCGTCCGCGAACGTTGCGAAAGCACGGCGAGCCTGCTGGCCAAGGGGCCCGGCTTCGCGCTGTACGCGATCCTCGACTTCGTCGCCGACAACTACCAGCCGATCATCGAGCAGCTCGAAGCCGACTTCGACGTGCTCGAAGAAGGCATCTTCAAGAGCGACTTCGACAAGCTCGTCATCGGTCGGATGTACGAACTCAAGCGCGCGCTGCTCGACCTGCGCAATGCGGCGCTGCCGGTAGGCGACATCGCGAACGAGCTGATGCGCTTCCACGACGACATGATCCCGAAGGAGCTGCGGGCGTACTTCCGCGACGTGAAGGACCACGTCGCGCGCCTCGTCGGCATGGCCGACAACATGCGCGAGATGCTGAACTCGGCGATGCAGGTCAATCTCGCGCTGGTCGGCGTCAGCCAGAACGAAGTGGTCAAACGGCTTGCGGGCTGGGGCGCCATCCTGGCCATCCCGACCGTGGTCTTCAGCCTCGAAGGGATGAACTTCAAGAACATGCCGGAGTTGAGCTTCACTTACGGGTATCCGGTCACCGTGGGGCTGACGGCGCTGGCCTGCGTTCTGCTGTATAGAAGGCTGCAGAAGACGGGCTGGATCTAGACTCCTTTCCGTCAGGCGAAGAGCTGTCCGGGGACGGTATGGGCGATCGCCGGCCAACACCGATCGCAGGCGAGGCTCAGTGCCAGGCGCCCGAACCAACGTTGCAGGAGTATTCCCTGAGATCGACGCGCTGACTACACGCCCTGCTGGATCTCGCGCCCCCGCTTGACGAACTCGATGGTCTTCTCCTGCATGCCGACCTGCAACGCCTTCTCTTCCGCAAGGCCGAGCTTGTCCGCGTAGTCACGCACGTCCTGCGTGATCTTCATCGAGCAGAAATGCGGGCCGCACATCGAGCAGAAGTGCGCGGTCTTCATGGCTTCCTTCGGCAGCGTCTCGTCGTGGAATTCGCGCGCCTTGTCGGGATCCAGGCCGAGGTTGAACTGGTCGTCCCAGCGGAATTCAAAGCGCGCCTTGCTCAACGCGTTGTCGCGGATCTGCGCGCCCGGATGCCCCTTCGCGAGGTCGGCCGCATGCGCCGCCAGCTTGTACGTGATGATCCCGTCCTTCACGTCGTTCTTGTTCGGCAGCCCGAGATGTTCCTTCGGGGTCACGTAGCAGAGCATGGCCGTGCCGTACCAGCCGATCATCGCAGCGCCGATGCCCGACGTGATGTGGTCGTAACCCGGCGCGATGTCGGTCGTCAGCGGCCCGAGCGTATAGAACGGCGCCTCGCCGCACTGGTCGAGCTGCAGTTCCATGTTCTCCTTGATGAGATGCATCGGTACGTGGCCGGGACCTTCGATCATCACCTGCACGTCGTGCTTCCACGCGATCTGCGTCAGTTCGCCGAGCGTCTTCAATTCGGAAAGCTGAGCCTCGTCGTTCGCGTCGTAGATGGAGCCGGGTCTCAGCCCATCCCCGAGGGAGAAGCTGACGTCGTAGGCCTTCATGATTTCGCAGATGTCCTCGAAGTGCGTATAGAGGAACGATTCCTCGTGATGCGACAGGCACCATTTGGCCATGATCGATCCGCCGCGCGACACGATGCCGGTCATTCGCTTCGCGGTCATCGGGATGTAGCGTAGCAGGACGCCGGCGTGGATCGTGAAGTAGTCGACGCCCTGCTCGGCCTGCTCGATCAGCGTGTCGCGGAAGATCTCCCACGTCAGGTCCTCCGCCTTGCCGTCGACCTTCTCGAGCGCCTGGTAGATCGGCACCGTGCCGATCGGCACCGGCGAGTTGCGGATGATCCATTCGCGCGTCTCGTGGATGTTCTTGCCGGTCGACAGATCCATCACCGTGTCGCCGCCCCAGCGCACGGCCCAGGTCATCTTGTCGACCTCTTCGCCGATGCTGGACGTGGTGGCCGAGTTGCCGATGTTCGCGTTGATCTTCACGAGGAAGTTGCGGCCGATGATCATGGGCTCGATCTCGGGATGGTTGATGTTCGCCGGGATGATCGCGCGGCCGCGGGCGATCTCGTCGCGGACGAATTCCGGCGTGATCTTCGCGGGGATGGCGGCGCCGAACGACTGGCCCGGATGCTGGCGCATCATCATCTCGGCCATCTTCGCGCCGGTCGGGCCGCAGTGCAGCAGGCTCTCGACGTACTTCTCGCGCTCGAGGTTCTCACGGATCGCGATGAACTCCATCTCCGGCGTGACGATCCCCTTGCGGGCGTAATGCAGCTGCGAGACATTCGCGCCGGACCTGGCGCGTCGCGGCAGCCGATGCAGGTCGAAGCGCAGGGCGGTCAGCTTCGGATCGGCGAGGCGTTCCTGGCCGAACAGCGACGACGGCCCGTTCAGTTCCTCGGTGTCGTCGCGTTCGGCGATCCATGCGGCGCGGATCGCCGGCAGTCCGGAGCGGATGTCGATCCTCGCGTCGGGGTCGGTGTAGGCGCCGCTGGTGTCGTAGATGAAGACCGGCGGATTCGGCTCGATCGATGCCGGCAATGCGCCGTGGACATGGGGGCCGCCGAACACCGGCGTGTCGGACTGGTCGACCTTACGCATCGGCACCCGGATGTCGGGACGCGAGCCTCCGACGTAGAACTTCGTGGAACGCGGCAGCGGCGCCATCGCGGCCGAGTCGACTTCTGCGGTCGCGGCCGCGAAAGGTACCGCAGCCAGCAGTGCACTCTTTTGCGGAGGCTGGTCCGGCGTGTGATGGGTAGAGTCGAGGACGGCTGCGTTCATGAAGGCTCCAGATTGGAAAGGGAGCCGAGACCTGGGTCTCCACGGCTCCCTACGGCGGCTACGGATCGTTCGACAAAATTCGTCGTGACAATCGGGCAGCGCGCCCAGGTTCGAAGGGTGTTTCTCGCAATGCCGACGATTGGACTGCGATCGATCGCGACAAGGACCCCTGCGTGACCGGCGAACGGTATTCGTTCGGTCGCCAAATAGCAAGCTGCTGTCACCTGCTCCCCCACCGAGGGACGACTGGAGAGGCAGGGGCACCCCTCGTGATGCGCTTTCGCGTCCCGAATTCGCGTCGGCAACGCCCGACTGCCTTGGCCGCCGTTACGCTTGCGCCTATCCTTCGACCCGGGCCACGCTGCATTCCCACGTGCCCCCGCGCACGCGCGTTTCGTCCAGCTCACCTGCGCTTCGTCGCGCGAGGCTTGCGAGCCGGCAGCACGCGAGGCGACAATCCTGCGCTGCCTAGACGGGGCGCTCCGAAACCCACAGGGCCGCCTCTCCGGCATCCCGCCTGCATCGTGAAGACCACCGCATGACTCCTCACCCGATCCGCGACAACGCCGTCGAGCGCGCTCGAACCAACATGATCGAGCAGCAGATCCGCACCTGGGACGTGCTGTCGCTGGACGTACTCGATCTGCTGGAGCGCGTCCATCGCGAGAAGTTCGTTCCACCGGCCTACAAGGCGCTCGCATTCGTCGATACGGAGATCCCGCTGGTCGTCGACGGCGAGGAGACCGGCGAGACGATGCTGCATCCGAAGTTCGAGGCCCGCGTCCTTCAGGAAGTCGCGATCCAGCGGAACGAGACGATCCTCGAGATCGGCACCGGTTCGGGCTACATGGCCGCGCTGCTCGGCTGCAGCGGGGCGAGCGCCGTGTCGGTCGAGATCCACCCGCGGCTCAAGGCGTTCGCCGAAGCGAACCTCGCGCGCGCCGGCGTCCACAACGTCCGCGTCGACCTCGGCAACGGCGCCGACGGCTGGCCGATGGCCGGCGAGGTCGACGTGGTGGTCCTGTCCGGCTCCCTGCCGTCGCTGCCGAAGGCGCTGATGGAACAGGTCCGCATCGGGGGCCGCATCGCGGCCATCGTCGGCGACGCGCCGGCGATGACGATGGTGGTCGTCCATCGCACCGGCGAGCAATCCTGGAAGACCGTGCCGATCTTCGAGACCGTCGTCGCACGGCTGCACGAAACGCCGCACGTCTCGCACTTCACGTTCTGATGCGCGCCCGCCCTATGAATCGCGTCACACGCGCGGCGGCGGCATGACGATCAAGCCGCTGACCGCCCCCGCCCTCGCCGCGTGGCTCGCCGACCCCGACCGTCCGAAGCCGCTGCTGCTCGACGTGCGCGAACCGTGGGAATTCACCACCTGCCGCATCGACGCATCCCGGTCGATGCCGATGAACGAAGTGCCTGCGCGGCTGGAAGAACTCGATCTCGACGCGCCGATCGTCTGCATCTGCCATCACGGCGCGCGGAGCATGCAGGTGGCCGGCTTCCTCGCAGCGCGCGGCGCCTCCGACGTGCACAACCTCACCGGCGGCGTCGCTGCGTGGGCCCACCAGGTGGATCCCGCTTTCCCCACCTATTGAACCTGCTTCAGCTTCGACACTCTTCATGACCGCATGATGCAGCCACCCCCGAGAAACCTCCCCAAGCAGCGGTCCCAGGTCGGTGCGCCACACGACACCGGCCGCGTGATGTCGGTCATGGCGCTCGTCCTTTCAGGACTGTTCGCCGGCGGTGCAGCACGGGCTGCAGACTTGATCCAGACCTATCGCGATGCCGCGGTGAACGACGCGCAGTTCGCTTCTGCGCGCAACGCGCTGCTAGCGGGCCGCGAGCAACTGCCGCAGGGCTTGTCGCTGCTGTTGCCGCAGATCAACGCGTCGGCGTCGGGATCGCGGGCCAGCACCGAGATCAGCCAGCCGCAACCGTTCGGCGGCTATTCCGCGACTTACAACCAGCGGGCGTACACGATCTCGCTGTCGCAGCCGCTGTTCCGCTGGGGCAACTACCAGCAGTACCAGCAAGGCAAGCTGAACGTCATCCTGTCGGAAGCCCAGTTCGCGCAGGCGCAGCAGGACCTGATCGTCCGCGTCGTGCAGGCCTACACGGACGTGCTGTATGCGGAAGACAGCATCAACTACATCGTCGCGCAGAAGGCGGCGGTCAGCGAGCAGCTCGAGTCGGCCAAGCGCAACTTCGAAGTCGGCACGACGACCATCACCGACACCAACGAGGCGCAGGCGAAATACGATCTGTCGATCGCGCAGGAAATCCTCGCGCGCAGCAATCTCGACATCGCGCTGTCGGCACTGCAGCAGATCATCGGCAAGACGCCGGGCACGCTGTCGCCGCTGGTGCGCGACGTCGACCTCTCGCAGCCGGAGCCGTTCACGCTCGATCCGTGGGTCGCATCGGCCGAGCAGCAGAACTACGTCGTCGCGCAGAACATCGCGAACCTCGAGATCGCGCAGCGCCAGATCGAAGTCAATCGCGCCGGCCATTACCCGACCGTCGACCTGGTGGCGTCGCGAACCTACAACTACACGCCGCCGGCGATCTCCAACTTCACGTCGCAGACCAACAACGCGATCGGCGTCCAGATCAGCGTGCCGCTGTACAGCGGCGGCTACACGTCGTCGAAGGTGCGCGAAGGCATCGCCCTGGCCGACAAGGCCGGGAACGACCTCGACTTCGCGCGCCGCTCGGCGGCGCAGAGCGCGCGCCAGTCGTTCTACGGGGTCACGAGCGGACTCGCCCAGGTGCGCGCGCTGCGTGCGGCCGAGGTCTCGAGCCAGAGCGCGCTCGACTCGAACAAGCTCGGCTACCAGGTCGGCGTGCGAACCAACATCGACGTGCTGAACGCGCAGCAGCAGCTCTATTCCACGCAGCGCGACCTCGCCCGCGCGCGCTACGACACACTGCTCAACGGGCTGAGGCTGAAATCCGCGGCGGGCACGCTGACCGAAGACGACCTCGCGCGGATCAACGCGCTGTTGCAGCACTGAACCACGTTCCGCATCACGCCTCTCCGCCCCTCTCGATGAACATCGCCGATCTCCGCACCACCTATCGCCGGGCCAAGCTGGCCGAAGACGACATCCAGGCCGACCCGTTCGTCCAGTTCGAAGGCTGGCTCGAACAGGCGATCGCCGCGCAGGCCCTCGAGCCCACCGCGATGACGCTCGCGACGGTCGCCGGCGATGGCAGGCCGTCGGCGCGGATCGTGCTGCTCAAGGGCTTCGACGTCGCAGGGATCGTCCCCGGCGCGTCGGACCGCGGCTTCGTCTGGTTCACCAACTACGACAGTCACAAGGGTCGCGACCTCGCAGTCCGTCGGGATGCCGCGCTGTGCTTCTTCTGGCCGGAACTGGAACGCCAGGTCCGCATCGAAGGCCGCGTCGAGAAAGCGACCGACTCGGAGTCCGACGTCTATTTCGCGTCGCGACCGCTGGGGTCGCGGCTCGGTGCGTGGGCCTCCCCGCAGAGCGAGGTGATCGCGTCGCGCAAGGTCATCGAAGCGTTCGAACGCGAGATCAGGGAGCGCTTCGGCGGTGGCGACGATGGAACGCTGCCGCGCCCGCCGCACTGGGGTGGATACCGGCTCGTCCCGTCGCTGATCGAGTTCTGGCAAGGGCGGCCGTCGCGACTGCACGACCGGATCGTGTATCGCGGCGGTGATGGACAGTGGAGTACGGCGCGGCTTGCGCCGTAGCAGCGGCAACGCGTTCGAAACCGTCGTTCGCGGGAACGACGAAGACTGAAGCGGCACTCCCGCTACCCCATCGCTACGCCTCCGCACCCATGACGCGCGCCCGCAGGACGTCTGCCTGCACCTTTCCCATCGCATTCCGCGGCAGGCTGTCGACGAACACGATCCGCTTCGGATGCTTGTAGCGCGCGATGCGGTCGACGAACGCACCGCGGACCGTCGCCTCGTCGACATCGTCCCGACGCACGATGAACGCGGCGGGCACCTCGCCCCAGCGCTCGTCCGGGATCCCGATCACGGCCGCCTCGGCGATGCCCGGGATCGCCAGCAGCACGTCCTCCACCTCGGCCGGATAGACGTTCTCGCCGCCGCTGATGATCAGGTCGCGCAACCGTCCGACGATCTCGAGACAGCCGTCGTCGTCGAAGCGGCCCAGATCGCCGGTCAGGAACCAGCCGCCCCGCAAGTCGTCCTCACCCCAGTAGCCGCGCATCAGGTTCGGTGCGCGGACCGCGATCTCGCCGACTGCCCCGAGCGCGACGTCGATGCCGTCCGCATCGATCAGTCGCAGCGAGCCGTCGAAGCACGGCCACCCGGCCCGACCCGGCTTGCGACGCGCATCGTCGGACGTCAACGCGACCGTGACCGGCCCGGTCTCGGTACTGCCGTAGATCTGGCCGACCGGGACCCCGCGCGCATGGACGGCTTCGATCAGATGCCGAGGGATCACCGACGAGCCGGTCATCAGCACGCGCAGGCACGACAGATCGGCGGCAGCCCATCCGGGATCGGCCATCGCGGCACGCAGCGTGGCCGGCACCATCAGCGTCAGCGTCGGTCGCATCGTGGCGATGGCGGCGAGCCATGCCTGCGCGTCGAAGCGTGGATGAAGGATCACCGAGGCACCGGCAAGCAACGCCGGCACCGTCTGGATGCAGAGACCGCCGACGTGGAACAGCGGCAGCACCGACAGCACGCGATCGTCCGCGGTCATCCGATGGGCGGCGATGGCAGCGGCGGCATTCGCGATCATTCCAGCGTGCGTGTGGACGGCGCCCTTGGCCGCGCCGGTCGTGCCGGACGTGTAGACCAGCAACAGCGGCGACGATGGCGCGATGGCCACGTCGTCCACCGGAGCCCCGTCGTCGAAGCGGACCGGCTCGTCGATCGCTTGGAGGACCATCGCATCGTCCGCCATCGCAGCGCACATCGCCTCGCCGATCGCACGATGCGACGCGTCCGTCAACAGGACACGCAGCCTCGCGTGATCCGCGATGTGGACGAGTTCGCCGACCGCGAGCCGCGTGTTCATCGGCACGAACACGGCGCCGATCCGCGCGAGCGCGAACAGCAGCACCAGCTCTTCGGAACGATTCAGGCCGAGGTAGCCGACGCGGTCGCCGAGACCGACCTCCAGTTCGTCTCTCAGCATGCGCGCCTTGCCGACGATCGCGTCGCGCAATGCACGTCGCGTCAGCGCGCGCCCCTCGGCATGAATCGCCACGCGATCCGGATCGGCCGCAACGGTCGCTTCGAACGCGGCGGCGAGATTCATCGCGTCGGGCTCAATCCTTCTCGCCCGGCTCGTACAACGCCTCGCGGCCGATGCGATCCATGCACAGTTCCGCGGTCCACGGCAGCATCAGCGATCCGCAGCGGCTGTCGCGATACAGCCGCTCGAGCGGCAGGTGCTTGAGCATCGACTGGCCGCCGCAGGTCCGCAGCGCAAGCCGTGCGATGTCGTTCGCGCCCTCCATCACGGTGTAGTGCGCGGCATAGAGACGCAGCTTCTCGTCCTTCGACGGATCGGGCTTCGCTTCGAGGATGGTCCGCCAGAACATCGAGCGCATCGACTCGAGCTGGATGCGCATCTGGGCGACGGCGATCTGCTTGGTCGGATACTGGCGTCGCTTGACCGGCGGTTCGCCGTCGACCTCGCCGCGCAGGTATTTCACCGTGAAGTCGTACGCCGCGTTGGCCACGCCGAGGTAGGTCGGCGACAGCGTGAAGAACATGTGCGGCCACATCTGCGCGGCCTTGTAGTACATCCCGCGCGGCAGCAGCTGCTCGTCGTCGGGCACGAACACGCCCTTGAACGTGATGTTGCGCGAGACCGTGCCGCGCATCCCCATCGGGTTCCACTCGCCTGAGATCGTCAGCCCCTCGCTGGTCGCCGGCACCGCGATGTACAGCGTGTCGCGCATGTCGAGCGGCGCGTCGTCGCCCGCGGCTTCGGTGCACAGGATGCCGTAGAAGTTCGCCGCACCGGACAGACTCGCCCAGATCTTCCGGCCGTCGATGACCCAGCCCGACACGCCGTCGCGCATCTCGCGTCGCGCGGTCGTCCCGAACGGCGCACGGCCGGCGGCTGCCGCACTGCCTTCGGAGAACGGCTGCGCGTACAGGCTGCCGCCGTCGACGACGCGCGCGAAGTGCAGGTCGCGGCGACGCACGTGTTCGACGCGCTGGTCGCCCGTCATCGGCAGGGCCTCGGCGAGCGAACCGATCCACAGCGTCGAGCAGCTGTGCATGTTGAACGTCAGCGCCGTCGCGCCGCAGAAGCGACCGAGTTCGGCCGCGACCATGCAGTAGGTCGCGTAGTCGGCGCCCTGCCCGCCCTGCCCCTCGGGGATGCACAGCGCGAGCAGGCCGGCCTCGCGGAGGTCGTCGTAATTCGCGAACGGGAAGGTCGCCGCGTCGTCCCACAGATGTGCGCGCGCCGCGAACTTCGTGCGGCCGAGCTCGTGTGCGATCGTCAGCAGTCGGCGTTGATGGTCGGTCAGCGGCGTGGTGCCGATCGCCGGGACGAATCCGAGCTCTTCGCTCATGCCAGAGACCGGAGGAAGCCGAGCAGCGCGTCGTTGAACGCGGCCGGCTGCTCGATCGGCAACAGATGGCCGCAGCGTTCGAGGCAGACGTAGCTGGAGCGAGGGATGCGTTCGGCCATCCCCTTCAATACCGATGGCGGCGCGGCACGATCGTCGCTGCCGGCGATCAGCAGCACCGGCATCGGCAGTCGCGCGAGGTTCGCTCGCCGGTCGAAGCCCATCAGCGCCTGCAGTGCCGAGCGATAGGTCAGCGGCGGGATGGACGACATCATCGTGATCGCCTCGTGGAGCGCGTCGCCGGCCGCGTCGGGCGAGACCATCTGCGCGACCAGTCGCTTCGCGAGGTCGGCCATCGTTCGGCCCTCATCGAGCGGCGCGGTGCGCTCCTCGATGAAGCTGCGCTGCCACGCGCCGTCCGCCTTGCCGAAGGCCGGGCTGGTGCCGGTCAGCACCAGCGCCGCTACGCGCTCCGGTGCCCGCGCGACGACCTCCTGCGCGACCATGCCGCCCATGCTGTGCCCGAGCAACACGAGCTCGTGCGGATCGAGTACTTCGATCAGCTCGATGCATTCGTCGGCGAGTTCTTCGAACGTATACGGATCGACCGTCGCCGAGTGCCCGTAACCCGGCATGTCCCAGGCGACCGCGTGAAAGCCGGCGTCGGCGAGCGGCTGCATCTGGTGCGCGAACGCCTGGCGGCCCCCGCCGACACCGTGCAGCATCAGGACGGTCGTCTCACCGACACCGAGTTCATCGAAATAGGGAACGGCCGTCACCGGCGTCAGCATCATCGGTTGGTCTCCTGTGGAACGAGCGTGCCGCGGTCGACGACGGGCGTGCCGTCGAGCGTGATCGTACAAAGGCGCATCGGCAGGTCGAAGTGGCCGAGCGTGTGGCGACCGGCGACTTCGTTCGCGCCGGTCGAGAACAGGAAGTTGCCGGCGAACGCGCGCAGTTCGGTGCCGTTGCAGTCGCGCTTGTCGTAGAACGCGAGCGAGTCCCAGCGCGCGTCGCGGTTCAGGCCCCAGCCGACATGCGACACCGCATAGGCATTGCGGTTGCCTTCGAGCTCTTCCCACGAACGCCAGTAGCCGCGCATCAGGTCCGCGTCGACACCATCGCCTTCGATCGCGACGATGCGGTCGCTGTCGATCTTCAGCACGATGCGATCGCGCAGATAGGTCTTGAAGGCGAGGTTCACGTCGCCCGGCGCGAGGACCAGCGTGCCGTTCACGCTCGCCGCCGCGGGAAACGCGAGGCACAGGCCGCCCGGCCAGTGCGCGACCTGGCCGGATTTCGCGCAGTAACCCCACACGCCGCCGATCTTCGCGCCGGCCAGGTCGACGACCAGGTCGCTGCCGGCCTCCGACGTGACGCGCATCGTCGATGCCGCCCGCAGCCGCTTCATGTCGGCGCGGACCACGGCCTCGAGACGTTCGTCGGGCTGGCAGCGCTCGAGGATCTCGGGATGCTCGTCGGAGACCATCAGCACGCGCGCGCCCCCACCGAGGATCGCCGCGAGCTCGGGCGCATGCAGCAACCCTTCGACGGTGCAGTCGACGACCAGCGTCGACGCGGCCAGCGCACCGACGACCGGTGCGAGGTTGCCGAGCGCATTCGACGCCCCGGTCGAACGGATCGGGATGGCCACGGTGGGCGACGGCGTCGGCAGCGCGATGTGGAAGACGCGCGCGCCGAGTCGCGCCGCCGCGAGTTCCGCCAGCTCGACCAGCACGCGACGCGACTGCGACTCCGACAGGATCGCGACGACGTCGCCGGCGACGATCGCGCAGCGTTCGAGCACACCGGCGAAGGCGGCGATCCAGCGTGATTCGATGCGTTCGACGAGCACGACAGTCTTTCTCCGCGAAGGACGACGAACGGCGCGGGCCGGGTTGCGAGAAGATGCGCTTGCGACGGGCCCGGGCGGCGGCAAGCTTCCCCCCGACCGCTATCGCTGACGCCGGCTTGCACCCGTCCGACGCCCCGATTATGCTTCGATCGATATTAGATGAATTTTCATATAAATCCCATCGCACCGCTGACCTACACCACGGCGTTCTTCCTCGCCAGCGGGCGCACGTCGTGACGGCGCCGCTCGTTACCGATGCGGACGAGAACACGAACGAGGACGGCGTCGAGGTCGCCCGGGCCCCCGACTTCGAGACCGGCCACTTCCGCAGTGCGCTGGGCCGCTTCGCGACCGGCGTGACCATCATCACGACGCGCGCGGTCGATCAGGACGGCGAGTCGCATCTGCTCGGCTTCACGGCCAACTCGTTCAACTCGGTGTCGCTCGACCCACCGCTCGTGCTGTGGAGCTTGTCGCTCGCGGCCGGCAGCCTCGCCGTGTTCCTCGACAACTCGCACTATGCGGTCAACGTGCTCGCATCGGATCAGATCGCGCTGTCGCGGCTGTTCGGCGCGCGTACCGTGAAGCCGGGCACGGCCGACGAAGGTCTGATTGGCGACCGCTTCGACAGCGTCGCATGGCGCGAAGGTTTCTGCGGCGCGCCGATCCTCGACGGTTGCTGCGCGTGGTTCGAGTGCTTCAACCGCAGTCGCTACGAAGAAGGCGATCACGTGATCTTCGTCGGCGAGGTCGAGCGCTGCGGCTTCAGCACGCGCGAGCCGCTCGTCTTCCAGGGCGGCGACTACCACATGACCCAACCGCATCCGGATCGTTAGGACCGCTCATGCCACGCCTCCCCTACGTCACCGACGAACAAGCCGGAACCACGCCGCTGGTGACCGCGATCCGGCAGCGGCGCGGCGGCGGCCTGCTCAATCTCGATCGACAACTGCTGCATAGCCCGCCGTTCGCGCACGGATGGAATGCGCTGCTCGGCGCCGTGCGCACCGGCCTCGCGGTCGATCCGAAGCTGCGCGAACTGGCGATGTGCGTCGTCGCGGTGCTCAACACCGCCGAATACGAGTTCATCCATCACGCGCCGGTATTCCTCGAGGCGGGCGGGACGCGGGCGCAGATCGACGCGATCCGGCAGATGGCGTCGGCGCCGATCGATCACGGCTCGTTCGATGAACTCGAGAACGCGACGATCGCCCTGAGCATGCAGATGACCCGCGTCATCGCCGTCGAGGAGTCGACGTTCGCGACGCTGCGGCGCCATCTCGGCGATGCGCAGGTCGTCGAACTGGTCGGCGTCATCGCGGCCTACAACATGGTGTCGCGCTTCCTGATCGCGCTCGGCGTCGAGCCGGAGTGAACACGGGATGCCGTCGATCGCAGCGAAGCGCCCGTTGCAGCACCGTTCAACGGCGCGCACGACGAAGCGCGCGGAGCCGTGGGCGATCGACGACTACCTGTCGTACCTGCTCGCGCGCGCGAGCCACGTGGTCGCGTCCGAGTTCCATCTCGAGGTCCGCGCGGCCGGCCTGACGATTCTCGAGTGGCGGGTGCTCGCGACGCTCGCCGACGGCACGGCCCGCAACGTCGGCGCGCTGGCGTCGATCGCGCTCGCGCAGCAATCCACGGTCACGAAGCTGCTCGGCCGCATGGAGGCCGAGGGTCGGATCGCACGGGCCGACGGCGACCACGATCGGCGCCAGTCGCTGGTGCGCATCACACTGGAAGGTCGCGCAGCGCTCGGGACGCTGCTGTCGCGTTCGAAGCGGCATGAGCGAATCGCGGTCGAGCGCCTCGATCAGGGCGAAGCGGCGTCGCTGAAAAGCGCCCTTCGGAAACTGATCGACGGAAGCTGACGCGTCAGACGCGACGTCCGGCGAGCCGGATGCCGACGAGGATCAGCAGCAGCGCCACCGCGTGGTACCAGTGCGGCCACTCCGCGAGCAGCAGCGCCGATCCGATCGCGGCGAACAAAGGCGTCAGGTTGGTGAAGAACATCGGCAGCGTCGCACCCGCTCGCGCGACGCCCTTGTCCCACAGCACGTAGCCGACCACCGACGGCAGCACCGCGACGTAGGCCAGCACGGCCCACGCGCGCGGCACGTCGAAATGCGACTGCACGTCGAAGACCAGGCGTTCGACCAGCGCGCAGCCGATCGTGAAGAGCGAACCGAGGACGATCTGCGCGAACAGCAGGACGGTCGGGGGCAAGTCGGGCCTGCGCGCGCGCAACAGCCATGTGTAAAGGCTCCAGGTCGCCGCGGCGCACAGCATCAGCACATCGCCGGGCACGAAGCTGAGCGTCATCAGCCTTGTCGGGTCGCCGTGCAGCAGCACCACCAGCACGCCGGCTACGGACACCATCCCGCCGACCGCGCGCCGGCCATCGAGACGATCGCCGAAGAACAGTGCACCGAGCATCAGCGTGAAGATCGGCGCCGACGCGGCGATCAGCGTCACGTTGTTCGCGGTCGACGTCGTCAGCGCGAGGTACTGCAGCGCGTTGTATGTGCCCATTCCGAGAACGCCGAGCAGCGCGACGAGTCGCCATTCGCGGCGCAGCACCGCGGCATGCGCCGGCAGCGCGCGCCACACGAACGGCAGCAGCACGAGCCCGGCGAGCACCCAGCGCAGCGCATTGAGCGCCATCGGCGCGATCAGCCCGGTCGCCATCCGGCCGACGATGGCGTTGCCGGCCCAGAACAGCGGCGGCAGGACGAGCAGGGTGACGGTTGCCGCGTCGAGGCGGGCGGGGCGTTGCATGGGGCGGCGCCGGAAGACGGGGCGCCAATATAACCAACTCGACGCGCGTCGACGGTTCGGCGAACCGGATGCGACCTAGCGCTTCGGCTTTCCCGACATCGACGGACCCAGCGGGTAGAACTCCTGCATCAGGAATTCCTCCAGGTCCGCCTGGTCCTTCGGCCGCGCCGACTTGATGATCGTCTTGCCCTTCAGGCGGTACGAATACCACTGGAAGTCGCCGGGCTGCACCTCGCGGATGATCTCGATCATCTGGCGGATGACCGCGAGCTGGATGCTGGAATTGTTGCCCTGCTTGACCTCGTAGGTCTTGCCGAGCTTGCGACGGAAGTCGCGGTTCCAGCCGTTGAAGACGAACTCGGCTTCGTTCAGGCCGGTGTGCTTGAGCTCGAAGATGCCGCCGGCCTCGGACTGGTCCTGGCCCGGACTGGACGAGCGCTGCTGAGCGGCGATGTTGCCCTTGGCGATGCGGTTCGCGCGCGCATCGTCGCTCTCGAGCACCTCGTCGGGGGCACCGCCGTTCTCCGCCCGGCGCGCGCGCTGGCGGGCCGCGAGTTGCTCGGAGAAATCGTCGGTCGTCGGCACGACCGGCCGCGGCGTCGGCATGACTTGCGGTGCCGACTGCGGCGCGGCCGGCGGCGGCACGACGAACGGCGGCGTGCGGCCGCTGTTGATCGCGATTTGCGACTGCCGACGCGGCGGCGTCGGCTTCGGTTTCGCGGCCGGCTTCGGCGGCGTCGGCGTCGGCTTCTCGGCCACCTGTTCCCTGGGCTGCTGGACCGGCGCCGGCGGCTGCGGCTTCGCGCCGGCGATCGTCACCGACAGCGGGCCGATCTCGTCGGCCGGCGCCTTGAGTTCCTGGTTCGTCTGGTCCATCAGCGGCAGGATCAGGATCGCGAAGTGGATGAACAGCGACACCACGACGGCGATCGTGATGACGCGCACGGACACGCGGTCGTAGTGCGATGAGCCATCGCCGCCGCCGATGACGGGGGGTGGCGGCGCGGCGTCCTCGGCGGCCTCGCGAGGCGGCTCCTGTCTGGGATTCGGAAAGGCAAGGACCTTCAAGGCATGAAATCCGGAATACGGGGTGTCTGCGAGGCGTTCACGACAGCGACGTCATCGTGTGCGCCTGAGCGCCGCCACGACGATGGGACGGGCCCAGTCCGGCGTCGCGGACAGATTATCGGGCCCCACGACGTCGCCATGTTGCACATGCAGCAAAAGCCTTGGACGCGGCGCAACGCCGCTCGCCGGATCGGACTCCGCGCTGTTGTCGTAGAGCCGCAGGGCGGCCAGGCAGGGCAGCAGTTCGATCAGGTTCAGCCGCGAATGCTGGAAGCGGCGCCGGATCACGTCTTCCGCGATCGCGTGACCGACGGCGGCGGCGCGCGACTTTACCCGAAGCAGGTGCAGTTCGGGATTCGTCAGTCCCGCGTACCAGACATGGACCGAGAAACCGGCGGCCGCCGCCTCGGCGACCAGCCGCGGCACGGTGCGTGCGCCCAGCGTCGTCTCGAACGCATGATCGAGGCGTCCGGCGATCGCGCGTTCGATCAGCCGGGTGCCCTGTAGCCGCGCGAGGCCGTCGGCCTCCGTCAACGAGAGCGCCGGGTCGCTGTGCGCCAACTGACGCGCGAGTTGGTCGGGATCGAAATAGTCGGCGCCGTGGGTACGGAAGGTCGCGCCGGCGATGCTGCTCTTGCCGGCACCGTCGACACCTGCCAGCACGTACAGGTGCGGCGGAACAAACGCAGGCGTCGGCGACGCATGCCCGGAGAAGGATGTGTCGAGGGACGAATGCGAGGGGTGTTCCGACGATTTCAGCACGATGGAATTGCCGTGAAGCGGACCACGGGCATGTCGCGTGTGCGACCGGGCCGGGGCGCGGAGAGGACGGGCAGGACGGCGGACAGGCTCAGCGCCGGCGTCGCGCGGGTCCGGTTGCGGCGGGTGCAGCCGATCTGGCGGCCTTGACGGCGGCGCGGCCCAGCATCGCGGGCGTCGCGTCGAACGCGGCGGCCCTGCCCTTCTTCGCCTTCTGCGTCTGCATGCCCTTCAGCAGTCCGTCGAACTCGGCGTCGAGCGCGTCGAGCGTGTGCATGCGCGCCCGGGCCAGCGACTGGAATTCGTCGAACGAGATGAGGACCGCGCGTGGCGCGTCATGCCGCGTGATCACGACCGGTCCGCCGACCGCGACACGGTCGAGGATCGTGCCGAACGCGTTCTTGACGTCGGTCGAAGCGATGCTGGGAATGTCGATTAGCTCGCCGAGTTTGTTGCGGAACGTCAGTGCTGACATGGCGACAGGCTCGCTGTGGACGTTTGGCCGGTTTGTACCATTCGTTCGAACCGGTCGAAACCGCCGGATGGTACGGGCGGGGCGCGTCGAGAGCTTAACGGGCGGCGGCGGGAGGGGTGTTTCAGGAGGTGTGACGCCGGGGGGAAAGGTGTCACAAAGTTCGGGCGGGAGCGCCGTGCGATGCCGTGTGGCTCGCTGCGCTCGCCCCCTCACGACCCGCCTCCGAAGGAGTCCGGGGGTCTGGTCAGCCGTGCCTCGGCCTTTCGGCTTCGGCAATCCGCTTCGCCGCGTCTTCCCTGGCCCGCTTCGCCAGCGTCGCGGCCTGCTGCGCGCCCGGCACGTACTGCGCCGGCCACGATACGCCGTCGTAGCCCGCGTCCGCTGCCGCGTGCAGCGTGAAGTACGGGTTGGCCAGATGCGGCCGCGCGAGCGCGACCAGGTCCGCGCGGCCCGACGCCAGCAGCGTGTTGACCTGGTCGCCGGTCGTGACCGCGCCGACGGCCATCGTCGTGATGCCGGCTTCGAGCCGGACCTGTTCGGCGAACGTCGCCTGGTACATCCGGCCGTAGACCGGCTTCGACGCCGGATCGGTCTGGCCGGTCGACACGTCGATCAGGTCGCAGCCATGCGCCTTGAAGATCTTCGCGATCTCGACGGTGTCGGCGGCGGTCGTACCTCCGGCCATCCAGTCGGTGGCCGACAGCCGCACGCTCATCGGCTTGTCCTTCGGCCAGACGGCTCGCACCGCATCCCACACTTCGAGCGGGAAGCGCAGCCGGTTGGTGAGGTTGCCGCCGTACGCATCGTCGCGCTGATTCGTGACCGGCGAGATGAAGCTGGCCAGCAGGTAGCCGTGGGCCATGTGCAGTTCCAGCATGTCGAAGCCGGCCCGCTCGGCGAGCCGCGCCGACGCGACGAACTGATCGCGGATGCGGTCCATGTCTTTCGGCGTCATCACGCGTGGCGTCGCGTTGACGCCTTCGCGATAGGCGATCGGCGACGGCGCGAACAGTCCCCAGTTCGGCCCGTGCAATACCTCGTCGAGCGGGTTGTCCATCTTCTCCCAGCCGACCTGCGTCGACCCCTTGCGACCCGCGTGACCGAGCTGCATGCACAGCTTGGCCGCGCTGTGCGCGTGGCCGAAGTCGACGATGCGCTGCCACGCGTCGGCCTGGGCGACGTTCCACAGACCGGTACAGCCCGGCGTGATACGCGCGTCGGCCGATGGACAGGTCATCTCGACGAACACCAGGCCGGCTCCGCCGATCGCACGCGTCGTGTAGTGGACGAAGTGCCAGTCGTTCGGCATCCCGTCGACCGCCGAGTACTGCGCCATCGGCGACACGACGACGCGGTTCGCGAGCTGCATGCCACGCAACGTGAGCGGCGAGAACATCGGCGTCGCCTTGAACGACGCGGGCAGCGTGACGCCGAGTTCGCGTGCCACGCCGTCGTTCCACCATGTCTCGACATCGGCGACCAGCGCCGCGTCGCGCAGCCTGAGATTCTCGTGCGTGATCTGCTTCGAGCGCGACAGCAGCGAGTAGTTGAACTGGATCGGCTCCATGGCCCAGAAGCGCCGGACGTTCTCGAACCACACGAGGCTGACGTTCGCCGAATGCTGGATGCGGCCGACCTCGTCGCGACGACCGGCTTCGTAGTGCGCGAGCGCATGGCGCAGGTCGTCCGGCTGCGCGACGACCGCGGCGTGCAGCGCGATCGCGTCCTCGAGCGCGAGCTTGGTCCCGGACCCGATCGAGAAGTGTGCGGTATGCGCGGAGTCGCCGAGCAGCACCACCTGGGTCGTGCGGCCGTCCGGCCGTGTCACGGCGTGGTGCCAGGTCTTGCAGGTGATCGTCGGAAACTGCCGCCAGTGCGAGCGATTCGTCAGCACCGCGTTGCCCTGCAACTCTTCGGCGAACAGCGTCTCGACGAACTTCGCGGTGGCGACCTCGTCGGTCGCCGCCAGTCCCGACGCGTGGAACGCCTCGTCGGTGGTCTCGATGACGATCGTGCACTCGCCCACCGGTGCGTCCGGGTCGTCGCGGTCGCGCGACGTGTACTCGTAGGCGTGCATGTTCCAGATGCCCGGCTTGTACGGACCGTCCGTGGGACTGATCGTGTCCTCGCGGAAGCTGTACGTAAAGCCCGGCAGGTTCATCCGCGCGCCCAGCCACGTGAAGCGGTTCGTCCGCAGGTCGACCTCGGGCGCGAACGACGTCTTCAGCGCGTCGCGGATCTGGCTGTTGATGCCGTCGGCCGCGACGATCAGGTCTGCGTCGGGATGCGACGCGATGCCGCCGTCGTCGACGCCGTATCGCAGCGTCACCCCGAGTTCCGCGGCGCGGCGCTGCAGGATCTGCAGCAGCGTGAGCCGGCGCACGCCGGAGAAGCCGTGGCCGGTCGACCGGCTGACCGTGCCCTTGAACAGCGTGTAGATGTCGTCCCAGTACGCGAAGTGGGCGGCGATCTCGCGATAGGTCGGCTCGTCGGCCCGCCTGAGGTTGCCGAGCGTCTCGTCGGACAAGACGATGCCGAAACCGAACGTGTCGTCGGCCTGGTTGCGTTCGCTGACTTCGATGCGGGCGTCCGGGAAGCTCTTCTTCGCCAGGATCGCGAAGTAGAGACCCGCCGGACCTGCACCAACGATCTGGATGTTCATGTGTGATCGCGCCTGTCGCGCGTGCCTGTGGAAGATGCCGTGCCACCCTGTACGTTTGCACAAAAGTACTTTAAGTCTAAAATAAATCAATGCGTACGAAAACCTGTCGCGACGAAACGCGGTCGGCCGCTCCCGACCACCGCACCGGTCCGCCGACGCGAGACGACTGCGTCGCGCTCGATGCCGTCGATCCGATCGGCGCGCTGCGCGACCAGTTCAGTCTGCCCGAACACATGATCTACCTCGACGGCAACTCGCTCGGTGCGCTGCCGCGTGCGACCGCGGCGCGTGTCGCCGACGTCGTCACGCGCGAGTGGGGCCGCGACCTGATCGATAGCTGGAACAGCGCCGGCTGGATCGACGCGCCGCGCCGCGCCGGCGACGCGCTCGCGCCGCTGATCGGCGCGCGCGCCGGTGAGGTGGCGGTGGCAGACTCGACGTCGATCAACCTGTTCAAGGTCCTGACGGTCGCGATGCGTCTCGCCGCGGACCACGATCCGGTGCGCAAGGTCGTCGTCAGCGAGACCGACAACTTCCCGACCGATCTCTATATCGCCGAAGGCGTTCTGGGCCAGGGTGGCGGGTCGCTGTCGCTCGTCCCCGCAACGCCCGGCGATGTGCGCACCGACGCGATCGTCGCCGCGCTCGGCCCGACGACGGCCGTGCTGATGCTGACTCACGTCAACTACCGCAGCGGCGCGATGCACGACATGAAGCGCCTCACGCAGATCGCCCACGAGGCCGGTGCGCTGGTCGTGTGGGACCTCGCGCATTCGGCGGGCGCCGTGCCGATCGACCTGCACGCTGCCGACGCCGACTTCGCGATCGGCTGCGGCTACAAGTACCTCAATGGCGGCCCCGGCGCCCCGGCCTTCCTGTGGGTCCATCCACGTCACGTCGAGCGCTTCAGGCAACCGCTGTCCGGATGGATGGGCCACGCAGCGCCGTTCGCGTTCGTGCCCGGCTACGCACCGGCCGCCGGCGTCGACCGCTTCCTGTGCGGCACGCCGGCGATCCTGTCGATGGCCGCGCTCGAATGCGGGATCGCGTCTCTGAAGATGCCCGGCGTCTCTGACGACCCGATGCCCGCGCTGCGTGCGAAGTCGATCGCGTTGACGGCACTGTTCATCGATCTCGTCGAGGCGCGCTGCGGCGATGCGCTGCTGCTCGCGACGCCGCGCGATCCTGCGCTGCGCGGCAGCCAGGTCTCGTTCCATGCCCGCGGCGCGATCGCCGGCCACGGCTATCCGGTGATGCGGGCGCTGATCGAGCGCGGCGTCGTCGGTGACTTCCGCAAAGGTGCGACCGACGACGGCGACATCCTCCGCTTCGGCTTCACGCCGGCCTATCTGCGCTACGTCGACGTGTTCGATGCGGTCGACCTGATCGCCGACGTCGTCGCGAACGGCCGCTACCGCGAAGAGCGCTTCAGCGTCCGCGCCGCGGTCACCTGATCGCCGTGTCCGAACAACCGCGCAAGCTGACCTACAGCGACTACCTGTCGCTCGATACGTTGCTGACATCGCAGCATC
The DNA here is from genome assembly GCA_039936235.1 of Burkholderiaceae bacterium. Taxonomy (GTDB): domain Bacteria; phylum Pseudomonadota; class Gammaproteobacteria; order Burkholderiales; family Burkholderiaceae_D; genus CAHJXF01. The sequence goes on along the minus strand of JBDTIS010000244.1, from coordinate 3,690 downwards.
CGCGGTCGCCGGACCACAACGAGATGCTGTTCATCATCCAGCACCAGACCAGCGAGCTGTGGATGAAGCTGATGCTGCACGAGCTGCGCGCGGCGATCACGCATCTGCACGACGACGCGTTGCCGGACACGTTCAAGATGCTGGCGCGGATCACGCGAATCATGGAACAGCTGGTCTCCGCATGGACCGTTCTGTCGACCATGACGCCCACCGAATACAGCATCGTGCGTCCTTACCTCGGCAGCTCGTCGGGCTTCCAGTCGCCGCAGTATCGCGAGATCGAGTTCCGGCTCGGCAACAAGAACGCTGCGCGGATCGAGCAGCATGTCGAGCCGATGCGCGTGCATCTCACCGGCGTGCTGCATGCGCCCAGCATCTACGACGAGGCGATCGGGCTGCTGCAGCGTTCGGGCTTCGACGTGGAGCCGGCCTGTGCGGACCCGACCATCCCGCGACCGTTCGACGAGAAGGTCGAGGCCGCCTGGCTGACGGTCTATCGCAATCCGCAGGATCACTGGCGCCTCTACGAGCTCGCCGAAGAACTGATCGACCTCGAGGATGCGTTCCGCCAATGGCGCTTCAGGCACGTGACGACAGTCGAGCGGATCATCGGTTTCAAGCCCGGCACCGGCGGCACCGGTGGCGTCAGCTATCTGCGCAAGATGCTCGACGTGGTGTTGTTTCCGGAGCTGTGGAAGGTTCGCACCGATCTCTAGCAAGATCCATCCATCACCATCTTCCACAGAGGAGCATCGAGACGACATGACGACCATCAACAAGGTCCTGCAACCCGGCGGCTGGTCCGCGCCGCGGGGTTACTCGAACGGCATCGCCGCGCACGGCACCGTCGTCTCGATCGCCGGCCAGATCGGCTGGAACGCGCAGTGCGTCTTCGAGAGCGACGACTTCGCCTCGCAGGCGCGGCAGGCGCTCGAGAACATCGTCGCGGTGCTGGCCGAAGCCGGTGCGGGTCCGGAGCACATCGTGCGAATGACGTGGTACGTCGTCGACAAACGCGAATACGTCGCGGCCTATCCGGCGATCGGCGCCGCTTATCGCGAAGTGATCGGCCGGCACTTCCCGGCGATGACCGCGGTGCAGGTGGTCGCGCTGATCGAGGACCGCGCGAAGCTCGAGATCGAGGTCACCGCAGTGGTACCGGACTGACGTGGCCGTCAGCGCAGCTTGCGTTCGAAAAACAGCATGCCTGCGATCGAGCTGTCGTAGTAAGGCGCGATCTTCGCGAATCCCAGCGTTCGATACAGCGCGATCGCCCCAGTCATCGACGGCAGCGTGTCGAGGCACACGCGTCGGTGACCCTGCGCCGTGGCATGCGTGAGGACGGTTTCCACAAGGCGCCGTCCGACGCCGGTTCCGCGCGCCTCGGGCCGCAGATACAGCCGCTTGATCTCGCAGACGCCCTGGTCGAGCGGACGCAGCGCGACGCAGCCGACCGCGTGTCCGTGATCGACCGCGATCCACAGCCCGCCGAACGGCGCCGCGTAACGACCGGGCAGTCCGGCCAGTTCCTCGGCGAAACCCTGGCAGCACAGGTCGACATCGAGTCCCGCGGCGTACTCCTCGAAGAGTGCGCGGACGAGCGGCAACTCGGCGGGGACAAGCACCTCGCGGATCAACATCGTGCTCGCATCACCGGCAGCGCAAACGGATGCGGTCGAACGAGTCGACGCTGTCCCGCAGCAGGCTGACGAATTGCGTAAAGAACATGCCCGCAGACTAACGCGGGCGCTGGCAGGTGCACTGGGCCACGACGAATTTCCCAGGGCGGTGCGCCATGGAACAAAAGCGCCGGAAGCAATGCTCGACGAGCCACCGCGCCCGCTCCCCGAGGGGACTAGAATCCCGTCTCTTGTCCGACGGAGAACGCCATGAATGCCCCCGACCTCTCGCACCGCCTCAAGGCGCGCTTCCACTGGGACGATCCGCTGCTGCTCGACGCGCAGTTGAGCGACGAAGAACGGATGATCAAGGACGCCGCACACCGCTATTGCGAAGACAAGCTCGCGCCGCGCGTCGTCGATGCGTTCCGCAACGAGACCACCGATCCCGCCATCTTCCGCGAGATGGGCGAACTGGGCCTGCTCGGCCCGACCATCCCGGAACAGTACGGCGGCCCCGGCCTGAACTATGTCGCCTACGGACTGATCGCCCGCGAGGTCGAGCGCGTCGATTCGGGCTATCGATCGATGATGAGCGTGCAGTCGTCGCTGGTGATGGTGCCGATCTTCGAGTTCGGCACCGAAGCGCAGAAGCAGAAATACCTGCCGAAGCTCGCGACCGGCGAATGGATCGGCTGCTTCGGGCTGACCGAGCCGGATCACGGCTCGGATCCGGGCTCGATGGTCACGCGCGCGAAGAAGGTCGACGGCGGCTATGCGCTGTCGGGCGCGAAGATGTGGATCTCGAACTCGCCGATCGCCGACGTCTTCGTCGTGTGGGCGAAGGACGATGAAGGCGCCATCCGCGGCTTCATCCTCGACAAGGGCATGAAGGGCCTGTCCGCGCCGAAGATCCACGGCAAGGTCGGCCTGCGCGCATCGATTACCGGCGAGATCGTGATGGACAGCGTGTTCTGTCCGGAAGAGAACGCCTTCCCAGACGTGCGCGGCCTGAAGGGTCCGTTCACGTGCCTGAACTCGGCGCGCTACGGCATCGCGTGGGGCGCACTCGGCGCGGCCGAGGACTGCTGGTTCCGTGCGCGGCAATACGTGCTGGAACGCAAGCAGTTCGGCCGGCCGCTCGCGGCCAATCAATTGATCCAGAAGAAGCTGGCCGACATGCAGACCGAGATCACGCTCGGGCTGCAAGGTTGCCTCAGGCTCGGCCGCATGAAGGACGACGGCACGGCGTCGGTCGAGATCACGTCGATCATGAAGCGCAACTCGTGCGGCAAGTCGCTCGACATCGCGCGACTCGCGCGCGACATGATGGGCGGCAACGGCATCTCGGACGAGTTCGGCGTGGCGCGGCATCTGGTCAATCTCGAGGTGGTGAACACCTACGAGGGAACGCACGACATTCATGCGCTGATCCTGGGGCGGGCGATTACGGGGATCCAGGCGTTTCAGTGAGGTTCTCAGCAGCGGGAGGGGGGAGGCCACCCACGGCGCCTTCCTTCGTCGGGGGAATGGAATACCGGATTCGAAAGGGTCGATTCCTATCACGACCGCAACTTCGCCGAGGCGACGTCGTCACCCACGTTCGGGTCGACACGTCTATCGCCTGCCTGCTCCGCTGCGCGACGAACTCGCCCTGGCCTTCGACGTCACGCCCGACGTCATCGACCGCGTCCGCATCGTGCAGCAGTCGCACTTCGCGCGGCTACACGGGCGACGCATCGCGGCAACCACCCGCCGCGACGCGATCTACCTGTCGGGGTCCGGCAAGCGTTTCGCGAACGATCCCGGACTCGTGCTGCACGAGTACTTCCACGTCCTACGGCAATGGAATACCGGCACGCTGACGACCTGGCGCTACGTCGTCGAATCGCTCAAGCGCGGCTATCGCGACAATCGCTACGAGGTCGAGGCGCGGATGTTCACGCGCAGCCGTGTGCTGGCGTTCGCGGCGCGGCTCCGTGAAATCACCGCTGCGTAGTGGATGGTCGATCGCGACGCTCGTCGTCGCGATGGCTGTCTGCTCTGCGGCACTCGCCAAGCCGCTTTGCGC
>JBDTIS010000243.1:0-19528 GCA_039936235.1 Burkholderiaceae bacterium | reverse complement strand
CCCCGCCGAACAGCTTCGACAGCACCGTCGTGATCGCCGCCGTCAGCGTCGTCTTACCATGATCCACGTGACCGATCGTCCCAACGTTCACGTGCGGCTTGGTCCGTTCGAATTTGCTTTTTGCCATGGCGGTCGCTCTTTGGAAGTTATTGGATATTCAATTGCATGTGCCCACACGCGACCCGACTTGCTGCAGACGATCGGTGGTGCCCTTGGCGTGGATCGAACACGCGACCTCTCCCTTACCAAGGGAGTGCTCTACCACTGAGCTACAAGGGCCAGAAACGATGTGAACTCAATGACGCAAATGCGTTGGAGCGGGTGAAGGGAATCGAACCCTCGTCATAAGCTTGGAAGGCTTCTGCTCTACCATTGAGCTACACCCGCACGCTTGAGAGAACGAACTACTATTCCCATCGAATGCCACGAAGCCCGTAAGGCCCGAAGACCCTGCCGACTTCCTGGAATCCTGGTGGAGGAGGTTGGATTCGAACCAACGTAGGCGCAAGGCCAACAGATTTACAGTCTGCCCCCTTTAGCCACTCGGGCACCCCTCCGAAGGGAACCGCTAATTATCGGGGTGAGTTTTGAGTTTGTCAACCCGCACCCTGCTCTGGACTGACGCGGCGCGTTACCGCCGTGCCATTTCGGCACCGAAGAGACCGGCGGCATCGCGGTCGTGCTCTCGACCTCTCGATCGATGACGTCGAATATCATCGAGGATCGCTTACAAGGGGGATCGTCGATGTCCGCCACCACGCTGGAACAACGCTATTCGGCTCACAACTACCTCCCTCTTCCCGTCGAGCTGACGCGCGGCGAAGGCATCTATCTGTGGGACACCACCGGACGCCGCTACATCGACATGATGTCGGCTTACTCGGCGGTCAGTTTCGGCCACGGACGCCCCGAACTGGTCGCTGCCCTGACCGCGCAGGCGGCGCGGCTCGCAGTCACTTCCCGTGCCTTTCACACCGACCGGCTCGGTCCGTTTCTCGAACGCCTGTGCACGATGACGGGGCTGGATCGCGCACTGCCGATGAACACGGGCGCCGAAGCAGTCGAGACCGCGATCAAGGCGGTTCGCAAGTGGGCCTACAAGGTCAAGCGGGTGGCGCCGAACCGCGCCGAGATCATCGTCTGCGACGGCAATTTCGCAGGGCGGACGACGACGATCGTCGGTTTCTCGAGCGAATCGCAGTACCGCGACGGATTCGGACCGTTCGCGCCCGGCTTCCGCCATGTGCCATTCGGCGACGCCGCCGCACTCGAAAGAGCCATCACGGCGGAAAGCGCAGCATTCATCGTCGAGCCGGTGCAGGGCGAAGCCGGGATCATCGTGCCGCCGGAGGGCTACCTCGCCAACTGCGCGGAGATCTGCAGGCGGCACGACGTGCTGCTGATCTGCGACGAAGTTCAGACCGGCCTCGGCCGTACCGGCAAGGTCCTCGCTTGCGAACACGATGGCGTCCGGCCCGACGGCATCACGCTCGGCAAGGCGCTCGGCGGAGGCCTGTTGCCGGTTTCCGCGTTCGTCGCGCGTCACGAAGTGATGGACGTCTTCAACCCGGGCGATCACGGCAGTACGTTCGGCGGTAACCCGCTGGCCGCGGCGGTGGGCCATGCGGCCCTCGACCTGTTGCTGTCCGAGCGGCTCTGCGAGAACGCAGCGGCGATGGGGGCACGACTCATCGACGGGCTACGGGCGATCGACTGCCCTGCGATTCGCGATATCCGCGGGCGGGGACTGATGATCGGCGTGGAATTCGATCGGGAAATGGTCTCGGCCCGGGCCGTCTGCGAACGCCTGCTGGCGGTGGGGGTGTTGTCGAAAGATACGCACGACACCGTCGTGAGGTTCGCACCGCCGTTGACGATTACTGCCGGGCAGGTCGATCGGGCGCTCGAACTGATCGCCGACGCGTTCTGTTCGTTGCCGATTGCCGAAACGATCAGTGACAGTTAAAGAAGCATCGAACCTCCTCTGCCATTGTGATTGTGCATTGCAGCATAAGATACTCCGACGATGGATACTCACTCCGAAATCACACCGCGCGCACAAGTGCTCGATCGGCACCGTGCCCTCGCTACGCCGATCCGCGAACTTGGCATAAGTGAGCGCCCGCTCTTTCTGGAGCACCTGCTGACTCTGGGAGTCGAAGATCGTTATCTTCGTTTCGGTAGCCCATTATCCGATTTCGCGATCGAGAGCTACGTCGATCGGATCGATTTCCGGACGGACACGGTATTCGGCGTGTTCGACGACCACCTGCGACTGGCGGCGGCAGGACACTTTGCGCCGATCCCGCCGCTTGCTGGCGAACCGGTCGGCCGACAGGCCGAATTCGGCCTGTCGATCGCGAGCCATAGACGCGGTCGCGGTCTCGGCACCGCCATGTTTCTCCGTGCCGCGTCGCACGCGCGCAATCTCGGCATCGCGTCGCTGTTCATGCATTGCCTCAGCGAGAATCGGGCGATGATGCGCATCGCGCGCACGGCTGGCATGGCGATCGAGCAGACGCATGGCGAGGCCGATGCCTACCTCGCGCTCGCGCCAGGCACGATCGCCACGGCGATCGAGGAAGGTTTTCAGCGTCAGATCGCACTGTTCGACTTCGCCGTCAAACGAAGGCTGCTGCTGGCCCGCAAGGCGTTCAGGACGGTAAGCGTTGCCGGAGCCTAAGCGCTCAGTTTTTCAGGCTGCGAATGCGGCCGGCGGCAGGCGGCGACATCGGCGAGTGCGACGTGAAATACGCCTCGGCGGCGTCGACGTCGATGATGCCGGTCTGCTTGCCGCGCCCGTCGATCAGCACGGTGAACCCATCGCCGCCGCTCGCCATGAAGCTGTTCACCGTCACGCGATAGTCGGCGCCCGCGTCGATCGGCTGGCCATCGATGCGGATGGTGTCGAACAGGATCCGCGAGCCCATCGACCTGTGGAGGTCGTACGAATACCTGAAGTTCTGCGAGACCTGCAGGATCTGCACCTGCTGCCGGTCCGGCAGCCACTGCTGCTCGAGCAGCGCCTTGATCTGCGCGCCGCTCAAGGTCATCGTGATGAGGTTGTTGCCGAATGGCTGTGAGCGGAACAGCGCGCCGTAAGTGACGGTGCCATCGAAGCCGTTGTCGATCGGGGCGCGGACGCTGCCGGGATTCAGCAACGCGATTCGCGCACCTTCGCCCAAAGTGGCCTGCAGGTCCGCATCCGCGAGGATGCTACCCAGCGGCGACTGACCGGATGCATCCTCGCGATTGCTCAACACGCCGGTCGTGATGCCGACCTTGCGATTCGCGAACGGCGCAACGCTCCGCACATAGCCGCCGACGTGATCGGCGATCGCCGGATCCTCGTCGAGCGGCGGATAGCCGGCCTGTTCGTTGAATTCGCCATAGCCTTCGCTGGCGACGACGCGGTTCACCGCGGACTTCTGCAGGACGCGGCCGGTCCTGCGATCGATCGCGAGATCGATGTCGGTGATCAGGCGTCCGTATGACGCGGCGCTTGTCAGCAGGAAGCTGCGGTACGTGCAGACATAAGGCTGGTGCGTATGCGCCGAAGCGACGACGTCGATGCTCGGATCGAGCCGGTCTAGAATCGGCAGGATGTCGCCAGTAAGCCCGGGACAGGTCTTCTCGTTCAGTCGCGCCTTCGAGTAGCCGCCCTGGTGGATCAGCACGACGATGGCGTTGACGCCCTGGGCGCGCAAGTCGGCCCCGCGCGCATTGATCGTGGTGGCCTCGTCCCTGAACTCCACGCCGGCGATGCCGGTCGGGTCGACGATCTGGTCGGTTCCCTTCAGGGTGAGACCGATGAAGCCGATTCGTACGCCTTCGAAACTCTTGATGCCGTAGGCCGGAAAGATCGGCTGGCCGGTCGCCTTGTCGATGACGTTGGCCACGAGGTACTGGAATTTCGCGCCTTCGAAGCGATGGCCACCGCGGCATGGCTCCAGCGAGACGACGTAGCGTTCGCAACCGCCGGTCTGCTTGCGCTTGAGCTCCGCGACGCCGCGATCGAACTCGTGGTTGCCGACCGAATTGAAGTCGACACCGATCATGTTCATCGCCTCGATCGTGGGCTCGTCGAGGAACAGCGCCGACACCAGCGGCGACGCCCCGATCATGTCGCCCGCCGACACGATCGCGTGATTCGGATTGCGTGCACTCAACTGTTTGACCAGCGTCGCGAAGCGCGCCACGCCGCCTGCCGGCACGTTGACGTCGAGCGGCGTGGCGTCCGGCGCGAGGCCGTCGGCCGGGGCGCGGATAAAACCCGGCGGTTCGAGATTGCCGTGAAAATCGTTGAAGGCGATCAACTTGACCTTCAGCGGCTGGTCGGCAGCGACCGGCGCCTGCGACACGCTCGCACAGCCGGCCAGGACGAGACTGGTCAGCAGCGACCCGATGCGACGCATGAACATCGTTTGTTTCAATGCGTGAAAATCAGGCGGCCGCGCCTATGACGAGACCGGCTGCGTGCGCCATCTGGTCAGCGTGATACGACGACCGGACCATGGCACCGACCGCGGCATGCACGAAGCCCATCGCGATCGCTTCGCGTTCGAAGTGGGCGAATGTATCGGGATGCACGTAGCGGCGGACCGGCAGGTGATGTTCGGTCGGCTGCAGGTACTGTCCGATCGTCAGCATGTCGACGTCGTGCGCCCGCAAGTCGCGCATCGTGGAAAGGATTTCTTCGTCGGTCTCGCCGAGGCCGACCATGATGCCGCTCTTGGTCGGTACCGATGGATGCCCCGCCTTGAAGCGCTTGAGGAGGTTCAGCGACCACGCGTAGTCGGAGCCGGGACGCGCCTCGCGATACAGGCGCGGCGCGGTCTCGAGGTTGTGGTTCATCACGTCGGGCGGCGCGGCGCTGAGAATGTCGAGCGCGCGGTCCATGCGGCCACGGAAGTCCGGCACGAGGATCTCGATGCGCGTGGCGGGCGATAGTTCGCGCGTCTTGCGGATGCAGTCGACGAAGTGCTGGGCGCCGCCATCGCGCAGATCGTCGCGGTCGACGCTGGTGATCACCACGTACGCGAGACGAAGCGCCGCGATGGTCTTCGCGAGGTTGAGCGGCTCGTCGACGTCGAGCGGATCGGGACGGCCGTGACCCACGTCGCAGAACGGGCAGCGACGCGTGCACTTGTCCCCCATGATCATGAACGTGGCGGTACCCTTGCCGAAGCATTCGCCGATGTTCGGGCAGCTCGCCTCCTCGCAGACCGTATGCAGCTTGTACTCGCGGAGGATCTGCTTGATCTCGTTGAAACGCTGCGTGGAAGCGGCGCCGCCGGCGCGGACGCGAATCCACTCGGGCTTGCGCAGTCGCTCGATCTGCTCGACGACGATCGGGATGCGGCCGTAGGCCCGCTGCGTCTTCTCGAGCGCCTTCTGCTTGATGGTCGGGTCGTAGATGTCCATACGGTGTGTTCTAACGCGATGCCTGATCGATACAACCGGCAAGCACCGACGCCAGTCGGGGTCCCAGTTCTGTGGGCGACGTCTGCACTCCGAGCGATCGCAGGTCGATGCTTGCCAGCCCCGGATAGCCGCATGCGTCGATCGCTGCGTACGGTGCGAGATTCATGTCCACGTTGAGGCTCACGCCGTGAAAGCTTCGCCCGTTGACGATCTTGAGACCCAGCGCGGCGACCTTCTGCCACGTATCGTCGCGAACGACGTAGACACCGGGCGCACCCGGCCTCGTGCAGGCTGCCAGATTATACGCGGCGAGTGTCTCGATCACGCTCTGCTCGATCACCTGGACGAACTCGCGGACCTTGATGCCGCGCCGCCTCAGGTCGATCAGCAGGTACGCGATCAGTTGCCCGGGCCCGTGGTAGGTGATCTGCCCGCCACGCTCGGTGTGCACCACCGGGATGTCGACCTCGTGGAGCAGATGTTCGAGGCGCCCTGCCTGTCCGAGGGTGTAGACCGGCGCGTGCTCGAGCAGCCAGATCTCGTCGTCGGTGGCCTCGTCGCGTCCGGTCGTGAACGCGATCATCGCGTCGCGCGTCGCCGCATAGGGCTGTACGCCTAGCGATCTCACGCGCACCGGCCGAGCGTCGGCTGCGATGTCGATCACCCGCACGAACCTGCAGGCCTGGCACCGTTTGACGCGCACGGATGCGCGACGTAGCCTCGGAGCGACCCCGTTGAATTGCAGCAACACCCAGGAGATTCGATGCAGTACCGCCCCGCCCACATTCCATTCCTTCGCGTCGACCTCATCGCAATCGCGCTGTTGACCATTTGGTCAGTTCCGGCACATGCGATCGGCCTCGACGAATGCAAATCCCTCGAGGACGATCCGAAGCGGCTCGCCTGCTACGACGTCGCGACCGGGCGTCTCCCGACAGCGGCGGAAAAGCAGGCCGCGAAAGCCGAGGTCGCCGCGGAGAACGACACGTCGGGTACCGGCCTCGTGGCGAAGCGTGAGACGACGCCCCCGGGTACGAAACCGTCGTCGCTCGACGAACGCTGGGACCTCGACGGCAGGCCGAGCCCGGCGCTGTTCTCGCTTCGACCCTACAAGCCGGTCTACATTCTGCCCGCGTTCTACTCGAGCAGCCCGACGACCCATCCGACGAGCGCCAATCCCGACAACGACGCCATGCTGCGCGGACCGATCGAACATCTCGAAGGGAAGTTCCAGATCAGCCTGAAGGCGAAGATGCTGGAGAACGTCGGCTTCGAAGGCAGCAACGTGTGGTTCGGCTATACGCAGAGTTCACGCTGGCAGGTCTATAACCATGCGACGTCGCGGCCGTTCCGCGAGACCGACTACGAGCCGGAAGTGATCTATTCGGCGCCGACGCACTATTCGCTGTTCGGGCTTCACGGCAAACTCGTCGGGCTGTCGCTGACCCACCAGTCCAACGGCCGTGACCTGCCACAGTCGCGTAGCTGGAACCGCGTGATCGGCGAAGTCGGCCTCGAGAACGACGACTGGACGCTGCTGGTCCGTCCGTGGCTGCGCGTCCGCGAGAAGGCCGAGAAGGACGACAACCCCGACATCCTCGACTACGTCGGCCGTGGCGAATTGATCGCGATCCGCAAGCTCGGCAACCAGCAGATCGCGGTCACGTTACGGCATTCGCTGAAGGGCGGCGACCGTTCCCGCGGGTCGATCGCGGTCGACTGGGCCTTCCCGCTGTACGGCTACCTGAAGGGCCATGTGCAACTGTTCAGCGGCTATGGCGAGAGCCTGATCGACTATAACCACAAGCAGAACTCGATCGGCGTCGGACTCTCGGTCGGCGAGTGGCTCTGAGCCGGGGTCCGACACAGAACTGCGCCCGAAGGCGCAGTTCTCCTGATCCAACGAAACATCAGCGCGGCATCGAAGCGCCCGGCCCCTTGCCGGGTTCGCCGTCGTGCCTGTGCATCCATTCCCCGCGTCCGCCCCTCTCGCCTCGGTCACCCATGCCGTGGCGCTTGGCCATGTTCGACCGTAGGAATTCACGCGCCTGGCCGCGCTGGACCGGGTCGAGGCTGTCGTAGACCGCGAACCATGCGTCACGCATCGCGGTCATCTTCGCCTTCCGTTCCGCCTGTGCGCTGTCCATGTCGGCTGCGAGCTTGCGCGGGTCGAAGGACGGGTCGTCGAGCATCGCCGCGATGCGATCCCGGGTCGCCATCATCTTCTCGCGCGTGTCGGTCGGCGGCTTCATCTGTTCCTGCGCCTTGTCCCATAGCGCGGTCTGGCTGGCGTTCAGTTTCAGCGAAGTCTTCAGCCGTTCGAGCTCACGCATCATGTGGCCATCGTGCATGCCGCGGCCACCCCACATGCCATGTTCGTCGGGCCACATCGAAGGGTGCCGCGGCATCGGTGGCGCTCCGGCCGGTGCGGGCGCAGCCGTCTGTGCCTGAGCGAAGGTCGTCAGCGCGACGCCACCACCTGCGGCGATCGCGAGGGCAAGCAGGCCGGGAGCGAACCGGTTGAATAGGGTTTTCATAAGTATTCCGTCATAGTGAAGATCGATCTCGTCGTCAGGGCTCGTCTTTCGCGACCCCGCTGTTCGTACGAGAAGGATTGTGCAGACGGTCCCTGGGATCGGGCGTCATCGGATTGGCCAAACCAATTGCAGTTTGTTTCAGGTCGGTTTTCTGCAACGTCTCCTTCATAGAATGGGTGCGATGGACATGACCTTCAAAGACTCCCCCTCGAGCGCGGCCGAAGAACTGCGTGTCGCGGCATCGAAGAACCCCACCTCCGCGACACCGGCCGCGATGCGGCGCCTGCTGGTCGTCGACGACGACAGCGAGCTGCGGCAGTTGCTGTCTGCCTATCTGTCTCGCCACGGCTACGACGTCCTGCTTCTGCCGAATACCGAACAGCTCGATGCGTATCTCGATCGCTACAACCCGCATCTGGTCATCCTCGATCTGATGATGCCCGGGGAAGACGGCCTCGCCGCGTGCCGCCGGCTGCGCGGCAAGGGCGACATGACACCGATCGTGATGCTGACCGCCCGCGACGAGACCGTCGACCGTATCGTCGGCCTCGAGATGGGTGCCGACGACTACCTCGGCAAGCCGTTCGAGCCGCGCGAACTGCTGGCCCGCGTCGAGGCGGTTCTGCGCCGTCACACGACGTCATCTTTCGAAGGCGCCGCGAAGCCGTTTTCTTTCGGCCCCTTCGAATGCAACTTCACCGCGCGACAACTCACGCGCAACGGCACGGTCGTTCCGCTGACCGGTGGCGAGTTCGTGCTGCTGTCGGCGCTGATTCGCAACGCCAATCGCCCGCTCAAGCGTGAACGGCTGCTCGAACTCACGCGTGGCGGCCCCGTGGACTCGCCACGCGACAGTCTCGACCGCGCGATCGACATGCAGATCTATCGGCTGCGCCGCGCCATCGAGGACGATCCCGCGCACCCGCGCCACATCCGCACGATCTGGGGCGTGGGCTACGTGTTCGTCCCGAACGCCGATGCGCCGGATGTCGGCGACGGCACCCCCCACACGCCCTGAACCCGGTCAGGATGATCGGTCTGCCGCGCTCGCTGCGCGGGCGAACGCTATTGTTGACCGTGATCGGCATTCTCGCCTGCGAGTGCGTGACTTTCGCCGTGCTCGGCATCTATCGGCACACGCTGCTGGCCGGGCGCGCACGTGACTTCGTCACCGGACAGGTCGAGATGGTCCGGCGCGCGTTGACCCACGCGACGCCGGAACAGGTCGCCGAAGAGCTCGAGGCACCGCCGCGCGGTCTGTACGGTCGCCATATCTTCATTCCGCGCGACGGCCCCCCGCGACTCGAGGCACGTACCTACGGCCCATCGATCGACACGAACGCATCGACGCTCCAAGCCAGACACGGCGGACGCAACTTTGCCGGAGGGCCCGATCGGATGGAAATTCCCGGCGATTTCGCTGGTGGACGTTATGGCGGCGGCCCCCGGCCGGCTCACATGCGTCTGCTCGCGTTGCTGCCCGCGAACGCCACCAGCACCGAGCCGGCCGATCTGTCGCTGCCGCAGGTAGTGACCGCTTTGCGCGACGAGTACGGCAACGACGCGCTGCGTTTCACCGATGAACCGGAACCCGCCGTCTGGGTCCGGATGCCGACGGTCGGCTGGTGGCTGATGCTGCCGTTCTCGCGTTACTCGTCGCCACCGATCCCGTGGCCGATCGTGCTGACCACGCTCGCGGCCGTCGCCGTCATGGGCGCATTCGTCGGGCTGTACAGCTTCCACCTTTCCCGGCCGTTGCGTGCGTTGTCGGACGCGGCGGCCAGTTACCGGGTCGGCCAGCGCCCCGAACTTCCGCTGACCGGGCCCGACGAGATCCGCGCGGTGACGATGCAGTTCAATGCGATGGCGGAGCGACTCGAACGCGACGATGCCGAGCGGCGCGTGATGCTGGCCGGTCTGCCGCACGACCTGCGGGCCCCGCTCGCGCGCGCGGGCCTGCGACTCGCGCTGATGGACGACACGCCGGACAGCCCGAAGCCCGGGCTGCAACGCGACCTGGCCGAAGTGGGCCGCATCGCCGACCAGTTCGTCGCCTACCTGCGCGGACTCGACCACGACACGCGCAGCTTCAAGCGGACGCCGCTGCACGAGATCGTCCGCGACCGCGGCCTGGTGTGGCGCGAATCCGGTCACGACGTCACGATCGAACGGGCGGACGTGTTCCAGCGCGACGCGGACGCCGACTCCCTGATGCGGGCGGTCGACAACCTCGTCGGAAATGCCTTCGCGCACGGCAGTCCGCCGGTCGCGATCTCGGGTATCGCGTCGACCAAGGCAGGCCGCGCCGTCTATCGGATCGTGGTGCGCGACCGTGGCCCGGGAATTCCCGCGGCCCAGCGCGAAGAGGCGCTCAAGCCGTTCACGCGCCTCGATGCGGCGCGCGGCGCTTCGGGACACTGCGGGCTGGGGCTGGCTGTCGCGCAATCGGTCGCGCGGCTGCACGACGGCCGTATCGAGCTCGACGGCGCCGAGGGCGGCGGTCTCGCCGCGACCATCGTCCTGCCTTCTACCGACGTCTGACGCTCACAGCGCCATCGTCACCATCGGGTGGTCGGACAACTCGCTGTAGAGCGCGTCGAGCTGCTGACGGCTGACTGCGTTGATCGACATCGTGAGGCTCACGTATTTCGCTTCGCGCGATGAGCGCTCCTCGATCTTCGCATCGTCGAAGTCCGGGGCGTGCTTGCGGAAGACCGCGATCATCGCCGGCCTGAAGTCGGGCGTGTTCAGTCCCATGACCTTGATCGGGAATTCGAGCGGGTATTCGATGACGCTGTCGAGATCGGGCATGTCTTGTCCTGACGATCAGTGAGCGGCTGCCTTGGCTTCCTGATACCACGCGTAGAACTGCCTGAACATCGGACCGACCTTGCCGTCGCCCACCGGCTTGCCGTCGAGGCTGACCACCGGCACGACCTCCTTCGTCGCCGACGACAGGATCAGTTCGTCGGCGGACCGCACATCGGCTTCGGGGATAGCACCGACCTCGAACACGATGCCGTGCTGTTCGGCAAGTTCAGCTATCAATCCGTATCGGATCCCTTCGAGGATGCGGTTGTCCCTCGGCGGCGCATGCAGCACGCCACCCTTGACGACCCACACGTTCGACGACGACGCCTCGGTCAGCAGGCCGTCGCGGAACATGATCGTCTCGGCAGCCGCATGCGTGGCCGCGTTCTCCGCCATCAGCACATTGCCGAGCAGCGAGATCGACTTGATGTCGCAGCGCAGCCAGCGGTTGTCGGAGGCTGTCACCGCAGCGACGCCGGTGGCGCGCACGTCGGCCGACGGCAGTACCAGCGGGCTCGTCATCATGAAAACGGTAGGGGTCGCGCCCTTCGGGAAGGCGTGCCCGCGCTTGGCCACCCCGCGCGTGACCTGCATGTAGACGAACTGGTCGCGCACGCCGTGGCTCGCTTCGTAGGCCTCGACGAGTTCGTCGATCAGCGCCTTCCACCGGTCCTTCGTGAACGGGTTCGCGATGCCGATCGCGTCGAGGCTGCGAAACAACCGGGCCAGGTGCTGATCGAGCCTGAACGCGCGTCCCGCGTAGATCGGCACGACCTCGTAGACACCGTCGCCGAAGATGAAGCCGCGATCGAGTACCGGAATGCGCGCCTGCGACAGCGGCAGCATTTCGGCATCGCCGGCAACGCTCAGATAGACCAGCGGATCGGTACTTGCGGCAGGCATCTCAGACTGGACGGCACTCATGACGGCTCCCTCGAAAAAGGTTGTTCACTTGACCATCAGTCGGACCGCATCCCATGCGCGGCCGAAGAATCCCGCCTGGGGAACCGTGTCGAGCGAGACGACCGGCAGGTCGGCGAGCGGCTTGCCGTCGACCGTCAGCTTCAGCGTCCCGACGCGATCGCCGGCATTGATCGGTGCGACCAGCGGATCTTTCCGGTCGAGGGTCGACTTGATGTTCGCCGCCTGACCCTTCGGCAGCGTCATGTAGACCGGTCGCTGGAAACCGAGCCTGACTTCCTTCTCGGTGCCCTTCCAGAGCCGCGGCGTGGCGATCGCCTGGTTCGCTTCGTACAGACGCACCGCGTCGAAGTTCTGGAAGCCCCAGTTCAACAGCTTCAGGCTCTCCTGCGCGCGGGCGTCCGACGACGTCGCGCCCATCACCACCGACAACAGGCGCCGATCGCCGCCGCCGGCACCTTCCGGCTGCGGCCGCTTCGCCGATGCGATCAGGCAGTAGCCGGCCGCGTCGGTGTGGCCGGTCTTCACGCCGTCGACGGTGCTGTCTTTCCACAGCAGCAGGTTGCGGTTGCCCTGCTTGATGCCGTTGTAGGTGAAGGCCTTCTGCGAGTACAGCGGATAGAACGCCGGGAAATCGTTGATCAGGTTCGTCACGAGGATCGCGAGATCGGCGGCCGTCGTGTAGTGCTGCGGATCGCTCATGCCGCTCGGGTTGCGAAAGCTGGTCGCATTCATCCCCATCCGCTTGGCCTCGCGATTCATCATCTCGACGAAGCTCGCCTCGCTGCCGCCGACCGCATCGGCGAGCACCAGCGCCGCATCGTTGCCTGACTGGATGATCAGGCCATGCAACAGGTCGTCGACTGTCGCGGTCTTGCCCGGCGGAATGAACATGACCGACTCGGTCCTCCTGTTGACCCGCCGGTAAAGATCGACCGGCACCGGTATGGCCTGCGTCAGCGTCAGCTTCTTGTCGCGGATCGCGGCGAGCGTCAGGTAGTCGACCATCAGCTTCGTCAGCGACGCCGGATCGACGCGCGCGGTATCGTTCTCGCCGGCGAGCTTTTGGCCGCTGGTCATGTCGATCAGCAACCAGGCCTTGGCTGCCAGCACCGGCGCGATCGGCGACGTGCCCGACGCGTTGGCAGGGGCGACGACCGGAGGCGGCGCGACCCCCGCGTTCGATTTCGGCGGTGCGGCCACGGAGACCGTCGTGGCCGCGAGAACGACGATCGCGAACATGCGGGCTGCGGAGGTATTGCGTCTCTTGAGGGTCATGGAAGGGTCAGGAAGAATTCGGGTGCGTCGCCACGGGGGTGACGGGATGGATGTACCACGACGCGAAGACCGGGTCTGCCCGCCAACGGGTCAGTCGTCGAATCGATGGATCAGACGGTCGCCGGTGGTTCGGCGTCGAGCAACAGGCGCTCGACGATCTTGCCATCGCGCAGATGGGACTCGACGATCTCGTCGATGTCTTCCTTGTCGACGTAGGTGTACCAGACCCCCTCCGGATAGACGACGGCCACCGGTCCTTCCTCGCAGCGGTCCAGGCAACCCGCCTTGTTGACGCGCACCTGCCCCGGTCCGAGCAGCCCGAGTTGCTTGCAGCGCTTCTTCGCGTGCTCCTGCATCTTGACGGCATCGCGGTCGGCGCAGCACGTGCGACCTTCGTCGCGCTGGTTGAGACAGAAGAAGATGTGGTGCCGGAAATAGCTCATGCGGACCGGCGAACACAGCGCGCCAGCGGAAATGGGGGAAGGCGAATTATAGCGACGGCGCGACGGTCGACGGCCTGGCCTCGGCACGTTTCGACCACGGTCCGCGATGCCGCAGCAAATAGACCAGGGCGAGATACGGCCAGACCAGATTCAACCCGCTCGCCAACCCGTAGAAATTGAGCAGCTTCCCACGCGTCCATGCCAGGTTCACCGGATTCACGTACGGATTGTCCGGATAGACGTTGACGAGTGCGAGCGAGCCGAGCAGCGACGCGACGCCGAGTGCCCAGCGCATCCGCGCCGGCAGGACTGTCGCGATCGTGAGGGCCGCCGACGCAGCCAGTACGCCGTGGCGCGCGCCCGGCGTCAATAGCGGCCACGCAGTCGCATCGTCGAACAGGAATGCATGCGCGAGCGCCTCGACGGCCACCGTCGCCACGACGAACAGCACGATCATCAGGCAGCGGGCCGGCCAGCGCAGCCCTCGTCGCAACAGGTTGAGCAGCAGAAGGCCGGCGCCCAGCAGGGTCAACGTGGTGACGGTCGCCTCGGCGATCTGGAACCGGACGGCAGTCGCGACCGGATCGCCCTGGTCGACGAGTCCTACCGCGGAAGCGATCAGGTCGGCGCCCGACGGATCGAAAGCCTTCAGCAATCCGCCGGTGCCGAACACGAACGCGTCCGGATAGACCAGTGCGCCGAACCAGACGGTCGCGAGGATCAGTCCGCGGCTGGCGTCGGTTACGAACCAGCGCGTCCGCCACATCCGCAGCCGGCCGGTATCGAGCAGCGCGTGTGCGAAGCGCGCTGCGAACAGCGCGCCGACAAGGCCGCCGGCCACGTTGGTCAGCACATCAACCTTCGACGCGACGCGCGCCGGCAGGTAAGTCTGCAATGCCTCCAGGCCGATCGACAGCGACGCGCAGAACAGCGTCGCGACCAGTACGATGCCGACGCCGCGCAGCCGGGGATGCAGGGCCAGTCCGCAGGCGAAACCCAGCGGCAGATAGCCGAGCGCGTTGACGAGCATGTCGAATCCCAGCGCATGCGCGGGCCATGCGGCGAACAGGTAATCGAACGGTGCCAGCCCCAGGTCGCGCCACGCGCTGAAAGGATAGAGGCTGGCGTCGACCACGATCAGTGCATAGGCCAGCAGCCCATAACGCGATAGCGGGGACGACCTGCGCTGCCACGAGCGGGACGCGTGGCGGACGCGCGGGGAAGGCGACGGAGCAGGCAGACGGGGCACCGGCGCAGCATACAATCGACCGATGGACGCGCACCCTTCCTCTGTCGACTCGGCGCGCAGCGGTTCGCCGGCAACGAACGGAGACGACGCAACGCAGGCGGCCCAGACACTCTTCCGCATCCTCGCGGATGGCGAATCGCACCGTTCGGCCGACCTCGCACGCATCCTGGGCGAGCCGCCCGAGCGGCTCATCCGCCATGTTGCGACGCTCGCCGCGTTCGGCATAGCCATCGACACCGAACGCGACGCGATCCGGACCACGCCTTACGTGCTGCTGGACGCCTCGTCGATCGCGCGTCTGCTGCATGCCGCGAAACGGTCTCCTGCCGGTCGTCCATGGCAGGCTCGCGTCGTCTTCGCAACGGACTCGACCAACGACGACGTGCTGGCCGAAGTCCGCGCCGATCCGCACTTCCAGGGTCCGTCGCTGCGCGTGACCGAAGTCCAGCGAAAGGGCCGCGGCCGGCTCGGTCGTGCCTGGATCTCGGCACCCGGTGCATCGCTGACCGCGTCGTTCGCGTTGTGGATCGCTCGGCCGCTGGCGGGACTCGACGGCGTGACGCTGGCCTGCGGTCTCGCCGTACACGAAGTGCTCACGGCATGGGGCGCGGCGGCACGGTTGAAATGGCCGAACGACATCCTGGTCGAAGGCCGCAAGCTCGCCGGCATCCTCGTCGAGGCGACCACGGCCCGCGGCGGCACGCTGCTGGTGATCGGCGTCGGCATCAACCTCGCCGGGATGGATGGCAGCCGCGGGGCCGGCTGCCTGCCGGCGGGCGTGGCCCGCCTGCGGGCAGCCGGCGCGCCGCCGATCGACCGCAACGCGCTCGTGGCCGGCCTCGCGCTATCGCTCGAAGCGCAGATGGCGCCGTTCGCGGCAGCGGGCTTCGGTGTGTTCGCGGATCGCTGGAACGCCGTCGATGCGTTCCGCGACTTGCCGGTGACACTGACGTCGAGCTGGGACCCGGACGTCGCCGGCATCGCGCGCGGTGTCGACGATCGTGGCGCGCTGCTGCTCGATGTCGGTGGCGAACGCAGGCGGATCATCGCGGGCGACGTCTCGCTCAGGCTCGCCTCACAACCCGTCGAGAGGCCGGCGACATGACCGTCCTCCTCGTCGACATCGGCAATTCGCGGATCAAATGGCGGCTCGCCGACATCGCGTCCGCAGCGGATCCGCAGCGGATCATCTGGCAAGGGCCAGAACAGGTCTTCACGTACGAGGACCATGACGATCCGGGCGTCCATTGGCATCCGATCGCGTCGCGCGCGGTCGACACCGTCCTGATCAGCAACGTATCCCACACGGCGCGCGCTGCGCACGTGGCCGAAGCGTTGGCAGCGGTCTGGCCGGATGCGGCGATCCGCCAGGTATGGCCGACGGCGTCGCAGAGCGGCGTAGTGAATGGCTACCGGGTGCCCGAGCAACTCGGCGCGGATCGCTGGCTGGCTGCAATCGGCGCGCATCGCCTGTATCCCACCCGGACGTTGCTGATCTGCAACTTTGGCACAGCCACGACGATCGACTTGCTGCTCGCCGCATCGCCAGGCGCCGCCGGCGCGTTGTTCGTGGGAGGTTCGATCCTGCCGGGACTCGAAACGATGCGGATGTCGCTGTCGTCGGGCACCGCGCGGCTGCCACTGGCGCATGGCGCCGTCGTCGACTTCGCGGACCGTACCGAGGACGCGATCGCGAGCGGCATCATGGCCGCGCAGTTGGGAGCCGTCGAACGTTCGTTGAGAGCCGCGCGCATCCGTGCTGCGTCCGCGCTGAACGCCTATCCGCTGCTGTGCGTGACGACCGGCGGTGCGGCACCCGCAGTCTCGGATTCGATCGCGGAAATTGGCGTACCGACCGCACACGTGCCGGGCCTGGTGCTACACGGTCTTGCGACGGTCGCATCCGGTACCGGCGCGACAACCCAGCATCCGGCTTGAACCACCAAGACACCTCCGAACGACATGCGCTCGATTTTCTGGCTGCTTCTTCTCGCGAACCTCTTCTGCTTCGCTATCCAGTTCGACTTCGTCCGCAACGTCTGGCACGAGCCGAACCGAAAGGAGCGACCTGCCCAGATCAATGGCGAGCGGCTGCGGCTGATCCGGGATACGTCGTCCCGACCGCTAGAACCGAAGCCGGCAGCGACGAGCGGGCCGGTCAACCAGTCAGCGGGATGAAAAGCTGATACTGGCCCCGCGCTTCGGAGTCTAGCGAAGCGGATTCCGAGAATCGGACGAAATATTGCGAAAGACGAGGCGTTTCGCCGCGATCCTGCAGACTGCGCAGCGAGATCCGGCTGCATTCGGCCAAGATCTCCTCCGGGTGACACGAAACGTCGAACCGGGCGTAGCGTCCGCCGGGAAGCGACTGCCGACCGAGAAGGCCGCTTCTTTCCGGCGCGACGCGCTTCGCGTCGAGGCCGACATCGATCCGGAAATCGGCACCCTTGAAGATCCCATAGACATCGCTGGTAGCCGCGATCGATTCGAGCGACTCGGAATATCCCAGCGCCGACCCGCCGCTGCGCTGATCCTTCGAATCGGCGCCATCGTCGTTGCCTTCGAGCGCGACGAGCGGACCGATCAGCCGGCTCACCAAGTTGACCGCGTCGCGAATCGACCTCTGCACGTCCTTGCCGTTGCCCATCGCCCGCAGGAACGCGAACTCCTGGGGCGGCAGATCGCCGATCCACGCCGGATCGAGCGGCGTGGCAATTCGTTTGACCGTCACGTCCATGCCGTTGGTGGCCGCAGCGAGGCTGCGATAGCGGGTCGGTGACTCACCGGCAAATCCGGAAAACGCATGAGAAAACGCCGATACGGTCTTGTAACCCGAGTCTCGGGCTATCTGCCGCACCGGCGATGAACCGTGAATCAGCGCGAACGCAGCGCGTTCGAGACGAAGGCGCTTGATGTGCTGATGAAGGCTCTCTCCGAAATAAGCACCGAACTTACGGTGGAAATGGAACGGCGACAGTCCGACCCTTTTGGCTAACGTCGACAGCGGCAGATCTTTTTCGAGGTTCTGGTTGATGTACGCCGACAGATTCAACAGGTGCGGTTGGACATCCATGAAACCTCTCCGGTGATGGAACAGCGTTCGCTGCATTTCGTGACTTGTCAGATCCTGACCACAATATACGCATCGCGGGCGCTTGGCATTCAAATTTGCTGCGCTGCCCGGACTTGCGCGAGCGGATAGGGATACTTTTGCCGTCGGCAGACGGCAGCGACGTCCATCGGCGGGCGGGTCTACACGACCTACGATGCCGCTACGCCTGCGTCGACCATGCTGTGACGCAAGCGAGCCGGGCGCGCGGATGTCACCGGCAAATCTTCCAGCGGTATGTACAGCGCGATGGTCTGGGACGCGTCGATGTCTGCACCCGACTCCGGGAAGCGAACATACAGGCGCTCCGCTTTCGGGCATTCGCCGCTCTGTGCCAGCCAGTCGTCGAAACCGCGTCGCCATGCACGGTAGAGCGATGCGAGGGAACCGGAGCCTTCGAGAACGGCATAACGGCCGGCCGCCAAGCGGATCGTACTGCGCGGCGCCGTGCGGCCGTTACGCGAAGGCTGCGCAGATTCGCGCCACTCGTCGATCCCGACCCCGACGCAACCAAGACGGGTCACCTTCGCCGAACGGCTGTCTTCCCCGCGCGAACGCGCGAGCACATTCGGCAACAGCTCGACGGCGAAGCGGTCACCGCCGGTCGGCGCGGTTGCACTGAGGCGCGCGAGCGCGGACAGCGTGACGCCCGACTTCGGAAGCGCCGACGTATCGAGGATGGCGATCTGGCGTTCCGGCTGATTCGACACATCGATCGAAAATGCGCCGAACAAGCCTTCTACATAGTCGGCGCGCGTGCCTTCCGTCTTGCGCCGCAAGGCCCGATTGCGGAACGCGCGGGGCGACAGCTGGGAGTAGGACGTAAACGCGTGCGAAAACGAAGAAAGGCTCTTGTAGCCCGAGGCGAAGGCGATCGCCTTGATGCTGCGCCGGCTGGAGCGCGGAATCGGATAGCTCAGTTCGAACGCAGCGCGCTCCATCCGCATCCGCGTGACGAAATCGTGCAGCGTCTCGCCACGCCATGCCTTGAAGACACGGTGGAAACGGAATCGCGAAAGACCGACCGTTTGCGCGAGGAACAGCAGCGAGAGATCGGCGTCCAGGTTGTCCTGGATGTACAGACAAGCATTGAAAAGGTCGACGATATCGATCATTCAGAATCCCCGGCGCGACTATCAGTGCCAACGTCGCTAGACGGACTGCAGTGTAAAGGCAGGAAGTACCCGTCCGGTGAGCAACCCCGCACCATTCTGTAACTTCGTGCGACACCAGGGCGCCGACCGCAAATCTTCACAAATGCCCGCACCGATCAGCCCGAGCTGGTGCAAGACTTCGATCACCACGCAGAAGAGCGCGTCACGACTGCCGTCGGACACCTTGATCGCGATGCCGATCCCGGCCGACCGGATCCCGATCGCCTGAACGCCGTCCGCGCCGATCTTCGTGACCCAGTCACCCGGGACCAGCGCCATCAGCGCGAGATCGCTGCGGGCGGTGCCCGACACCAGTTCGGGGTGCCCCGTCATCGCATCGAACAGCACGCCGAGCGCTTCCCCTTCAACCGACGCGTTCGTACCCTGCGCAAGCGCGGCATACATCCGTGCGAGCCGCGACAACGGCATCGCGTAATTCGGTGCCGAACAGCCGTCGGTTCCCAGCCCCATGCCGTGCGGCGCAATGCCAGCGATGCCACCGACCGCAGCCGCGACCCGGCGCTGCAACGGCGACGAAGGGTCGACATAGTCGTCGACGGATTCACCATGGAGCCGGCAGGCCGCGAGGAAACCGGCGTGCT
>JBDTIS010000242.1:0-25202 GCA_039936235.1 Burkholderiaceae bacterium | reverse complement strand
CCCCGCCGAACAGCTTCGACAGCACCGTCGTGATCGCCGCCGTCAGCGTCGTCTTACCATGATCCACGTGACCGATCGTCCCAACGTTCACGTGCGGCTTGGTCCGTTCGAATTTGCTTTTTGCCATTTCAGTTTCGCTCTAGATTAGTTGAAGACATGAGGTCCCGGCCTGCGCCGGGACGACATGGTCAGAGAGCTACTTGCTCTTTTGAGAGATGATCGCTTCGGCAACCGCTTTCGGCGCCTCTGCGTAGTGCTTGAATTCCATCGTGTAGGTCGCGCGACCCTGCGTCAGAGACCGCAGAGTGGTCGAGTAGCCGAACATCTCGGCCAGCGGCACTTCGGCGCGAACCGTCTTGCCGCCGCCGCCCGCGATATCGTCCATGCCCTGGATCATGCCGCGACGGCTCGACAGATCGCCCATCACGTCGCCCATTTTCTCTTCCGGCGTCTCGACTTCGACGGCCATCATCGGCTCGAGCAGCACGGGGCTGGCCTTGCGGCAGCCGTCCTTGAACGCCATCGACGCGGCCATCTTGAACGCGTTCTCGTTGGAGTCCACGTCGTGGTACGAGCCGAAGAACAGCGTGACCTTGACGTCGACGACCGGATAGCCGGCCATCACACCCGACGTCAGCGTCTCGACGACACCCTTCTCGACCGCGGGGATGTACTCGCGAGGCACGGTCCCGCCCTTGATCGCGTCGACGAACTCGAAGCCCTTGCCCGGTGGCTGCGGTTCGATCTTCAGAACGACGTGGCCGTACTGTCCACGTCCGCCCGACTGCTTGACGAACTTGCCTTCGACTTCCTCGCAGACCTTGCGGATCGTCTCGCGATACGCGACCTGCGGCTTGCCGACGGTGGCTTCGACGCCGAACTCGCGACGCATGCGGTCCACCAGAATTTCCAGATGGAGCTCGCCCATGCCGGAGATGATCGTCTGGCCGGATTCCTGATCGGTCTTGACGCGGAACGACGGGTCTTCCTGCGCCAGACGGTTCAGCGCGATGCCCATCTTCTCCTGGTCGACCTTGGTCTTCGGCTCGACGGCCTGGGAGATCACCGGCTCCGGGAAGATCATCCGCTCGAGCGTGATCAGCGCGTTCGGATCGCACAGCGTGTCACCGGTCGTCGCGTCTCTCAGGCCGACCGCGGCGGCGATGTCGCCGGCGCGGACTTCCTTGATCTCGTCGCGCTGGTTCGCGTGCATCTGCAGCAGGCGACCGATGCGTTCCTTCTTGCCCTTGATCGGGTTGTAGATCGTGTCGCCGGAGTTGATGACGCCCGAATACACGCGGAAGAAGATCAGCTGGCCGACGAACGGGTCGGTCATGATCTTGAACGCGAGCGCCGAGAACTTCTCGTCGTCGTCGGCCCTGCGCGTGACAGGCTCGTCGTCGTCGTCGAGGCCCTTGACCGGCGGGATGTCCGTCGGCGCAGGCATGTAGTCGAGAACCGCATCGAGCATCGCCTGGACGCCCTTGTTCTTGAATGCCGAACCACAGAACATCGGCTGGATCTCGCCTGCGATCGTGCGCGTGCGGATGCCGAGCTTGATCTCGTCCTCGGTCAGCGGCGTGCCTTCGAGGTACTTGTTCATGAAGTCTTCGTTGGCCTCGGCAGCGGCCTCGACCATCTTCTCGCGCCACTTGTCGGCGAGTTCCCGGAGCTCGGCCGGAATCTCGGCATATTCGAACTTCATGCCCTGCGAGGCGTCGTCCCACTTGATCGCCTTCATCTTCACGAGATCGACCACCCCGGTGAAGCTGTCCTCGGCACCGACCGGGATCTGCATGATCACCGGGTTGGCCTTCAGACGCGTCTTCATCTGGTCGTACACGCGGAAGAAGTCCGCACCGACACGATCCATCTTGTTGACGAACGCGAGACGGGGAACCTTGTACTTGTTGGCCTGGCGCCAGACGGTTTCAGACTGGGGCTGAACGCCGCCGACCGAGTCGTAGACCATGCAGGCGCCGTCCAGCACGCGCATCGACCGCTCGACTTCGATCGTGAAGTCGACGTGTCCCGGCGTGTCGATGATGTTGATGCGGTGTTCCGGGTACAGGCCGTTCATGCCCTTCCAGAAGCACGTGGTGGCAGCCGACGTGATCGTGATGCCACGCTCCTGCTCTTGCTCCATCCAGTCCATCGTCGCTGCGCCGTCATGCACCTCGCCGATCTTGTGATTGACGCCCGTGTAGAACAGGATGCGTTCGGTGGTCGTCGTCTTGCCGGCGTCGATGTGCGCCGAGATACCGATATTGCGATAGCGCTCGATGGGAGTCTTGCGAGCCATAAGAAGCCTGTAACGTCCAGAAAAACCCGGCGGCGCTTACGCGCCGCCGTGGGTGTGTCTTCGACTAACCTTCCAAAGCTCCGGGCCTGCCGAAGCCGAGACGGTTAGAACCGGAAATGCGAGAAAGCCTTGTTGGCTTCGGCCATGCGGTGCACTTCGTCGCGCTTCTTCATCGCGCCGCCACGGCCTTCGGCCGCGTCCATCAGCTCGCCTGCGAGGCGCAGTGCCATCGACTTCTCGCTGCGCTTGACGGCCGCTTCGCGCAACCAGCGCATCGCGAGCGCCATGCGGCGAACCGGACGCACTTCGACGGGGACCTGATAGTTGGCGCCGCCGACGCGACGGCTCTTGACCTCGACCATCGGACGCACGTTGGACAGGGCCAGCGTGAACACCTCGAGGGGATCCTTGCCACCCTTGGTGGTGATCGTGTCGAACGCACCGTAGATGATCCGCTCTGCGACGGCCTTCTTGCCGGCCAGCATGATCACGTTGGAGAACTTGGTGACATCGACACTGCCGAACTTCGGATCGGGCAGGATTTCGCGCTTGGGGACCTCACGACGACGTGGCATGACTTTCCTTTTCAGTTGAAGCCCGGATGCTTCCGCGGCTTCGCGGCAACCCGACGATGACGACCTGCGTCATAGGGGAGGCCACTTACTTGTGATCGCCTCGACCGAAGGTCGAGGCGGAGACGACATCGGTGCCGAGCGCCACCGACGACGATGATTACTTGACAGCGGATTACTTCGCGGCCTTCGGACGCTTCGCACCGTACTTCGAACGCGACTGCTTGCGATCCTTGACGCCCTGGGTGTCGAGCGAACCGCGAACCATGTGGTAGCGCACGCCCGGCAAGTCCTTGACACGACCGCCGCGGATCAGGACGACCGAGTGCTCTTGCAGGTTGTGGCCTTCGCCGCCGATGTACGAGATGACCTCGAACCCGTTGGTCAGGCGAACCTTGGCGACCTTGCGCAGCGCCGAGTTCGGCTTCTTAGGCGTCGTCGTATAGACGCGCGTGCAGACGCCGCGGCGTTGCGGGCAGTCCTGCAGGGCAGGGCTCTTGCTCTTGATCGTCGCGGAAACGCGCGGCTTGCGGACGAGCTGATTAATAGTTGGCATTGCGCTGGCGCTTTTAAATGAACGCTGAGTGATCTGAAACGGAAGTCCGCGCCGCACGACAGGCTTCAGTGCGAGGACTGCTTTTTTCTTGGAAAGGTCGCACCACAAACGTTCGGTGCGAGCACGTTGCGCGGCGAATCCGGACGAAGGATTCGGTGCAACGATCCAAAGAACGTCTGACCCGGGCGAGTCAAGACGCGGGATTATGCCGATGGGCGACAGACGTGTCAACCGTGAGTCCTGCCCAACGCATCGGGCGCCGTCGGTCTCGCCGATGATCGTCGAACGGCTCCGACCGCAACGTCTGACGCGGAAACCCTTTCAGCGGCTCAGCCGCCCGCGCAGCCAGTGGCTCGATGCGTCGACCAGCAGCACGATCGCGATCA
The DNA here is from genome assembly GCA_039936235.1 of Burkholderiaceae bacterium. Lineage (GTDB taxonomy): Bacteria > Pseudomonadota > Gammaproteobacteria > Burkholderiales > Burkholderiaceae_D > CAHJXF01. The sequence goes on along the minus strand of JBDTIS010000242.1, from coordinate 21,386 downwards.
TCGCGAGAATCACGGTCGCAGCCTGGCGCTTCCGAAAAGGCTGAGCGCGAAGATCGACGTCTGGCCGAGGCCTGCAGCACCCACGACGCCCAGGACGGTCGCCGCGCGGATGTTGTTCGCCCAGCGATCCAGCGGGTGGCTGGCGAACTGCGGAAGCGCGTGCGGCAGCCGCGCGTAGAAGAACACCGCCGCACCACCGGAACCGTTATCACGCAAGCGGCCGCCGCGTCTGGAGGCAGGATGCGCGCCTGCACCAACGTGAAGCCGCCGTACCAGACCATGTCGAGCTTCTTGCCGGCCAGCCCTTCGACGGTGGCCGTGTAATCGATCACCGGAACGAAGTCGATCTTCGCGGAACGGCTAGCAGCAGGACCGTCGACAGGCTAGGAAATAGTCGCCGAAACATCATGGCGAAGCGATTGGTCGCGGGGAGAAAGGACCGCGACTACGCGACCGCGATGCGCGGCGCGCCCGCGACCATGCGGCCGACCACCGCGGCGCGGTCGAAGCCGTCGGCACGGAACAGCGCCAGGACCTCGTCGACGCATTCGGGCGCACACGAGACCAACAGGCCGCCGCTGGTCTGGGGATCGGTCAGCAGCATCTGCTGCGCGACCGAGACCGAGCCGGCCAGGTCGACGTCGCTACCGTACGCGTCCCAGTTGCGGCCCGACGCGCCGGTTACCACGCCTTCGCCGGCGAAGCGCTCGACATCGGCCAGCAGCGGAATCGCCGGCATGTCGAGCGTGGCGCCGAGCTTCGCGCCGCGGCACAGTTCGAGCAGGTGGCCGAGCAGTCCGAAGCCGGTGACATCGGTCAGCGCATGGACGCCGTCGAGGTTCGACAGCACGCGGCCGGTGACGTTGAGCCGCGTGGTCGCGTCGATCAGCTCGCGATATGCGGCCGGCGCGATCCGGTCTTTCTTGATGGCCGCCGACAGCACGCCCACGCCGATCGGCTTGCCCAGGATCAGCACATCGCCGTCCTTCGCGCCACTGTTCTTCTTGACCTTGTCCGGATGGACCAGGCCGAGCACGACCAGCCCGTAGATCGGCTCGACCGCGTCGATGGTGTGACCGCCCGCGATCGGGATGCCGGCGGCCGCGCAGACCGACTCGCCGCCGCGAATCACCTGCCCGATGACTTCCAGCGGCAACTGCGCAATCGGCATCGCCACCAGCGCCAGCGCCATGATCGGCGTGCCGCCCATCGCGTATACATCGGAGATCGCGTTAGTGGCCGCGATGCGGCCGAAGTCGAACGGGTCGTCGACGATCGGCATGAAGAAGTCGGTCGTCGCGATCAGGGCCTGCGTATCGTTGAGGCGATACACCGCCGCATCGTCGCTGGTCTCGATGCCGACCATCAGTGCCGACGGAACCGGGAAGCCGGAAGAGTTCCGGAGGATCTCGGACAGCACGCCGGGCGCGATCTTGCAACCGCAACCGCCTCCGTGCGAGAACGACGTGAGCTTGATCGGTAGATCGACGGGAGCATTCATGGGGTGTGCGGGACCGGGGCGGTCGTCGACGAGACGGCGCGCGCGGCAGAAATACAGGAGTCGACCAGTGTAATCAAACGATCGCGTTCGCGCTCGGGGCGGAACAGCGGTGCGCGCTCGGCGCACTGGCGCTTGAGCAGCAGCAAGAAGTCGGGGTCGCGTCTCGCGCGCTCGATCAGCGCGGCCAGCGCGCCGTCGTCGCCGACCGGGAAGGTGCCGGCGTAGTGACGGCCGAGCAGCCCGAGGTTGCCCGGGATGTCGCTGGCGAAGACCGGCACCCCCGACGTGATCGCCTCGATCAGCACGTGGGCTCCACCTTCCATCACGCTGCTGATCACCAGCGCCCGCGCGCGGCGGATCTGCTGTCGCGCCAGCGCGTGCGACAGCTCGCCGAGCCAGCGGAAGCGGTCGTTGCGCGCGGCCAGCGCACGCGCCTCGGCGTCGTAGCGCGCGTCGAGCGCACCGCCGACCTGGATCAGGCGGATCGAGCGGTCCAGCCGCGAGACGCGCTCGAACGCGCGCCACGTCGTCTCCGGATCCTTCTCGTCGCGAAGGTACGCGACCATCAGCAGGTCGAACCAGCTGCGGTCTGGCGAGCGCGGCGCGAGCGTGGGTGCGGATTGCACGATCACTTCGGCCTTTCCTCGAACGGCGGCCGGCAGACGCGTGATCCCTTCGGGCTCGAGCAGGACCAGTTTCGTCGCGAGCACCAGCGAGCGCATCGCCGTTGCATCGATCGCGATGTCGCGGTAGACGTCGGTCCCCGTAAGTACCAGGATCGCGGGACGGTCGGGATACGCGGCGACGAACGCCTCCAGCGACGCCGCGGAGCGAAGCGCGTGCAGCGCGATCATCAGGTCCGGCGCCGCGACCCCCGGCTCCGCATGCCACTCGGCGGCGATGGTCACCGCATGGCGCCGCGACAGGAACCGATGCCAGCGATGCGCGGTACGCCAGTTGCCGTTGTTCGCCTGGGCGAGCGCGGGACTGATAATGACTACTGTTGTTTTCGAGGACGACATTGGTGCGGACACAGACGATCGGTGAGGAAAACGCGGGGACGGACGCCCGCAGGCTGGGCCCACAGGCGCTCGATGCGGCCCTGGTCGATGCTCATCGCAGGACAACGGCGATTCTCGCCGATCTCGACGGCTGCCGAAGTGCAATCGCGAACGGCTGGGACGTGCCGTTGCGCGCGACCATCAATCCACCACTGTGGGAACTGGGGCATCTCGCGTGGTTCGCCGAGTGGTGGACACTGCGCGATGCGCAGCCGGTCACGCACGGCGATCCGACTTCGCCATGGCTCGCGCAGCGGCCTTCGCTGTTGGCCGATGCCGATCGCTGGTTCGACTCCGCAAGGGTCGCGCACGACACGCGCTGGACCCTCGACCTGCCGTCGCGCGCACGCGTCGAGCGCTACGTTGCCGACGTGCTCGACCGCGTGCGCGAGCGACTGGCACATGAAGCCGACGACGACGACGCGCTGTATGCCTATCGGCTCGTGCTGTTCCACGAGGACATGCACGGCGAGGCACTGACCTGTCTGCGCCAGACGCTCGACTATCCGGCGCCGTCGACGATCGCCGCGACGCTGCCGCCCGTCATCGACGCAGGCCCGCTATCCATCGCCGGCGGACCGCACACGAGCGGCACGATGGGACAAGCCGGCTTCACGTTCGACAACGAGCGCGGCATCGCGACCGGGATACTCGAACCGTTCACCATCGATCGATCCTGCGTGTCCAACCGCGACTATCTGGCGTTCGTCGAGGCGGACGGCTACCGGGACGCACGCCTGTGGCCCGGCAACGCCGGACGATGGCGCTCGACGCACCCCAGCCCGCATCCTGCGCACTGGCGACGCGACGTCGACGGCCGCTGGCAGCAGCGCTGGTTCGGGAACTGGTACGCGTTGCCGCTCGACACCCCGATCTGCCACGTCAACGCCTTCGAGGCCGAGGCCTGGTGCCTTTGGTCGGGACGTCGCCTGCCGCGCGAGGCGGAGTGGGAATCCGTCGCGAGCGGGTCGGAGCCGGACTCTCCGTTCCGCTGGGGCGACGCGGTGTGGGAATGGACCGCCGACCCGTTCGAGCCGTATCCGGGTTTCGTGCCCGACCGTTATCGCGAATACTCGGCGCCGTGGTTCGGCTCGCATCGCGTGGTGCGTGGCGCGTCGTTCGCCACGCACCGGCGGATGCGCCACGCCCGCTATCGCAATTTCTACACGCCCGATCGCAGCGACCTGTTCGTCGGGTTTCGCAGCTGCAGCCTCTGACCTCACGAGACCTCGACCCTATCGCCTGGCTTCATGTCGGACCGGGCACCGGCGACCAGATGACGGCGGCCGCGAACAAGTTCAGTCAGCGCGGTAGCCGTTCGGGTTGCCGCTCTGCCAGCGCCACGCGTCGACACACATGCGGTCGAGGTCGAAGCCGGCGCGCCATCCGAGGCGCGTTGCTGCGAGGCTCGCGTCGGCATAGCACTGCGCGATGTCGCCGGGGCGACGCGGACCGACGACGCAGGCGATCGGCCTGCCGGACGCGACTTCGAACGCCGCGACCATCTCCTTGACCGTGCTGCCGCGCCCGGTACCGAGGTTGATCGCTTCGACACCGCCCAGTCCGTCGAGGTGTTCGAGCGCGGCCAGATGGCCGCGAGCGAGATCGACCACGTGGATGTAGTCGCGCTCGCCGGTGCCGTCGCGCGTCGGATAGTCGTCTCCGTGGACCGTCAGCCGCTGGAGCTTGCCGACCGCGACCTGCGCGACATACGGCATCAGGTTGTTCGGGATGCCGGCCGGGTCTTCGCCGATCAGCCCGCTCTCGTGCGCGCCGACCGGGTTGAAGTAGCGCAGCAGCGCGACCCGCCAGCTCGGGTCGACCGCCGCGACGTCGGTCAGGATGCGCTCGACCATCGCTTTCGATGCACCGTAAGGATTGGTGGTCTGGATCGGGAAGTCCTCGCGGATCGGCAGCGCATGCGGGTCGCCATAGACCGTCGCCGACGAGCTGAACACGAAGCGTCCGACCTTCGCGCGTCGCATCGCGTCGATCAGCACCAGTGTGCCATTGACGTTGTTGTCGTAATAGAGGAGCGGCTTGGCGACCGACTCGCCGACCGCCTTCAGCCCCGCGAAGTGGATGACCGCATCGATCGGATACGCCGCGAAGATCGCATCGAGCGCCGCCGCGTCGCGGACGTCGGCCTCGACGAAGATCGGCGCACGACCGGCGATACGCTCGATCCGCCGCACGGCTTCGCGGTTGCTGTTGACGAGGTTGTCGACGATGACCGGCGTGAAGCCGGCTGCCATCAGTTCGACACAGGTGTGCGAGCCGATGTAGCCGGCACCGCCGGTGACGAGAATGTGAAGACTCATGAAAGAGGGCGAACGCCCGCGGACGAAGAAGCCGCGATGCTAATCCTTCGCGCCGATGAATGCGGCGATGGTCCGGTTCAGGAAGGCCGCATCTTCGTTGCGGATGCTCGAAGCCGCCAGATGTCCCTGCGTCGAGGGAATCTCGACGAAAGTCGCATGCCGGATCGCATCGGCGGCCGCGCGAGCGGCGCAGGCGGGATTGAACAGGTCGTCGGGCGGCGCGAGCACGAGGGTTCGTGCGGCGATCGTGCGCAGCGCGTCGTCGGTACCTGCGAGGCCAGGGGTCGTGCCGACGTCGTGGGCCTCGTAAGCCCACGACTGATACAGATAGTCGTGCGCGTCGAAGCCGTTGGCACGCTGCTGCGTCGCGAGCTGCGCGAACCATCGACGGGTCGCATCGAGGTCGACGAGCAGTCCGTCGACGGCGGCCGGCGTGCGCATCAGCAACGCGTTCATCAGGCCCGAATACGCGGTCCATCCCCGCTCCGGGATGCCATCGAAGCCGTCACCGGTCCACGCCGGATCGGCCATCAGGCAGGCACGCGCGGTCTCGGTCACGCAGATCGCCCACGGCGCGGTCCGCGCCATCGGTGTCATCGCGACGAGCTTCTTCATGAACGCCGGATGGGTGACGCCCCACTGCAGGGCCTGCATCCCACCCATCGACGCGCCGACGACGGCCTCGATGCGGTCGATGCCCAGATGCGCAGTCAGCAAGCGATGCTGGGCGGCGACCATGTCGCGCAGCGCGAAGCGCGGGAAGCGCATCCCGCGTTGACGCGCGCTGTTCGACGGCGACGTCGACAATCCGTTGCCGATCGGGTCGGTCGCGACGATGAACCAGCGCGCCGGGTCGAGTGCCTCGCCGGGGCCGATCAGGAAGTCGAGCCGGTGATGCGTCGCGGTCAGGGCCGCGCAGATCAGGACGACGTTGGACCGATCTTCGTTCAGCACGCCGTGCGTGACGAAGGACTGGCGGTAGTCGACGATCGTTTCGCCGGACTCGAGCACGAGGTCGCCGAGCAGCCATTCACGATGCGGCGCATCGATGTGGTCGGCGGCGAGCGGCGGGTGGCTCACGGAAACTCGACGACCGTCCGGATGCCTTCGCCGCGCGCGAGCATCGCGAAGCCTTCGTTGATGTCGGCCAGTCCGATGCGAGCGGTGCTCAGCTCGTCGAGCTTCAGATTGCCTTCGAGGTACTGTTCGACGATCCACGGGAAGTCGCGCTTCGGCAGCGCGTTGCCGTAGCTGGAGCGGACGATCTGCTTCTCGCCCATCAGCGAACCCCAGCGGAACGCGACTTCCTCGTCGACGTCGATCTTGCCGAGCCACACGACTTCGCCTGCCGGCCGCACCGCTTCGACCGACAGCCGGAACGCGGACTTGTGGCCGGCGGCCTCGAAGACGTAGTCGGCGCCACGTCCGTTCGTCATGCCGCGGATCTCGTCGAGGACGTCGGGTGCCGATGCATCGACGACATCGGTCGCCCCGAACTCGACAGCGCGCGTTCGTCGATCGACACTGATATCCGCCGCGATGATCCGTCCCGCCCCGGACAGCTTCGCCCCCTGGATCACGTTGAGCCCGACGGCGCCGCAGCCGATCACCAGCACGCTAGAGCCCGGCGCGACCCTCGCCTTGCGGACCGCGGCGCCGACGCCGGTCATCACGCCGCAGCCGATGATGCAGGCGACGTCGAACGGGATTTCCTTCGAGATCGGGATCGCGCCGGATTCGGGCACCACCGTGTATTCGGCGTGGGTCGACGTGACGAAGAAATGGTCGACGCGCTCGCCGTCGCGCGTCATCCGCGTAGTGCCGTCGAGCAGCAGTCCCTTCGGCTCGTGACGCTTCAGCGGCTCGCAGAGGATGCGCACGCCGCGGTCGCAGTGGAAGCAGTGACCGCAGTACGGGTTCCACGAGCAGATCACGTGGTCGCCGGGTTCGACCTCGGTGACGTGAGCGCCCACTGCCTCGACGATGCCGGCACCTTCGTGACCGAGGACGATCGGCAGCGGATAGACGAGGCTTCCCTGGATGACCTCGAGATCGGTATGGCAGAGGCCGGTCGCGCGCATCCGGACCAGCACGTCGTGCGGCTGCAGCGCCGCCATCTCGAGCGTGTCGATCGTCATCGGCTGGCCGACGGCGTTCAGTACCGCTGCCTGGAACTTCATCGCGGCCTGAACATCGCGTTGGCCTCCGGATACGGGATCGCGTCGTCGTGGAAGCGGCGATAGGTGCCGTCGTCGAGCAGTTCGCGTGCGATGCGACGCGTCAGCATCATCGACGCGCGCATCGGTCCGGAACCCTGGCTCAGACGCCTCACGCCCAGGTCCTGCAGCTCGGGGATCGACGGACAGCCGGGGACCGCGAGGATGTTCAGCGGTCCGTCGATCTCGCGAACCAGCGTCGCGATCACGTCGCGATCGGTCGCTCCCGGCACGAACAGGCAGTGCGCGCCAGCCTCGCGATAGCGGTTCGCGCGCTCGATGCTCGTCTTCAGTCGCTGCGCGTCGTCGCCGAGCTTGAGCCAGTAATTGTCGGTCCGTGCGTTGACGACGATCGGCACGCCGGCATCGCGCGCGACCTCGCAGACGATGCGGATGCGCGCGACCTGTGCGTCGATGTCGGCCAGATGCGGCCCGGCTCCATCCTCGATGTTGACGCCGGCCGCGCCGATCGCGATGACGTCTCGGATCGTCTGCGCCACTTCGTCGTCGTCGCGACCGAGCCCGGTCAGCAGATCGGCGGTGACCGGCACGCCGACGGCTTCGACGATAGCCCGGATCGCGGCCAGCATGACGTCGCGCGGAATGTCCTCGTCGTCCGGATAGCCGTTGCTGAACGCGACACCGGCGCTGCCGGTGCCGATCGCCCGCATCCCCTCGATCTCGAAGACGCGCGCGCTGGCCGCGTCCCACGCGTTCGCGAGGATCAGCAGGCCCGGTCCGAGGTGCAGCTTCTGGAAGGCCTCCGCCTTCTCCTTCGGATCCATCAGGCGGCGCGGTCCGGCAGAGCCGCCGGATCGTTGTAGGTCTTCACGTCGGTGCCGCGATAGAGGATCTTCGCGTTGCGCTCGGTCACGTCCTTGTGCAGGGTCAGGAACGCAGGATCCATGTCCATCGTCGGTCGCGGCTCGAGTTCGAAGTGATGGAAGGCATCGGTACCGCGGACCAGCGTCGCACTGTCGTCGCCGGCCACCTGCGCGACCGACGTCGGGATGTAGCGGATCGCGAAGCCGATGCGCCGGTCGTTCGACAGGTTCGCCGGCGACCCGTGGACCACGCGGACGTGATGCAGCGAGATCTCGCCGGGTTGAAGCTCGACGGTGACCGCGCTCGCCTCGTCGACGTCGACCGCGATTTCCTGGCCGCGCGTGAGCAGGTTGTTCTTCGCGAACGTGTCTCGATGCGGTATCTGGTCGGCCTTGTGCGTGCCGGGGATGAAGCCCATCGCGCCGTTGCCGGCGTTGCTCGTCGTCAGTGCGAGCCAAGCGGTAACGACGTCGGGCCGGCTCAGTCCCCAGTAGGTCGAGTCCTGGTGCCACGACACGAACGCCGGGTTGTTCGCTTCCTTGATGAAGAAATTGGTAGTCCAGCACAGCAGGTCGGGACCGTACAGGTCCTCGATCGCGTCGACGATGTGCGTGTCGCGCGTCAGATCGTTGAGCCACGTGAACAACAGGTGCGTCTTGTGACGCAGGTCGCCTTTCAGTGGGCCGCCGGTCGATGCCTCGAAGTCTTCGAGCCGGTCGCGGATCGCGGTCGCCTTCTCGGCCGGCATCACGCGGATCGGGAAAACGCAGCCGTCGCGCCAGAATGTGTCGATCTGTTCCTGGCTCAGGATCTTCGGCATGGGACTCTCCTCGTGGGAGGGCGGTCATGCCGCCCCGTTGATGATGCGCATGACTTCGGGCGGATAGGTGTCGCCCGGCTTGCCGCTATAGATGATCTCGCCGCGTTCGAGCACGTAGATGCTGTCCGCGTAGTCGGGGATGTGATGCGCGTTCGATTCGGCCATCAGCACGCCGTGGCCGAGACTGCGGATCGATGCGATGCCTTCGCTGATGGTCGGAATGATGGCCGGCGACAGCCCTTCGAACGGCTCGTCGAGCAGCAACAGCCTCGCATCGAGCGCGAGCGCGCGGGCGATCGAAACCATCTTCCGTTCGCCGCCGGACAACTGGTTGCCACCGCGCGCCGCGTAGTCCAACAGCTTCGGAAAGATCCCGTACGCGAGATCGATGCGCGTCCGGGCGTCGCGTCCCTGCGGCCGCGTCCACGTCGGCAGCTCGATGTTCTCGGCCACGGTCAGATCGCCGAACACCTGGCTCTCTTCCGGCGAGTAGCCGACCCCGAGCTGCGCGATCCGGTAGGTCGGCATGCCGACCAGCGCCGCGCCCTCGAAGGCGATCGTTCCATCGACCGGCCGGATCATCCCCATGATGGTCCGGAAGGTCGTCGTCTTGCCGGCGCCGTTGCGACCGACCAGGCACACCAGCTCACCCTGCGAGACCTTCAGCGAGATGCCGCGCAGGATACGGCTGGCGTCGATGTCGACGGTGAGCTGGTCGATGGTCAGCACGTCAGGCCGCCGCACTCACGGCGTGTCTGCCGACCGGCTTCCCCACGATGGCCGCGATGATCTCGGGGTCGCTGAAGAAGTCGTCGGGCTTGCGATCGGCCAGCACGCGGCCCGCCTGGATCGCGACGATCCGCGACGAGTATTCGGCGACGAGGTCCATGTCGTGCTCGACCAGGATGATCGCCTTGACGCCGGCCCGTCTCGCGGCGTCGATCAGCGTCTTCATGATCGCGTGCTTGTCGCCGCTGGCCACGCCGCTGGTGGGCTCGTCGAGCAGGATCACCTCGGGCACGAGCGCGAACGCGCTCGCGATGTCGAGCAGCTTCTTCTCGCCTTGCGACAGCAGCCGCGTCTCGCTGTCGAGCTTGCCGGCGAGCCCGAAGATCGCGGCGACCTCGCGTACTCGCGCGCGCATGGCGGCATCGCTGCCGACCGACGACAGGCAGTCGAAGGCGCGCGACGTCTGCGAGATCACGGCGACGGCGATCGTCTCGGCGACCGTCATTGCAGGGAAAATGTGGACCAGCTGGAACGCGCGCGCCATCCCGCGTCGTGCGAGCTTCACCGGACCGATGCCGGCGATGTCGTCGCCCTTGAAGCGGACGACGCCACTGGTGGGCTTCAGCAGCCCGGTCAGCACGTTGACCAACGTCGTCTTGCCGGCGCCGTTCGGGCCGACGATCGACACAATCTCCCCGTCGGCGACCGTCAGCGAAACGCCGTCGAGGGCGACGAATGCGCCGTATGCCTTCTTCACCTCGACGGTCTCGATCAAGGCGGTCATCGCCGCACCGCCTTCGCCCACACGCCCTGCGCGATCCCCATCAGCCCGCGCGGAAAGCCGATCACGATGATCGCGAGCGTCAGGCCGAGGAAGAAGCGCCAGTACTGCGTCGCGCCCATCAGTTCGGATCGCAGGAAGATGAACGTGAAGGCGCCGACCACCGGACCGAAGAAGTTGGCGAACCCGCCGAGCACGGCCATGAATACGAGGTCACCCGAATGCGTCCAGTACGCGAGTTCGGGATCGGCCTGTCCGGTGTTGATGCCGAGGATCACGCCGCCGACCGCGCAGTAGAACGCCGAGACCAGGAACGCGATGACACGGAACAGTCGGACGCGAACCCCGAGATATTCGGCCTTGCGTGCGTTCTCGCGGATCGCGACGAGATGGAGTCCGAACGGCGAATGGACGAGCCGCCACATGAACAACCCGAGCACCAGCAGCAGCGCGAGGCAGTAGTAATAGAAAGGGCCGATCAGGAACGCGGTCTTGTCGAGCTCCTTGAAGTCCATCCCGAACAACGACGGCCGCAGCACGCGGATGCCGGTGTCGCCGCCGGTGAGGTCGTAGAACTTGAACAGGAACGAGTGGAACAGCATCCCGAACGCGAGCGTCAGGATGCCGAAGAAGATCTTCACGTAACGGACCGACAGCAGCGCTACCGGCAGCGCGATCAAGACCGCGGCCAGCGACGAGATCACCAGTACCGCCTCGAAGCTGTGGACGCCCATGCGACTCGACAGCACGGCGGCGCCGTAGGCGCCGATCGCGACGAACAGCGCATGGCCGAACGACAGCAGCCCGGTGTAGCCGAACAGCAGGTTGAACCCGAGCAGCGCGATCGCGTAGGCGAACGCCGGGATGACCAGCGTCACGTAGTAGGGCTCGGCGAAGCGCGGGACGAGCGCGAGCACGATGGTCATCAGCAGCACCGACCCGAACAGCACGCCGTGCCTCTGCAGCAGGCTCATTCTTCGACCGTCTTGCCGAACAGACCGGCCGGTCGCGCGATCAGCACGACGATGACGATCAGGTAGATCGCCAGAACTTCGAGCTCGGCGTAGTAGCGGATCGCCGCGGCGCGGACCAGACCGACGATGAGCGCTCCGAACAGCGCGCCGCGCATGCTGCCGAGGCCGCCGATGACGACCACCGCGAAGGCCTCGACGACGAGTTCGACCGGCATGTCGAGCGACGCCGCCGACGTCGGCACGACCAGCGCGCCGCCGACCGTGCCGAGCAGCGTGCCGAGCGTGAACACGCTGGTGTAGATCCATCGCGTGTTCGCGCCGAGAGCCGCACTCATCTCGCGGTTCTCCGCTGTCGCTCGCAGGATGCGGCCGTAGCGGGTGCGCTTCAGGAAGAGGCCGAGTGCGACCGCGATGAACAGGCTGGCGGCCATCACGAGCACGTTGTAGGTCGGAAACGACACGTCGCCGATGTGCAGGTTGCCGTAGGTCGCCGACAGGTTGCCGAGCTGCTGCGGATTGGCGCCCCAGAAGAAACGCAGGATGTCCTGGAACATCAGCACGAACGCGAACGTCAGCAGCAGCTGGAACGCTTCGTCGCGCTCGTAGACGGTGCGCAGGATCAGCTCGATGAACGGGCCGATCGCCGATATCACGACACCCGACAGCAGCAGCACCGGCAGGAAGGCCCACGCCGGCGCGCCCCAGGCCATCGCCCAGTTCACCGCGGAAATGCCGAAGTACGCGCCGAGCGCGTAGAACGATCCGCAGGCCAGGTTGACGATGCGCTGTACGCCGAACACGAGCTGCAGCCCGGCCGCGACGAGGAACAGCACCGACGCGTGAAAGACGCCGCCGAGAAGGATGTCGAAGAAGGAGGTCACGTGAACAGGCGCAAACGCTTATCTGTCACCACGGCGAAGGCCGGGGCCCCATCGAATCGAGCGGCAGTCTGCTCGACGTCGTCCCCGCGAAGGCGGGGATCCCATGTCGTTCGATGAAAAATCAGGTCCCGGCCTTCGCCGGGATGACATCGACGGCGGTGCGCTTCATCGCTTCAGCTCAACTTGAGGTTCGCCGTCTCGATCCACTTGAAGAACTCCGCACCCGGCGGCTTCTGCAACTGGTCCGAGAACATCTTCGTCACGTCGGTGATCGTGGCGAAGTCGTAGCGATTCTTGTGCGTCGTCAGGCCTTGGTAGAAGGTCTGCTCGGCGATATGATCCTTGCGCATCATGCCGGGGCCGCCGAGCGAGTCGACCCTGAGACCTTCCATCGCATCGATGATGGCCTCCTTGTCGGGCCACGCGTTCTTCGCCTTGTAGGCCTTCTCGACCGCGACCTTGTAGACCTCCATCGCGAAGTACGCGCGGTCGGCCTCCCAGTTCGGGTAGTCCTTGTACCTGGCCTCGTACTTCTGCACGAACTGCTTCTGCAGCGCAGTCGGATTGTCGAGATCGAAGTACAGCGTGTTGTGGCCGAAGATCATCCCCTCCGGCGTGAAGTCCTTCTTCAGCAGCGTGTGCTGGAAGCCGGCGGCCGGGAACACGAACTTGGTCTTGCCGTCCATCAGGCCCGCGCCGTACGCGGTCTTCATGAACACCGGCAGGTCGGCGAACAGCAGCGACGAGAACACCAGGTCGGGCTTGGCGGCCTTCAACGCCGCGACGTGCGACGTCAGGTCGAGCGTGCCGACCTTGGGCCACTGCTCGGCGACGACCGGGACGTCGATGCCGAATTTCTTGATCAGTGCCTGGAAGCCAGCGAAGTTGTTGCGGCCGTACGAGTAATCGGGGTTGATGCCCGCGACGTTCTTGAACTGACCCTTCCAGTGCTTGATCGCGAGCAGCGAGCTCATCACCGCCTCGCATTCGTTGTCGGTGCTGCGGAAGATGTAGCGCGGATTCGGCATCGTCTCCTTGACGCCGTCCTGCGTGGTGCCATCCCAGAAGATCAGCAGCGCCTTCATCTCCTCGGCGACCGCGCCCATCGCCAGGCTTACGCCCGACGACACGATGCCCTGCGTGCAGTCGACCTTGTCCTGCAGCACCAGCTTGCGCAGACGCTCGATCGAGTCCTTCGGATTGGTCTCCTCCTCGACGACGATCTCGACCTTCCGTCCCGCGATACCGCCGGCCGCGTTGATCCGGTCGACCGCGAACATCGTGCCACGCAGTCCGCATTCGCCGATCGTGCCGGCGATGCCGGCACGCGGCGCGATGATGCCGATCTTCACAGGCACGTTCTGCGCGATTGCCGGGAAGCTCATCAGCGGCTGTGCAGTCGCGACGACGCCCGCACCTGCGATGACCTTCAGTGCTTTTCTGCGATCCATGGTTGTCTCCTGGTCACTCGTCACGCAGCGACAACGGCCGCTACGTCCCTCTCCTCGTCATGCCGTCGTGGTGCGACGTCTTGGTGCGCCTTCTTGCCGTGATCTGCGCCTCGGCTTCCACTGACTGTCCCCCCGAACCACCGTTATCTGCGATCGACCACGCCCTTCGTGAATTTTTCGATGCCGTCGAGCAACCTGTCGCTGGCCTTCGCCGCCCGCTCCTCGTCGCCGGACGCGATCGCCCGCGCGATGCTCGCGTGCAGCGTCGCGGTCAGCGGCATGGCCGCCGCGACGCGGTGATGCGCGTACCAGAAACGCCGCGACAGCGAATGAATGAGACCCATCGCGTTCTCGGCGAACTCGTTATGCGACGCGCGCGAACACAGCACGTTGAAAGCCCGGTCGACGCGCATGAACTCGACGTCGTCGTTGGCCTTGGACGCGTCGGCGAAACGCTCGGCGAGTTGACCGAACTGGGCGCGCTCGTCTTCGCTGGCCCGGCGCGCGGCGCTGCGCGCAATGAGGCGTTCGACCTCACGACGCAGCTCGAGCAGCAGCAGTTGCTGCGTGATATCGATGGCCGACACGATGATCCCGCGTCGCGGCAGGATCGTGACGAGCTTCTCGCGGGCGAGTCGGTGCAGCGCTTCGCGGATCGGCGTGCGCCCGATGCCGAGCCAGGTCTGCAGATCGGACTCCGAGACGGCGCTGCCCGGTGCGAGCCTGAGGGTGATGATGAGTTCTTCGATTTCCGCATAGGCGCGATCGGTGAGGCTGGGCGTGGGGACGAACTCGGCAGGCCATTTGCTCTTTTTCATCGATCGAAGGCGCAGTCGGGTGGGGATTGCGAGTGTAGAAGCTACCGCTCCCGTCAGTCCGATCGCCTTGACCTTGCGCTGATCGACACCTAATATATCAGCGCAGCCCAAAGTCGGGCATTGGGGATAACGATCATGATGACCGAGCGCCAGCGCAGATTCCGTCAGCAGTATGTAGAACAGATCAGTCCCTGGTACAACGGGCTGGTGCACATCGCTGTCATGTACGCGGCCGGTATCGGCGCGATCTGGTGGTGCGTCAGCCACATGCAGAATGCGACCTGGGAGTGGCTGTTGCTGATCCCGGTGGCGATCGGCGGCAACTTCGTCGAGTGGGCCATGCACAAGTACGTGATGCATCGTCTGGTCAACGTATATGCGCTGCGTGCCATCTACGATCGTCACGTCCGCCAGCATCACCAGTATTTCACCGACAACGAGTACACGATCGATTCGATCAGGGAACACCGCATCGTCTTCTTCCCGTGGCGCGTGCTGATGGTGCTCGCGGTCGCCGGCGCGCTCTTCGGCGGCATCGCGTCGTGGTTGATCAACGCGAACGCCGGTTACGTCGTTTTCGTCACGATGATCGGCCACTACATGGTCTACGAGACGTTCCACTACTGCTGCCACGTGCAGGACAACTGGTTCGTCCTCAACATGCCGTTCATCAGCACGATCCGCCGCCATCATGCCGCGCACCACAACATGGGGATCATGATGAACTGCAACATGAACCTGTCGTTCCCGGTGGCCGACTGGGCGATGAAGACCAGTGACCTGGACCGCGGCCTGCTCGGCCACCTGTTCAACGGCTTCAGCGACGAACACGTCAAGCCCGAACTGAAGCCGATGATCGCCCGCTTCCGCACCTCCGAGACGCAGGAGTCGCGCTGCACGCTCGATGGGCCGAACCTGACCGACGAAGAGCGTCTGGTTCTGAGCCGCGCTGTCCACGCCTGACCGGAAGAGTCCCATGCCCGGCGGAAGCGCTGGAGGCAATACGAGGGGCGCTTCAGCGCACGGCTCGGGCGCGATTACCGTTTTCAGCGTCGTCGATGCCCGCTGCGATGGCCGCATCGTCGCCGGTCGCGGGGTCGAGCAGGCCTTCGGCGGGGTGGCTGGTCGTGCCTTATCGCCCGAGCGGCCGGCGGGCATCTTTCGAGGACGAACGTGTCCGGGCGTGCGGGCTGCGTGCGCGGCGGCCCGGTGCGTGTTTCCTCGTCCGTGGGTCTATGGCATATTCGCGGCTACCCAGGAGTACTGATGAAAGCCCTCAAGAGTCCGCTCGCGAAGCGTGTGCTGGCCGATCCGAAGGCGCGCGGGCAGTTGCGCGCGTTCATCGGCTCATCGCTGTTCGGCGGCAAGCCGACGGACGCGACCAGGATCGAAGTCCACACGGCAGGCAAGACCATCCTCTATCAACCGGTCGTCGTTCCGAAAGCCTGACCGGATGCGCGCGATAGGTGCCGCGTGAATTTCGCGCTGCCCGCGCTGCTCGGCTTCCTGATCGTCCTTCCCGGATTCCTGTTCCGGAACCGCCTCAAGCGCGCCGAGCAGACGTCCCTCGACTACTCACCGTTCGGCCGCGTCGTCGCCGAGGCGATGCTGTGGACCATCGCGCTGCATGTGATCTGGCTCGGCATCGCATGGCTGGTCGGACAGCCGCTGCACCCCGACGCCCTGCTCGGACTGTTGTCGTCGGCACCCGACCTGCAGAAGCCGGCGGTGGCCGACGTGTCGGCCTCCGCGTCGCACGTCTTTCTCTATTTCGTGTCGCTGTACGCGTTCGGGTTCGTGGTTCCGACTGCGCTGCGCGTCGCCATCACGCACTGGCGGCTCGACCGCTTCGGCGCACCGTTTTCGGCGGTCTTCCGGTTCTATGGCGCGCCCTGGTATTACCTGCTGACCGGAGCCGACTTCGAGGCCGCCGACGAGCCCGACTACATCTCGATCGCGGCGCTGGTCGAGGTCGCCGGCGACGCGGTGCTCTACGTCGGGATACTCACCGACTTCTTCTTCGACCCCGATGGCCAGCTCGACCGACTGGTTCTCGAGAACGTTTCGCGCCGCCCGATCTCGCGCGACAAGACCGGCGACGACGCCGAGCGCTTCTACGCAATCGAAGGCGACTATTTCGTGATCCGCTATGCCGACGTCGTTACGCTGAACGTGCATTACTTCAAGCTCGAAGTCGCGACCGACGCCGCGGAGATGCCGGTCGGGCCGGACTCGCTCAGATGATCGCGTGGCGGATCTTCGCCGAGACCCATTCACCGACCACCACCGTCGACAGGATCGCCAGCAGGATCACGCTGACCTGCGGCCACGCGAGCGTATTCAGCGACGCCTCGAGCTGCAGACCGATGCCGCCGGCGCCGACCAGGCCGAGTACCGTCGATTCGCGGATGTTGATGTCCCAGCGAAACACCGCGATGCCGGCGAACGCCGGCAGGATCTGCGGCACGATCCCGTAGGCGATCACCGTCGCGCGGGGCGCGCCGGTCGACAGGATCGCCTCGACCGGCGCCTTCTCGATCTCCTCGATCGCTTCGTAGAGCAGCTTCGCGACGAAGCCGATCGATCGCAGCCCGATCGCGACGATCCCCGGCAGAAGGCCGGGTCCGAGGACCGCGACCAGCAGCAGCGCCCAGATCAGCGCGTTGATCGATCGCGACGCGACGATCACGAACAACGCGATCGGGCGGACGAACAGCGTGCTCGGTGTCGTGTTGCGCGCGGCGGCGAACGCGATCGGCACCGCCAGCACCACGCCGAGCGCGGTGCCGAGCGTCGCCATGTTCAGCGTGTCCCACAGCGGCCGCCACAACACACCGATGTACGACCAGCGCGGCGGCACCATGCGGCCGCCGATATCGGACGCCTGGGTCGGCGCGTCGAGCACGAAGGCCCAGATCGTGTCGCGCGTCATCTGCTGCCAGCAGAACACCGTCAGCGCGACGAGTGCGAGCCAGCCGAACCACGACAGCAGCCGCGTGCGCGGCGTGCGATACGTCCACGCGGTGTGCGTCACTGCGCCCATTTCCGCAGATGACTGGACGCGTACTCCGCGATCATCACGATGACGATGACGATCGCGAGGATCGCCGCGGCCACGTCGAACTCGTATCGGTCGATCGCGGTGTTCAGCGTCGCACCGATGCCGCCGGCGCCGACGATGCCGACCACGGCCGACTCGCGGAAGTTGATGTCCAGCCGATACAGGCAGAGCCCGATCAGCCGCGGCATCACCTGCGGCCTGACCGCGTATTCGAGCTGCTGCAGCCACGTGCCGCCGGCCGCGGCGATCGCGGCGACCTGCGCGCCGTCGATGTCCTCGATGTCTTCGGCCAGGAGCTTCGCGAGGAAGCCGATCGTCGCGAAAGTGATCGTCAGGAAGCCGGCGAACGGACCGAAACCGACCATCGCGACGAACAGGATCGCGACGATGATCTCCTGCAAGCTGCGCGACACCGCGACGATGGCGCGGCAGAAGAAATAGACGGCCGGGTGGACGAGGTTGCGCGCGGCGCCGATGCCGATCGGGATCGACAGCGCGACGCCGGCGACCGTCGCGCACAGCGTCATCGTCAGGCTCTCGCGCATGCCGGTCACGATCTCGCCCCAGCGTGCGCCGAAGTTCGGATGCAGGAACGCGACCAGCAGCCGCCAGCCCTTCTCGAAGCCGAGCGCGATCCGCGTCCAGTTGAGCTCGAGCGAACCGAACGCGAAGACCAGATAGACGATCACGCCCACCTGGATCGCGATGCGCAGCTGCGCGTTCGCAATCAGCCGCGGGCGCTTCCAGGTGCGCGTCGACAACGGCGGGCCGGCGACGCTCACTAGGCGCTCTGCAGACGGTCGCGATCGATGACGACCTGCGCGCGGGCCACGAGCTCGGCGTGTGGCTCGGCGCCGGTCTCGTTCCAGTCCTCTTCACCGTAGATCGACGTCAAGACGTCCGACGTAAGTCCATCCGGTTCGCCGTCGTAGACCACGCGGCCCGCCTTCAGTCCGATGACCCGCTGCACGAAGCGCTGCGCGAGTTCGACGTCGTGGATGTTGATGACGGCGGCGAGGCCGCGTTCGGCGCACAGCTCGGCGAGCAGTCGCATGATCTGCCGCGAGGTCTTCGGGTCGAGGCTCGCGGTCGGCTCGTCGACCAGCAGCAGGTCGGGCGCCTGCATCAACGCGCGCGCGATGCCGACGCGCTGACGCTGTCCGCCGGACAGCGCGTCGGCGCGCTTGTCGACGAAGTTCGCAAGGCCGACACGATCGAGCAGTTCCAACGCGCGTTCGATGTCGGTGGCCGGAAAGCGTCGCAGCAGGCTCTTCCAGAAGCCGACATAGCCGAGGCGTCCGGACAGCACGTTCTCCATCACGGTCAGCCGCTCGACCAGCGCGAACTCCTGGAAGATCATCCCGATGCGGCGCCGCGCGAGCCGCAGTTGGCGACGATCGAGCGCGGTGACGTCGTGATCGTCGAGCAGCACCTGTCCGGAGGTGGGCTCGACGAGCCGGTTGATGCAGCGGATCAGCGTGGACTTCCCGGCGCCGGAAGGGCCGATCAGCGCGACCACCTGTCCGGCAGGCACGGCCAGCGTGACGGCGTCGAGCGCCGGTGCATCGGCGCCATAGCGCTTCGTCAGTCCGACGAGTTTCAGCATCGGCCTGGAAGATCGTCGTTCCCGCGAACGCGGGAACCCCGCGACGTCGGGTACGGACAGGACGACCGAGGCACGACACTGGGTTCCCGTTTTCGCGAGAACGACGAAGCTGAAGGGGTCGCGCGAATCACTTGCATTCGTAAGACACGCTCATCGCGGTGTCGACCTTGCGGACGATCTCCCAGTCCTTCTGGTAGGTGATCGGCGCGAACCTGGTCACCCCCTGCTTGCCGAACTCCTTGGCGAGGTCGGAGTCCTTCCACGGGAACGTGAAGAACGCCTGTTCGATCTTCTTCGCGAGTTCGGGCTTGAGGTTGTAGACGATGCCGAAGCCGGTGGTCGGGAAGGTCTGCGACTTGTAGATCGAGACGATCTGCTCCTTCTTCACGACGCCGCGGTCCTCCATCCGGTGCAGCACCTCGTTGGCGATGGCCGCTGCGTCGTAGTCCTTGTTCGCGACGCCGAGGATCGAGTTGTCGTGCTTGCCGGAGAACGCGACGGTGTAGTCCTTGCCGGCCTCGAGCTTGTATTCGCTCCTGAGCAGTGCCGACGGCGCCTTGAAGCCGGAGTTCGACGTCTCGGCCGTGAACGCGAGCTTGCGGCCCTTGAGATCGGCGATCTTCGTGATGCCGCTGCCGGGATACGTGATGATCTCCATCTCGTAGCCGAACTGACCGGTGTCGCCTGCCATGATCGCAAAAGGAACGAAGCCGGCGCAGTTCACCGCCAGCGGCGTCGCGCCGGTGTTGAAGCCGGCGACATGCAGTCGTCCGGCGCGCATCGCCTCGATCTGCGCGGCGTTCGACTGCACCGGGAAGAACTGGACCTTCTTGCCGGTGACCGTTTCCATGTGCCTGATGAAGCCATCCCATACCTTCGCGTAGACGGCCGGATCCTCGACCGGCGTGTACGCGAAGATCAACGTGGCCGGGTCGACCTGGTTCTTCGGATCGGTCGGCGTGTCGGCGACGAGGTCGCCGTTGGCGTCCTTGAAGCGCGCCTGGTCGAGGGCATGGGCGAGCGGGCACATCGCGAAGGACAGGCCGAGCAACGCGGCCTTCAATATGGACGATCGATGGTTCACGAGGTCTCCCGGAGTCTGGCCCTTGGTGGCGGTCGCGTACGCTAACAGTGTTGCGGGCGTTCCGGAATCCCGTGGTTTCCACGAGGCGATGACCCGGAGTGACAAGTCGATCAGAGATACTGTGACGATGGACGAAGACCTGAAGATGATCACCGCGACGACGCTGTCGCATTACGAACAGAATGCCGCCGCTTACGCGGAAGGCTCGCGCGATCACGACGTAAGCCAGAACATCGCAGTGCTGTTGAAGCACATCGACGGTCCCCAACCGTGGACGCTGCTGGACTTCGGATGCGGACCGGGACGCGACCTGAAGACGCTGGCCGCGACCGGTCACATTGCCGTCGGCCTCGACGGATCGGCCGCGTTCGTCCGGATGGCCCGCGAGGCGACCGGCCTGGAGGTGCTGCATCAGAACTTCCTGGCGCTCGACCTGCCGCCGGCGCGTTTCGACGGGATCTTCGCGAACGCGTCGATGCAGCACGTACCGCGCAGCGCGTTACCGGATGTGTTGAAGCGATTGCACGCGGCGTTGAAGCCGCGCGGCGTGCTGCTCGCGTCCATCCCGCGCGGCGACAACGAGGAAGGCTGGAGCGGTGTGCGCTACAGCGCGTTCCACGATCTCGATGGGTGGCGGGGATTTCTATCGAGTGCCGGGTTCGTCGAACTGGAGCATTACTTCCGACCCGTGGGACTGCCGCGGGAGGAGCAGCGGTGGTTGGCCAGCGCCTGGCGGCGGGCGTGAGCTGCGATCGGTGAAAAACCAAAAAAAAGCCCGAAGCATCTCTGCTCCGGGCCCCTTTACGCCGTCGATCATCCCGACCCGACGCACCAGCTAGTCCATCAACCCTCGACAGCCTCCGAAGCAGCCGCTGCTTCACTCGCGACGGCCAGCGCCTCGAGTTCTGCCTGCGCAGCCAGTTCGCGATCCTTCTGCTCCGACGCTTCCTTCGCCTTGCGGGCGATGTGGAACGCCAGCCCGGTACCGGCCGGGATCAGGCGACCGACGATGACGTTCTCCTTGAGACCGCGGAGCTCGTCGCGCTTGCCCATGATGGCGGCTTCGGTCAGGACACGCGTGGTCTCCTGGAACGAGGCCGCCGAGATGAACGAGTCGGTCGACAGCGATGCCTTCGTGATACCGAGCAGCACGTTGCCGTGGATCGCCGGACGCTTGCCGGCTGCGATCGTCGCGTCGTTCTCGTCGAGGAAGTGCGAACGCTCGACCTGCTCACCCTGGATGAAGCGCGTCTCGCC
>JBDTIS010000241.1:0-8446 GCA_039936235.1 Burkholderiaceae bacterium | reverse complement strand
TGTGGGCCGGCACCCAGACCGTCAGCGCCGACTTCCTCGAACTGGCCCGCACCTTCCGCATGTCGCGCTTCAAGGTGATCACGAAAATCTACCTGCCGACGATCCTGCCGTACTTCTTTTCGGGCGCCCGCCTCGCATTCGGCTTCGGCTGGCGCGTCAGCCTGGTCGCCGAGACGCTCGGCGCGACCAGCGGCATCGGCTTTCGCCTGCGCCAGGCCGCGGACCTGGTCCAGACCGACCAGGTGTTCGCGTGGACGCTGACGTTGGTGACGATGATGATCGTGCTCGAGGCGCTGATCCTGAAACCGCTCGAAAACTACCTGTTCCGCTGGAAGAAGCCGGCACAGTCCTGACCACCACCGTATCGAGGAGTGTCTGCATGCTGATGAACATCCGTGTTTCGTTGATGGTGGCCGCGCTGGCGGCGAGCGTGATCGTCTCGTCGCCGGCCTACGCCGAGAAGGTCCGCATCGGCTACTGGAACAGCGGCACGAGCGTCGGCTTCGGCGCGGTGATGGAGGCGATGAAGTTCGTCGAGAAGGAAGGCCTCGAAGTCGAGTACATCCAGTTTCCCGACCTGAATGCGCCGACCAAGGCGATCGCCGCCGACGCGATCGACTTCGCGATCGGTGCGAGCTCCAACGGCGCGATGAGCATCGCCAGCGACGGCATCCCGGTGCAGATCATCCTGGCGTCGCAGGTCGCGCAGTTGTCGTTCGTCGTGCTGGCCGACTCGCCGATCAGGACGATGGCCGATCTCAAGGGCAAGAAGATCGGCATGTCCCCGCCGGGCAGCGCGACCGCCGCGCTGACGACCGCGATCCTAGAGAACAACTACGGGCTCAAGATAACGGACTACACCGCGGTGCCGGGCAACGAGTCGCGGCTGGCGCAGTTTCTCGTCCAGAAGGACATCGACGCCGCGACGATCCGCTCGGTGACGATCGCGCAGATGGACAATGTCAAGCTGCGCTACCTCGGCTCGGTACCCAAGGAGTGGCAGAAGCTGATCGGCAGCCAGGCGCAACCGGTACTGGCCGTCGCGCTCGTCCGCAGCGACTGGCTGAAGAAGAATCCGGACGGCGCGGCGAAACTCGTCGTCGCGATGCGCAAGACCTATGACTACGGCAAGACCGACAAGCCGGCCGTGGCGCAGATCCTGATGAAGGCGGCGAACATGAACGCCGAGAACGCGAAGCAGTACGCCGACCTGTGGGACGGCATCTACACGGTCAGCCTCGAGCCGTCGGACATCGTATCGATGAAGAAGCAGTTCGACATCTTCAAGAGCGTCGGCGTCTCCAAGGGCGATCTGCCGGCATCCGCGTTCGCGACGGCGCCATACGAAACCTCAAAGACGATGAAGTGATCGGAAAACACAATGGCAAAAACCATGAAAGCACTGGTACTCAAGGCGCACGGCGACATCGATGACCTGACGGTCGTCGACGACTATCCGATGCCGACCGCCGGCCCCGGTCAGGTCGTGATCCGCGTCGGCGCGTCCTCGTTCAACTATCACGACGTGTTCACCGTCAAGGGGATGCCCGGTATCAAGGTGCCGTTTCCCGTCGTGATCGGCCTCGACATGGCCGGCACGATCAGCTCGCTCGGCGACGGCGTCGACGGATGGAAGGTCGGCGACCGCGTGCTGGTCAATCCACTGAACAAGAAGGGCCTGATGGGCGAGATGCTCGATGGGGGGATGGCGGAATACTGCGTGATGGACGCGACGCAGCTGCTGCTGATGCCGCCCGACGTCAGCTTCGAGGATGCGGCGTCGCTGCCGGTCGCCTACGGCACCGCGCACAGGATGATCGTCACGCACAAGACCATCGAGGCCGGTGACAAGGTGCTGGTGCTCGGTGCGAGCGGCGGCGTCGGCACCGGCTGCGTGATGCTGGCCAAGCATCTGGGCGCCGAGGTCATCGCATGCGCCGGCAGCGACGACAAGATGGACCGGCTGCAGGCGCTCGGCGCCGATCACGTCATCAACTACCACACGACCGACTTCTCGAAGTGGGCGATCGAGAAGTACGGCAAGCCGCAGCGGCGCAGCTACGAAGGCGGCGTCGACGTCGTCATCAACTTCACCGGCGGCGACACCTGGGTACCGTCGCTCAAATGCGTCAAGCGCGGCGGCAGCATCCTGGTCTGCGGCGCGACCGCAGGCCACGACCCGAAGGAAGACCTCCGCTACGTATGGAGTTTCGAGCTGAAGATCGTCGGCTCGAACAGCTTCTACGACGAGAACCTGAAGGGTCTGATGGACATGATCCAGGCCGGCGAGCTGAAGCCGGTGATCGACAAGGTCCTGCCGCTCGAACAGGCCGCCGAAGGGCTGCGAATGATTCGCGACCGCCAGGTCATGGGCAAGATCGTCGTCACACCCTGAGGAGTTCGCATGTCCGAGACAACCGTACTGGACCCGAAGGACATCGAAGCGCGGCTGCAGCGCGGTCCCTTCCATCAATGGCTCGGCCTCACCGTCGAAGCAGTCGGCGACGGCACCATCACGCTGGTCGCGAAGTGGCGCGAGGAATGGATCGTGAACCCCGAAGGCCGCTGGACCCACGGCGGCATCCTCGCCACGCTGATCGACCTGACCGCCGATTGGGCGCTGGTCTCGAAGACCGGTCGCGGTGTGCCGACGATCGACCTCCGGGTCGACTATCACCGCGCCGCGATGCCCGGCGACCTGCGTTGCATCGGCACCGTGATCAAGTTCGGCAAGCAATTCTCGGTCGCCGAGGCGAAGGTGCTCGATCTCGACGGCAACCTGCTGGCGAGCGGCCGCGGCGTCTACAGCACGGCGCCGTCGAAAGCCTGACGATGCGCGACGAAGCGGACCATCTCGACCACCTCGTAATCAACGCGCTGTTCGAGATGGACGGCGCGGCTGCGCTGTTCGCGTCGCTCGGCTTCCAGTTGACGCCGCGCGGCCATCATTCGCTGGGCAGCATCAACCATCTGATGATGCTGCCCGGCTGTTATCTCGAACTGGTCGGCTTGCCGCTGGACATCGACAAGCTTCGGCAGGAAGTGCTCGACAGCCCGCACGGGCCGAGCGGGTTCGTGCCGGGCAGCGACGACATCGTCGCGACCCGCGAGCGGCTGCTCGCCGTCGGTCTGCATCCAGCCGGCATCGTCGACTTCTCTCGGCCGGTGATGCTGGACGGCCTCGAACATCACGCCCGCTTTCGTACGGTCCGCGTCGCCACCGAAGACTTCGCCGCCGGCCGCGTCTACTGGTGCCAGCATCTGACGCCGGAGCTGGTCTGGCGCGACGAGTGGCTGATCCACGACAACGGCCTGCGCGCGATCGATCATCTGGCGATCGACAGCAGCGATGCGCCCGCCGCAGCGACGCGCTACGCGAAAGCGACCGGCGGCCAGGCGGCGCGGGATGGCGACCGCTGGGTCGTGACGCTGGCAGACGGCTTCCGGCTGCTGATCGAGCCCGCGTCGCAGGACCGCTACACGCGGATCGGCCTGACGTTCCACGCGCTTCACGGACTGGCCGACCGTGCGGCACATCGCCACGATCTGCAATGGCAGGCCGACGGATCGGATCACGCCACGCTGACGATTCCGTCGTTGGCGCTCGTGCTCGACTGCCGCGCCGCATGACGACGGCAACGACCCTGCCCGGAATCGTCAATCTCGGCGCGGTAAACGCATCGCATCGCACCTCGGATCACGTCGCCTTCATAGAAGCCGCGTTCGATGGAAGCGAAGTCACGAGACCGGGCAGCGCGATCACGCATGCCGCATTGAACACACGGGCAGACGCGCTCGCGCGCGGGTTGCTCGCGCGCGGACTGGTGCGCGGCGACCGGCTCGCGATCCTCGCGGCCAACCGCATCGACAGCATCGCGCTGATGCTCGGTGCGATGCGCGCCGGCATCGTCGCGGTGCCGGTCAACCATCGCTTCCCGTCCGCGCTGATCGCGACGGTGATCGCCGACAGCGGCGCGAAGCTGGTCGTTTGCGACGCCGCGCGGCGCGCAGACTGCCCGCCGGGTCTGCCGATCGTCGTGTTCGAAGACGACTTCGAAGCGCTGATCGACGATGGTCCGTTCGAGCCGATCGTGCCGCGGCCCGACGAGGCCGCGCTGTTCCTGTACACGTCCGGCTCGACCGGCCGGCCGAAGGGCGTGATGCTGTCGCACGCGTCGCACCTATGGGTCGTCCGGGTGCGGATGCAGGGCTTGGACCTCGCGAACGAGCGCTACCTGATCGCGGCGCCGCTCTATCACATGAACGCGCTGGCGCTGTCGTTCCTAGCGCTCGGCGCCTGCGCCACCGTCGTGCTGCTGCCGCAATTCCAGGCGCGCGCGTACATCGAGACCATCGGCCGCCAGCGCTGTACCTGGCTGACCGCGGTGCCACCGATGATCGCGATGATGCTGCGCGAGACGGACGCGCTGGCGGCCGCGGACTTCAGCACGGTGCGCCACGTGCGGATGGGTTCGGCACCGGTCAGCGACCGGCTCGCGCTGCAGATCCGCGCGCTGCTGCCGGATGCCAGCGTCGTCAACTCGTACGGCACGACCGAAGGCGGACCGGTCGTGTTCGGTCCGCACCCGGACGGGCTGCCGACGCCGCTCGACTCGGTCGGCTATCCGCATCCGGAAGTGGACGTACGGATCGAGGCCGACGAGCTCGGTCCGGACCACGGCGTCCTCGAGATGCGCAGCCCGGCGATCATGCTCGGCTATCACGAACGTCCGGACGTGAGGAACCCGATCACCGCCGACGGGTTCTACGTGACCGGTGACGTCTTCCGTCGCGATGCGAACGGCTTCCACACCTTCGTCGGCCGTACCGACGACATGTTCGTGTCCGGCGGCGAAAACATCTTCCCGAGCCAGGTCGAGACCGTCCTGGAGACGCATCCCGACGTGCAGCAGGCGATCGTCATCCCGGTCGACGACGAGATCAAGGGGACCAAGCCGGTCGCGTTCGTCGTGCTGCGCGCGGGCCGCACGATCATGGAAGAGGCGCTGAAGCAGCACTTCCTCGCGCGCGCGCCGGCCTATCAGCATCCGCGTCGCATCTGGTTCGTCGATACGCTGCCGCTCGCGTCGACGAACAAGGTCGATCGCGGCGAACTGCGCCGTCGCGCGGAGGCCGTGATGGTGACGACCGCGTGATGGCATCGCGGCGCTTCCCGCAGAATCGCCGCATGAACACATCTCCGCACCTTTTTGACAGCACGGCATGACCGTCGACCTGATCGTCTACCTGGCGGCAGCCGTCATCGCCGTTCCGCTCGCGAAGAAGCTGGGCCTCGGCTCGGTGCTCGGCTACCTCATCGCCGGCTGCGTCATCGGGCCGTGGGGCCTCGCGCTGATCTCGGATGTCGAGAGCATCGGGCAGGTGTCCGAGTTCGGCGTCGTGCTGATGTTGTTCCTGATCGGCCTCGAACTCGACCTCGAGGAACTGTGGAAGCTGCGCGGCGCTGTCTTCGTCGGCGGCAGCGCGCAACTCGGGATCACCGGCACGCTGCTGTCGCTCGGCCTGATCGCGCTCGGCCTCGCGTGGCCGTCCGCGTTGATCGCCGGATTCGCGCTCGCGATGTCGTCGACTGCGATCGGCCTGCAGGTCATCGGCGAGCGCAACATGACCGCGACGCCGGCCGGCAAGACCGGTTTCGCGATCCTCCTGTTCCAGGACATCGCGGCCATTCCGCTGATCGCCGTGGTTCCGCTGGTCGCGCAGATGATGGGGATGGGCCGGCACGCCGCGTCGGACCAGCCGGTCTGGCAGAAGGCCTTGATCGCGATCGCCGCGATCACGTCGGTGATCGTCGCCGGCCGCTACCTCGTCAAGCCGGTGCTGCGGATCGTCGCGAAGGCCGACGTCCGCGAGGTCTTCACCGCATTCGCGCTGCTGCTGGTCGTCGGCATCGCCCAGCTGATGAGCTTCGCAGGGCTGTCGATGGCGCTCGGCGCGTTCATCGCCGGCGTGCTGCTGGCCAGCTCCGAATACCGCCGTGCGCTCGAGACCGACATCGAGCCGTTCAAGGGCCTGCTGCTCGGACTGTTCTTCATCGGCGTCGGGATGTCGATCGACTTCGGCGAGGTGTGGGCCAGCCCCATCCTCCTTCTGATCCTCGTGATCGGGCTGATCGCAATCAAGTTCTCCGTACTGGTCGCGCTCGCGAAGCCGCTCGGCGTGCCACGCAAGCAACGCCTCGCGTTCGGCGCACTGCTCGGCCAGGGCGGCGAGTTCGCGTTCGTCGTGTTCAGCGTCGCATCCGCATCGCACGTGCTCGAAGGCCAGTGGGTTCCGCTGCTGACGGCGGCCGTCGGCATCTCGATGGCCGCGACGCCGCTGGTGCTGATCGTGGCCGATCGACTCGCCGCCCGGATCGCACGAAAGGAGCGCGATGCGGACGTGATCGACGAACGCGCGCCTGTGATCATCGCCGGCTTCGGCCGCTACGGGCAGATCGTCGCGCGGATGCTGAACGGCTCCGGTTATCCGGTGATCGTGATCGAACACGACCCGGATCAGATCGAGCTGCTGCGCCGCTTCGGCACGAAGGTGTTCTACGGCGACGCGACGCGGCTCGACCTGCTCCAGGCCGCGGGCGTGCGCGACGCGGCGCTGCTGGTGATCGCGATCGACGACGTCGACGACAGCATGCAGCTCGCGCGTGCCGCGACCGAATCCTTCCCGAACCTGAAGATCCTCGCGCGAGCGCGCAACGTGCGGCACTGGCTGGAGTTGCGCGAACTCGGCATCCGGAACGTCGAGCGCGAGACCTTCGAGTCCGCGCTGCGCACGGCGCGCTCGGCACTCGAAGTGATGGGCATCCGGCCGTTCGAAGGGCGGCGCATCGCGGACCGTTTCCGGCGCTCGACCATCGCCATGCTCGAGGAGATGCTGCCGGAGTTCCGTGACGAGCAGAAGCTGGTCGCGCGCGCGCGCAGCGGTCGCGACGAACTCGAGAAGATGCTGACCGACGACCGCCAGCGACGCGATGTCGACTACGGCAGCGGCTGGTCGCGACCGACCGATGGACCGCCCGGCTGACGTGGACTCCTCGAACGCGGCCACCGCGTCAGCGCGCAATGGTCGGCGCAGGATTCTGCGTGTCTTCGGGCTCAAGCGGCGGATCGGCCTGGATGATCTGCCGGCCCGACACTTCCGCGCCCGCGTCGGTCGGCAACCGCAGGAGCAGCCAGAACGACGACGCGGACACGAGGCCCACGACGAGGAACGCGACGCGGAAATCGTTCGCCACGACGTCGGTACGGTGCGACACCGCGGCCATCGCCTCGAGTGCGGCGGCGCCGAGCGTCACACCGGTCGACAGCGACATCTGCTGCGCGACGTTCGCGAGCCCCAGCGCACGACCCATGTCGCGCTTGTCGATGTCCGCATACGACAGCGCGTTCAGCGACGTGAACTGCAGCGAGCGGAAGAAGCCGCCGAACAGCAGCAACCCGAGCATCCACGCGATCGGGGTCGTCGACGAGAACGCGCCGTAGCCGATGATCGTGCCCGACGCGACCAGCGCGTTGGCGGCCAGCACCGTGCGGAACCCCCAGCGCCTGAGGATCCGCGTCGCGAGCGTCTTCATGAACATCGCGGCCGCGGCCGACGAGCAGGTCAGCAGTCCCGATTGCAGCGCGGTGAAACCGAAGCCGAGTTGCAGCATCAGCGGCAGCAGGAACGGCGTCGATCCGACACCGATGCGGAACAGAGACCCGGCGACGACGCCGGCGAAGTAGGTCTTCACGCGCAGGAAGCTGAAGTCGAGCACGGCCGTTCGACCCTCGCGCTCGAAGCGACGCGCGTGGCGCACGTACAAGACCAGCGAGACGATGCCGCCGACGATGCAGGTCACGGTCCCGGCCGGCCGCAGCAGATGCTGGCCGATCGTCGCTGCGCCGAGCGTCAGCGCCGACAGGCCGATGCCGGACAGCAGGAAGCCGAGCCAGTCGAGCCGCGTGCGCTGGGTCTCGACGATCTGCGGCACGTAGCGGCCCGCCAGCGTCCAGCCGACGATGCCGATCGGGACGTTGATGAAGAAGATCCAGGTCCAGTCGAAGTAGGTGCTGATGAAGCCGCCGAGCGGCGGCCCGAGGATCGGGCCGAACAGCGCGGGCATCGTCAGGTACGACAGCACCTTGACCAGCTCACGCTTCTCGACGCTCTTCAACAGTACGAGCCGGCCGACCGGAACCATCATCGCGCCGCCCATCCCCTGGATGAAGCGCGCGACGACGAAGTCTCCGAGCGAGCGCGAGAAACCGCAGGCGAGCGAGCCGAGCACGAACACCGCGATCGCCGATCGGAAGACGGTGCGCGACCCGTAGCGGTCGGCCATCCAGCCGCTGATGGGGATGAAAACCGCCAGGCTCACGAGATACGATGTGAGCGCCAGCTTCAGCGCGATCGGGTTCTCGGCAAGGTCCTTCGCGATCACCGG
>JBDTIS010000240.1:0-3639 GCA_039936235.1 Burkholderiaceae bacterium | reverse complement strand
TTGTCTTCGTACGCGGGTCCGATGCCGCGACCGGTCGTGCCGATCTTCGCTTCGCCCTTCTTCGCTTCGCGGCCCTGGTCGATCGCGACGTGGTACGCGAGGATCAGCGGGCAGGCCTCGCTGATCGACAGGCGCGCCGCGACATCGATGCCGGCGGCCTGCAGTTCGTCGATCTCCTTGAGCAGCGCCTCGGGAGACAGGACCACGCCGTTACCGATGAAGCACGGCGTGTCGGGCCGCATGATGCCCGACGGGATCAGCCGCAACACGGTCTTCTTGCCACCGACGATCAGCGTATGCCCGGCGTTGTGGCCGCCCTGAAAACGGACCACGGCGTGGGCATGATCGGTCAGCCAGTCGACGACCTTGCCTTTGCCTTCGTCCCCCCATTGCGTTCCGATGACGACGACGTTCTTGCTCATGATAAGGACCGAAAAGTAGGGATGAGGGCGTCAGTCACTTGCGATCATCGACGACGAAGTCTCGACGATCCAGGCGCCGCCACGTACGACGAGGCGCCGCGGGGCGTCGGGGTGGGCTTCACCGGGCGCCAGCTGCTGGACGACGACCTCGCCGTCGGCGCGCAACCGCGCCATCGCCGCGCGAACCGCCGCGTCGTCGCCCCACGGCGCGATGATCGGATCGCACGCGACGTCGACGACGGCGATCCGCGCGAGCTCGCGCAGGTCGAGACTGAATCCCGTGGCCGGTCGCGAGCGGCCGAACGACAGGCCGACCTCGTCGTAGCGCCCGCCCTGCGCGATCGCATTGGGAAGTCCGTCGCAGTAGGCCGCGAACATCGTGCCGCTGTGATAGTGATAGCCGCGCATGTCCGCCAGGTCGATCGACACGCGGGACGGATCGAGCGCACCCGCGAGACGTTCGAGGACGTCGAGCGCCGCGATGATCCGCGGCAGCGTCGGCAGCCGTTCCCGGGCCTGCCACAGCGTCTCGATGCCACCGTGCAGATCGCTCAGCGCCAGCAGCGCGTCGACGGTCGCCGTCGACACGTCGCCCGCGAGATCGGCCAGCCCGTCGCGCGCCTTGCTCTGCAGCAGCGGATAGACGCGGTCGGCCATCATGAAGCCGCGTGGATCGGCGGCCAGGATGGCGCGCAGGATCTCGGCATGGCCGAGATCGAGCCGTGCCCGGCCGACGCCGGCAGCCGCGAGCGTGGCGAGCAACAACTCCTGGATCTCGAAGTCGGCCTCGATTCCCGCATGCCCGTAGAGCTCCGCACCGACGACGAAGGGCTCGCGGGTGCCGGTCAGCGACCGCGGCCGCGTGTACAGGACGCTGCCCGCGTAGCACAGACGCGTCACGCCGGGGCGGTTCAGCATGTGCGCATCGATCCGCGCGACCTGCGGCGTGATGTCGGCGCGTAGGCCCATCGTACGGCCGGACATCTGGTCGACCAGCTTGAACATTTGCAGGTCGAGGTCGCGACCGGTGCCGGACAGCAGCGACTCGACGTATTCGAGCATCGGCGGCATCACGAGCTCGTAGCCGAACCCGCCGAACAGGTCGAGCAGGGACCGCCGCAGCGTTTCGATGCGGCGCGCCTCGGCAGGCAGGATGTCGGCTATCGCTTCAGGCAGCGACCAGGCGGGCATGGCGGATACGGTCAGATGAGGACGGGGGTACGGATGTGACGCGACCGACGTTCAGAATGCGTGCATCGCGAGCAAGACCATCACGCCGGAGACGACCGCCATCAGCCCGATGAATCGCAGCTGGCCGTCCTCCATCGACGTGATGCGCCGAAATGTGTCCTTCCACAACGACGGCATGATCAGCGGCACGATGCCCTCGATGATCAACACCAGACCGAAGGCGATGACGAACGACGTAGCGACGTCGGCCACGCGCTTCGCAGCCCTTCAGCGTTTGTGACCCGCCGGCGCCGACGTGCCATCGGGGCTCTGCAGATACTTGAAGAATTCGGTCGACGGATCGACGACGAACAGATCGCCCTTGCCGCGGAAGCTCTTGCGATAGGCGTCAAGGCTGCGATAGAACGCGTAGAACTCGGGATTGGCACCGAAGGCTTGCGCATAGATCGTCGATGCCTTGGCGTCGCCTTCACCCTTGGTCCGCTCGGCATCGCGATACGCCTCCGCGATGATGATTTCCTTCTGGCGGTCGGCATCGGCCCTGATCTTCTCGGACTCCGCGGCGCCGGTCGAACGCAACTCGTTGGCCACGCGATGACGCTCGGCCTCCATCCGGCTGTAGATCGACGCGCTGATCTCGGGTAGCAGGTCGACGCGCTTCAACCGCACGTCGACGATCTCGACGCCGATCTGCTTCGCTTCGTCGGCGACCTTCTGCTTGATGGCGGCCATCACCTGTTCACGCTCGCCGGAGACGACCTCGTGCGTCGTGCGCTTCGTGATCTCTTCGTTCAGCGCGGCCTTGATGATCTGGCCCATGCGGATCACTGCGCGATCCATGTCGGCGCCGATGCTGATGTAGTACTGCTTCGGGTCGACGATGCGCCACTTGACGAAGGTGTCGACCAGGATGTTGCGCTTCTCGGACGTGATGAAACGCTCGGCTTCCGGCGTATCGATCGTCAGGGTGCGCTTGTCGAGGAACACGACGTTCTGGAACGGCGGCGGCAGCTTGAAGTGCAGGCCCGGCTCGTGGATCACGTCCTTGATTTCGCCGAACGCGAACAGGATCGCATAGCGACGCTGATCGACGACATAGAACGTCGACGACAGGATCATCAACGCGATGAGGATGCCGAGCACGATGACTACGATGCGATTGATCATCGGACGTCCCGGTCGCGGTTGCGCAAGCCGTCGCGCGAACGCGGATCGACGTCGCTGCCGGGGATCACGGCGGGCGTCGTGCCGCTGGTACCCGGCGGCGACGAGGCGGAGACATTCGATTGCAGTGCGGCTGCGCGCGCGCTGTCCTGCGAGGCCTGCTGCAGCAGCTTGTCCAGCGGCAGCATCAGCAGGTTGCCGCCTGAGCGGGAGTCGACCATCACCTTGACCGCATTCGAGTAGATCTCCTGCATCGTATCGATGTACATGCGTTGACGCGTCACCACCGGCGCCTTCGCGTATTCGGCGACCACCTGGCCGAAGCGGCTGGCGTCACCTTCGGACTGCGCGATCACGCGCTGCTTGTAGCCGTCGGCCTCCTGCAGCAGCCGCGACGCATTGCCGCGTGCGCGCGGGATCACGTCGTTGGCGTAGGCCTGCCCTTCGTTCTTGGCGCGCTCTCGATCCTGGCCGGCCTTCACCGCGTCGTCGAACGCGGCCTGAACCTGCTCCGGCGGCTGCGCGTTCTGGATCGTGATGCTCGAGATCAGGATGCCGGTCTTGTAGCGATCGAGGATCTGCTGCGCCAGCGTCTGCGCCTGGATGGCCACCTGCTCGCGCCCTTCGTAGAGCACGAAGTCCATCTTGCTGCGGCCGACGACCTCGCGGATCGCCGTCTCGGCCGACTGCTTGACGGCATCGTCGGGACGGCTGTTGTTGAACAGGTACTCGGGTGCGTCCTTGAGGCGATACTGCACGGCCATCTGCACGTCGATGATGTTTTCGTCGTCGGTCAGCATCAGCGACTCGCGCGGCACCTTCGTGCGCAGGCTGCCGCTGTAGCCGACCTCGACCGTCCGCA
>JBDTIS010000239.1:0-3488 GCA_039936235.1 Burkholderiaceae bacterium | reverse complement strand
GAGAAGGTCGTCATCAAGGAAACGAAGAAGAAGTAAAGCCGGCACGCGCGGCGGAGAACGATCCGCCGCACCCGACCGAATCGTTACGGACAAGCAGAGAAAGAATGGCCATGGACAAGAAAGCATCGCGACTGCGCAGGTCACGTCAGACCCGCCTGAAGATCGCCGAATTGGGCGTCACGCGTCTGGCCGTGCATCGCACGAACCAGCATATCTACGCTACGATCGTTTCGGGCGACGGGCAGCGCGTGCTGGCCAGCGCGTCGACGGTGGAAGCCGACATGCGCAAGGAATTGATCGACAAGAGCGGCAAGGGCGGCAACATCAGTGCCGCTGCTGCGGTCGGCAAGCGCGTCGCCGAGAAGGCGAAGGAAGCGGGCATCGAGACGGTTGCATTCGATCGCGGCGGTTTCCGCTACCACGGTCGCGTCAAGGCTTTGGCCGATGCGGCTCGCGAAGCCGGGTTGAAGTTCTAAAGATCAATTGGGTTCCGGCCTGCGCCGGGATGACATGTTCAGCGCCGGCTGTCGCCAGCGATAGGAAAGCAAATGGCACGTATTCAAGCTAAGACCCCGATCGGCGAGGAACGCGACGACGGCATGCGCGAGAAGATGATCGCGGTCAATCGCGTCACCAAGGTCGTCAAGGGCGGCCGCATTCTCGGCTTCGCTGCACTCGCAGTGGTCGGCGACGGCGACGGACGCATCGGCATGGGCAAGGGCAAGGCGCGTGAAGTGCCGGTCGCAGTCCAGAAGGCGATGGAAGAAGCGCGCCGGAAGATGTTCAAGGTCTCGCTGAAGGGCAACACGCTGCAGCACACGGTCACCGGCAAGCACGGCGCATCGACGGTCCTGATGACGCCGGCCAAGGACGGCACCGGTGTGATCGCAGGCGGTCCGATGCGCGCGATCTTCGAAGCGATCGGCGTGACCAACGTCGTTGCGAAGAGCCTCGGCTCGACGAACCCGTACAACCTGGTCCGCGCCACGCTGAACGGCCTGCAGACCATGACGACCCCGGCCGAGATCGCTGCCAAGCGCGGCAAGTCCGTCGAAGAAATTACCGCCTGAGCGGCCACAGGAACATTGCCATGACGACCAAAGCAAAGTCGGCCGAAGCGACGCCGGAAGGCAAGACCGTCACCGTCACGCTCTTTAAGAGCGTCGCCGGAACACGCGAGTCGCATCGCGCTACGGTGCGCGGCCTCGGCTTGCGCCGCATGAACAGCGTGAGCACGCTGGAAGATACGCCGTCGGTTCGCGGCATGATCAACAAGGTCTCGTACCTCGTGAAGGTGGTTTGAGCCGGATTCGTCCGCTCGCCTCCGTCGCCGAAGTCAACGAAAGCTGCAAATGAAACTGAACACCATCAAGCCTGCTGAAGGCGCCAAGCACGCCAAGCGCCGCGTCGGTCGCGGCATCGGTTCGGGCCTCGGCAAGACCGCCGGTCGCGGACACAAGGGCCAGAAGTCGCGTTCGGGCGGCTTTCACAAGGTCGGATTCGAAGGCGGCCAGATGCCGCTGCAACGTCGCCTGCCGAAGCGCGGATTCAGGTCGCTGACGGCTCGCTTTGTTGCCGAGGTGCGTCTGTCGGACCTGGAGAAGCTGCCGGTCGACCAGATCGACCTGCTTGCATTGAAGCAGGCCGGCCTCATGTCGGACCTTCATCGCTCGGCCAAGGTCATCCTGTCCGGTGCGATCACCCGCAAGATCTCTCTGGACGGCGTCGCCGTGACCAAAGGTGCGAAGGCGGCGATCGAAGCGGCCGGCGGTAGTGTCGCGGACATCGTGGTCGCTCCGGTCGTGCGAAAGCTGCCGTCGAAGGAAGCACGCGCTGCCGCCGCAGCCTGAGCTTTTTCACAGAGATCCATCCAGGACATAGCCCGTGGCGACCACGACCGCATCGAACCGCGCGACTCCAGGCAAGACCGGAAAGTATGGTGACCTCAAGCGTCGCCTGATCTTCCTGCTCGGGGCGCTGGTCGTCTATCGCATCGGAGCGCACATTCCGGTGCCGGGTATCGATCCGACCGAACTGGCGAAGTTCTTTCAGAGCCAGCAAGGCGGCATCCTCGGGATGCTGAACATGTTTTCGGGCGGCGCGCTGTCGCGCTTCTCGATCTTCGCGCTGGGGATCATGCCGTATATCTCGGCGTCGATCATCATGCAGTTGCTGACGGTGGTTTCGCCGCAACTCGAGGCGATCAAGAAGGAAGGCGAGTCCGGCCGCCGGAAGATCACGCAGTACACGCGTTACGGTACGTTGTTGCTGGGGACGTTCCAGGCGCTGAGCATCTCGATCGCGCTGGAGTCGCAGGCCGGACTGGTCCTGGATCCGGGCTTCATGTTCCGCATCACGACCGTGATCTGCCTGCTGACGGGCACGATGTTCCTGATGTGGCTCGGCGAACAGATCACCGAGCGTGGGCTCGGCAACGGCATCTCGATCATCATCTTCGCAGGCATCGCCGCGGGTCTGCCACACGCTCTTGCGAACCTGTTCGAGCTCGTCAACACCGGTGCGATGAGTATTCTGACCGTACTGATCATCGGCTTGGTCGCGATCGCGGTGACGGCATTCGTGGTGTTCGTGGAGCGCGGCCAGCGGAAGATCCTGGTCAACTATGCGAAGCGCCAGGTGGGCAACAAGGTCTACGGGGGCCAGAGTTCCCATCTGCCGCTGAAGCTGAACATGTCGGGCGTGATTCCGCCGATCTTCGCGTCGTCGATCATCCTGCTGCCCGCCACGATCACGAGCTGGTTCAGCTCGAGCGAGAGCATGCGCTGGCTCAAGGACGTCGCCGGTGCCTTGGCACCGGGCCAGCCGGTCTACGTATTGCTGTATGCGGCCGCCATCATCTTCTTTTGCTTCTTCTACACGGCGCTCGTGTTCAACAGCAAGGAGACGGCGGACAACCTGAAGAAGAGCGGCGCGTTCGTGCCGGGCATTCGCCCGGGTGAGCAGACCGCGCGCTACATCGACAAGATCCTGATGCGCCTCACGCTGGCGGGTGCGGTCTACATCACGCTGGTTTGTCTGTTGCCAGAATTTCTGGTGTTGTGGAAGAACGTGCCGTTCTACTTCGGTGGAACCTCGCTGCTGATCATCGTGGTCGTCACCATGGACTTCATGTCGCAGGTGCAGGCTTACATCATGACCCACCAGTACGAGTCGCTGTTGAAGAAGGCCAATTTCAAGGGTGGCTTGCCGGCGCGCTGAACCAGCGCATACCCGGACGAGCGGACCTCATAAAACAAGGAATACATGTCGAAGGACGATGTCATCCAGATGCAGGGCGAGATTCTCGAGAATCTGCCCAACGCGACATTTCGCGTGAAGCTGGAGAACGGGCACGTGGTGCTCGGACACATCTCGGGAAAGATGCGCCTGCACTACATCCGCATCCTGCCGGGCGACAAGGTGACCGTCGAGGTCTCTCCGTACGATCTGTCGAGAGCCCGCATCACGTTTCGCGCCAAGTAATCAGT
>JBDTIS010000238.1:0-11551 GCA_039936235.1 Burkholderiaceae bacterium | reverse complement strand
CCGTCCCGCATGGAACATCAGCGCGTTGATCGCGGCCGCGAACAGCAGGCACATCTTGACGACGAAGGCCGTATTGCCGATCAGGTCGTTGGCGTGCGCCGCGAACAGCAGCAGCCCGGTCGGGATCACCAGCAGCAGACTCGCCAGCGACGTCGGCAGCACGAGGGACATCAACGGGCCGAGCGCGACGTTGCGGCGCAGCCCGAGCAACCGCAGGTCGGCGACGACGATCGAGCCGAACAGCAGCGCTAAGCCGACGATGTGGATCGTCTCGACGGTCGGATACAGCCAGACCGACTCGCGCAGCGCGGTACCGAGCGGACTGCGTGCGATCGCGTCGCCGAGCGCGACCGCCGGGCTGCCGGCGATCACGAAGGAACCGCGTGACGCGCGATGAAGTGAAGGACGCCTCGTGCGACGAAGCGGGGATCAATACAAGACATGGTCCTTGCCATCGCTCCGGATGTGGTTGGCGCGCACGACTTGAGCTTCGTCGCGCGCCGGCGAAGCGACGATGGTCAGAACCTTGCCGACCGCGACGTCACCGCGACCGATGCCGTGGCTTTCCATCCGCGCGAGGCCACTCATCTGCACGGTCCAGTCGACCGTGGCGCCGTCGCTCGCCACCGTGAGCACCAGGCTCGAATGCGGGTTCTCCCACTTCAGCGACTTGACGGTACCGGTCAGCGTGAACGTCGTCGTCGTGTCGACCTCGTTCCACGCGTGATGCGCGAACGCGGCGGTCGCGAGCAACGCCGCAGCGATGGCGCCGAAGGCCGGACGAAGGATGCATATCATGGAGAACCCGTGCGACGAGCGAGCGCGAATTATCGCACCGCCCCGAAGTCGATCATGCGTCCATCAAGCGTCGACCAGCCAGTCGCCCTCGCGCCGCGCGGCGCCGACCCGGACCAGATCTTCCATCGTGCGATCGGCCAGTACCGACGGTGGCAAGCGGATATCGCGGTTCGCGTGTGCGATCGTGGGAACATCGCGAAACATCGCATGCACCGTCGCGACCGACATGCGGCGTTCGTCGAGCAGCCGGTACTTCAGCAGGACCTTCGCGACTTGACGGCCATTGCGTCCGTGGTCGGCCGACAGTCTGCGCAGCCGGCTGCGAGCCCGGTCGAGCGCGCCGTCGACGTCGGTGAACGGGCGGCCGTGGCCCGGCACGATCACGCGCGCGTCGATCGACTCGACCAATTCGAGCGTCTCGAACGCGGCCGCGAAGTCCTCTCCCAGCGTCTTGGGGTTGGCCGTGGGGAACATCGCGCCGCAGCCGTCTTCCCAGATCGCGTCGCCCGAGATCAGGATCCCTTCGTCCTCGCAGTGGAACATCACCGAGTCGACGTCGTGACCCGGCGCGGCGAGCGCCTCCCACTCGAGACCGCCGAGCGTCAGCACGTCGCCGGCCGAGACCGTGTCGGTGAAGTCGAAGCGCTCGCAATGCTGGCCGGTCGCGACAAACGACAGGAAGCGCTGGTCCCAGTTGCGCACGCCGAACGTGTTGCCTTCGGGGATCACGACTTCGCAGCGCAGCCGCCGCGCGAGCATGGCGTTGCCGCCACAATGATCGGAATGCAGATGGGTGTTGATGACGCGCCGCAGACGCGGCACACGATGGCGCTCGAGCGCGTGGGCGACGAGCGCGACGGTCTGGTCGGCGTGACTGACGTAACCCGAGTCGATCAGCGTGGCGCCCGTGTCGTCCTCGAACAGGACGCAGTTCGACGACAGCCAGCCGCGCTCGAACACCTGCATGCCGGCCGGAAACGTGATCGGCGTCATCGTCTGCTCTTCGTCAGGTCCGCTCATGCGGCCGCGCGTGCGCGTCGAGGGCGCATCGGTCCGACCGGCAGGTCGCGCGCGGCCTGCATCGCGGCGCCGGTGAAGAGCGGCGCGTCGTTCAGATAGTCGATCAGCATGTCGGTCGCGTCTAAGCCCCAGAAGACGTGGCCGTCGACAACCGCGGCGGGCACGCCGAACACGTTCGCCGCGACCGCGTCGGTACCGGCAACGCGCAGCGCTTCCTTGACCTCCGGCGTCTGCGTAGCCCTTTCGTCGACGGCCAGTTCGGCCAGCAGATCGGTCCATGCGTCGCGATCGGTAGGCACGTGACCGTCTATCCACACGAACGCGAACAGCCGATCGACGACGTCGGCCGTGTTGCCGAGCGCGTGCGACAGCCGCAGCAACGGCAGTGGATTGAAGGGGTGCATCGTCGGCATCGTCAGCGGGACGCCGTGACGGGCGGCGAGCCACGTGCAATGCAGGAACGTCCACGCGCGCTTCGGGACGATCTCGGCCGGGCCGAGCTGACCCCAGTGACCGAGGATGCCGCCGAAAAGCACCGGCCGGCGGCGGATGTCGACCCGCGTCGCGATGCGGCCGAGCACCGCATTCTGCAGATACGAATACGGTGAGATGAAATCGAAATACCAGTCGAGGGTCTTCATCGAACCAAGCCCGTGTAGGACGCGAGCGCGCGATTATCGGATGGAAGGCAGGTTGAAGGTGGCAGCTCGTCCGCTCGTTTCGACCGCGAATACGCACCACGATTCGCGACTGCTACGCCATCTGCACGCTCGACCCGCCACGCCAGCGCAGCGGCGCCATTTCAACCTATCGGGAACATGGTAGACCTTCCGTCATCGACCGAACGGCCGGATGATCCGCTCGACGACAACGTCTCGACGCCGCGCGGCCTGTCGATCAAGGTCAAGGGAATCGACGGCGCTCGGCGGCAAGAGCGCGGCGCTGCTAGCGCTAGGTGGCCACCCGAAGACCAACGTCCTCGGCGAGACGTACTCCACGCAGGGCCGGATACGGTACAGCGACTACAGCGCGAAGCTGTCGGTCACGTCGTTGTCGGCCGGCCTCAGGTCCCTCACCGGCGCCAGGGTCGACCTGGACGACAAGCCGGACGGCCTAGCTGTGCACGCACCTCGACAAGATGCCGGTCGAGGATGCATCGGTCGCGTAGCCCCAGGACGAGAGCCCCTGCGTCGCGGTCGCCAGGCTCGTCGCCGCGTCGCAGCCGGCGTGGACGCCGGCGCGCTCGGCCGTCGTCGACGACAAGCTCGCGTTCAGCCTCTGGCACGGCATCGCCGCACATCGGCCGCTCGGATCCGTGATGCGGGTACGCAACCAGGCGTACGCGATGTCTAAACGCTTTCGCACCGAGCACAACCGGGTGTCGATCGACGAGCCGGCAAAGGACGCGACGCTGCCATGACGGGCCGCTCACGCCGGACCGCGCTGCGCGATCGCCTGCAGGATCAAGCGCTTGCGATCGTCGGACGCGGTTCCCCATTCGACGATCTCGTCGAGGGTCCGCAGGCAACCGACGCACAGGCCGCCCGCCGCCCGATCCGCGACCGACCCCGCCACCGGATCCATCCTGCAGATCGAGATGCAGGGCGATGCGATCGGGTCGGCGTCGCGCGGGATGCGAGCAGCGCTCGTCATCGCGCGTGCCCGGCACGGGGGTTCCATGATTCTTCAACGGAGGACACGATGGCAGCAGATCTGAAGAAGGGCGACAAGGTCACTTGGAAATCGTCACAGGGGACGATCGCCGGCAAGGTCGAACGAAAGATCACGACGCCCATCGACATCGAGGGTCATCACGTGGCGGCGTCCAGTGACAACCCGGAGTATGTGGTCAAGAGCGACCGGACCGGCGCCGAGGCGGCGCACAAGTCGGGATCGCTGACGAAGAAGGGTCAATAGCCGCGGCGGCGATCGACCAGGCCGGACACCGCTTCGCCGCGCTCCAGCGCGGCAATCTTCGCGACGATCTGCTCGATCGTCGCCTTGCGCTGTGTCAGCGCCGAGCAGTGCGCCGTGATCGCGATTCGCGACTCGCCCCAGAACGGATGGCTCTCGGGCAGCGGCTCCTCGCGGAACACGTCGAGCGTCGCGCCCGCGACATGCCCGTCGGCGATTGCGGCCAGCAGGTCGTCGTCGACGAGATGACGACCCCGCGCGACGTTGATCACGTAGGCCTGCGGCATCAGCCGACCGAGCAGACGGGCATCGATGATGTTCTCGGTATCCGGTGTGAGCGGCAGCAGACAGACGAGGATGCGGGTCGCCTCGGCGAACGCATCCAGCCCATCGGCTCCGCTGAACGAGGTAACGCCAGGTACCGTCTTGGCGGATCGCGACCACAGCGACACCGGCAGGCCGCACGCGAGCAGCGCTTCGGCGACCGGGATCCCGAGGGCCCCCGCCCCCATCACGCCGACCGGATAGTCGCTGCGCTCGGTCGGCTTGCGCGGCACCCACCGGCCCGCACGCCGGTCGCTGTCCATCCGGTCGAACGCGCGGACATGCCGGATCGCCGCGTGGACGACGTACTCGGCCATCAGCGGCGCCATGCCGGCGTCTTCCAGTCGCACGACCGGCACGGCGGCAGGCAGGGCGGACGAGTGCAACAGCGCGTCGACCCCGGCGCCGAGATTGAACAGCGCCTTGAGCCTCGGCTGCGTCGCATAGAACGCGTCGGGCGGTGACCAGACGATCGCGTAGTCGGACGGCTCGATCGGCCGGCCTTCGACCCATTGCTCGACGAACGCCGAAGGCATCGCGTCGCGCAACGCGCGCAGCCACGGCTCGGCCTTGCCGCCGAACGCGCAGAAGACGACCCGCGGCCCGCCGCTCATCGAAGGGACTGCGGCGCCACCTGCGGCGTGTGGCCCA
Organism: Burkholderiaceae bacterium; assembly: GCA_039936235.1. GTDB lineage: Bacteria > Pseudomonadota > Gammaproteobacteria > Burkholderiales > Burkholderiaceae_D > CAHJXF01. The sequence continues at coordinate 6,844 of JBDTIS010000238.1, read as the reverse complement.
CGACGCGTCTGATGAAACGCCAGATCTTCGGCACCAGCCAGGCGGCCATCGCGATGACCGCGACGAGGAGCAAGAAGAACAGCAGCGGATGCAGGAACGCGAGAAACAGCCCGCCGGGGACCAGCAGGTCTTCGCCGAGCGACAGGCCGATGTTGCTGAACGGCTCGGGCGACGTGTTCGCGAGCGCCCGCGCGCTGCTCTTGGTCAGGTGCGCACCGGCGGCCAGCGAGCCGCCTAGGATCGCCGCGACGAGCGTGCCGACCGCGCCGCCGTGCGCGTCCAGCGCACCGACCGCCGACGCGGCCAGCAACGCGCCCGCCGGCACGCGGATGAACGTGTGAACCGTGTCCCAGATGCTGTCTACCCATGGGATCTTGTCGGCGAAGAACTCGACGAGGACCATCATCCCCGACGCGGCGAGCACGAGCGGGTGCGACAGCACGTGCAGGCCTTCGGGCATCGCGATCCAGCCGGCGCGATCGACCGCGCCGACGATGAACAGAACGAGATACAGCCGGATGCCGCTCGCCCAGCCGAGAGCCGCGGCGAGCGCGACGATCTGAGCGGGGTCGAGGCTGTTCATCATGGAGGGGTCGGTTCTACGGAAATCAGCAGGTGATTACCGATCGTAACCCTGTCGGCACGTCACCGCCACTGACTTACGACCCGGTCGTCGTGCAGGAGGAATTCGGCGAGCCGGGAGGGGTGTCCGTCAACGGCCCGCCTCCTGCGCCGCATGGCGTCCAGGAAGCGCAGCACTTCGGGATGCCAAAGGTCCCCACCGCAGACGAACAGCGAGTGCCCGTCATCGCCGATCGGCGGCGCTGCGATGGACTCGGCGGGTGCGCCGTTCTTGCGATAGCGCGCGAACCAGTCCTTCGGGGCGTCGGCCCCCCAGAACTTGTCGTTCTCGGCATACAGCCACGCGCCGCGCCACGGCCGCCTTCCTCGAACGCGTCGAGGTAGTACCGGTCGACGATCAGGACGTGGTTAGACGTCGACGCGACGCTCGGGAAGAAGCTCGTGCGCGGCGCCGCTCACTCGGGATCGGTCAATTGGACGCAGGCCGCGTGGAGCCGATGGTTCGCGAGCCGATCGGCCCGCGCCATCATCAGGAAGTAGCACGCGAGCCGGCCCATGTCACGTCAGCTTCCGAGGCAGCGGATGCCCCGGCATCAGGTCGTACGGATGTTTCCAGCCGGGCTCGGCCGCGATCCGTTCCGTCCAGGCGCGGACTGCCGGATAGTCGGCCCAGTCGAGACCGAACTCGTCGCCGAAGTAGAGGTAACCGATCGGCGAGAAATCCGCGATCGTCAGCCGGTCGCCGACCATGTAGCGGCGATCGGCGAGATGCGCATCGAGCGTCTTCAAGGCCTGCTTCGACCGTGTCCGGAGGAACGCGATCACGGCGGGATCGACGACCACGGACGACGGCGCGTAGTTCAGCATCCAGCGCAGCGTCGCGATGTTGGCCGTCAGCTTGTGGTTGTCCCACAGCGTCCAGCGCAACATCTCGCGACGTTCGTCGTCGTCGACGGGCCCGTAGCGATCGAGCGTCGACGCCAGGTAGTCGAGGATCACGCCGCTCTGCGTCAGCGTGTGGCCATCGTGTTCGAGCACCGGCACTTCGCCCATCGCGTTGATCGCCTTGAAGGCCGGGTCGCGCGTGCCGCCGTTGAAGAAGTCGTTCCACACCGGCGTCCAGTCGGCGCCGGCCAGCTCGAGCATCAGCGCGACCTTGTACGCGTTGCCGGACTGGGCCATGCAGTGCAGGCGATACGGGGTCGGTTCGGTCATCGGGCGTCTCGTGGTCAGGGGGGTTCACGCCAGCGCGCGGGCGATCAGGATCTTCTGGATGTCGCTGGTTCCTTCGTAGATCTGGCAGACGCGCACGTCGCGCCAGATCCGCTCGACCGGGAAATCGTTGACGTAGCCGTAGCCGCCGAAGACCTGGATCGCGTGGCTGCAGACGCGCTCCGCCATCTCGGACGCGAACAGCTTGGCCATCGCGGCCTCCTTCAGGCACGGCCGTCCGGCGTCGCGCAGCGTGGCCGCGTGCCAGATCATCTGCCGCGCGACCTCGACCTGCATCGCCATGTCGGCGAGCCGGAACTGGACCGCCTGATGATCGAACAGAGGCTGGCCGAAGCTCTCGCGCTCCTTCGCGTACGACAGCGCGGCCTCGAATGCGGCACGCGCCATGCCGACCGCCTGCGACGCGATGCCGATGCGTCCGCCTTCGAGCCCGCTCAACGCGATCCTGTAGCCCTGCCCTTCGTCACCGATGCGGTTGTCGACCGAGACGCGACAACCGTCGAACAGGATCTGCGCCGTGTCGCTCGCGTGCTGGCCGGTCTTGTCTTCGAGGCGCGCGACGATGTAGCCGGGCGTCTTCGTGTCGACGATGAAAGCGCTGATGCCCTTCTTGCCGGCCGCCTTGTCGGTGACCGCCATCACCAGCGCCACGTCGGCGTGCTTCCCCGAAGTGATGAACTGCTTCACGCCGTCGATGACGTAGTGGTCGCCGTCGAGACGCGCGGTGGTGCGCAGCGCAGCCGCGTCCGATCCGGTATGCGGCTCGGTCAGGCAGAACGCGCCGAGCATCGTTCCCTGCGCCAGCGGCTTGAGCCAGCGCTCCTTCTGCGCATCGCTGCCGAAGCGGTCGAGCATGCTGCAGACCGGGCAGTTGTTGACGCTGACGATCGTCGACGTCGCACCGTCGGCAGCCGCGATCTCCTCTAGGATCAGCGACAGCGACAACGTGTCGAGCCCCGCGCCGCCCCATTCCTCGGGTACGGTCACGCCGTAACAGCCGAGCGCGGCGAGTCACTTCAGCGCATCGGCCGGAAACGTAGCGTCGCGATCCCACTGCGCGGCATACGGCGCGATCCGTTCGCGCGCGTAGTCGCGTACCGCGTCGCGGATCATTTCCTGTTCAGGACTCAGCAGCATCGGCTTCCTTCAGGCGACCGGCGTCACGGTCGTCGCATCCGGCGGTGCCGGCTTGTCGACGCCGCACGTCGGACAGTAATGGAAGAACGCGTTCTTCCGGCTCGTGCAGACGGGGCAATGCTCGAACAGCTTCATCCCGCAATGCATGCAGAAGTCGACCGGACCCTCGTGCACCTTGAAGCCGCGCTCGCAGCCCGGACAGACGCCGGCATTCATGCTCTTGATGGCATGTTCGTACGACAGCGACTGCCGACGCACGCCCTCGCTCTGCTGCTCGGCGACGCGCTGGCGTTCGAGATAGCGCTGCATCGCGACGATCGCGTAACGGCCGACCGCCATCGTGATGGCGATGCCGATCAGGTAGCGCACGTAGCCGCCGTAGCTGGGCAGATAGGGCACGAGCTCGACGAAGAACGTGAACGCCGCGAAGAAGATGAAGCCCCACACGAACGGCCACCAGTTCGACTTGCGCTGTCTGACAAACAGCCACGCGGCGACGGCGAGCGGCGGCAACGTGATCGCGAGACGAATCAGGAACACGTGCAGCTCCATCTTCCGCACCGCCGACGCGTAGGCGCTGCGGGCCGCGTCGTCGAGCGCAGCGCGGCCGCGCTGATCGGCCGCGACGGCCTGTTCGACTTCGAGCTGGTGCGCTCGGGACTTCTCGACGGCAGCCTCCGCCACTCGCGCGGCGATGCCTAGGTCGTCGAGGTCGTGGGTCCGCTTGATGACTTCGGGATCCTGGTCGGCGCGTTGCGTACTCTGCCGCGTGGCGACCCAGTTCTCGAGACCGAGGCGCGCCGTCTCGTAGGCCGCGCGCGTCGACTGCATCCGCAGCTCCAGCGTCGCGAGCTGCTCTCCGGCGATGCGCTGCTGCTCCTCGCCGCCGCGGATCGCCGCATCGAGCGGCACGGCCTTCGCCTGGTCGACGAAGTCGGACAGCTCCACGCGTTCGTCGACGGTCGGCAGGTCGCGGACCACCAGCGACCCGAGCCCGATCAGGAAGCCTGCGAAGATCACCGCGACGAACCACAGCACGACGCGGAACATGCGTTCCGGCGTGCGCAGTCCTCTCTGCGAAGCGCCGCTCGCCTTGCTCATTCGCCACCCTCGTGCGACGGCAGGCGGTGCGGCCGCGGGATGCGGGCCGTGACTTCGATCTCGATCTTCATCCGCGGGTCGACGAGGCCCACGATCATCGCGGTAGCGGCCGGCCTGGCGACGGCGAAGTAGTCGCCGAAGAGCGGTGCGGCCTTCTCGAAGTCGGCCGCGTCGACCAGCAGGTAGCGCGTGCGGACGACGTCGTCGAGCGACGCGCCGGCCTCGTGCAGCGCGGCGGCGATGTTCGCGAAGCACTGATGCGTCTGCGCGATCAGGTCGTCGGCGATCGTCATCGCGCCGTAATCGAAGCCCGTGGTGCCGGAGACATGGATGTAATCGTCGTCGACGATCGCGCGGCTGTATCCGGCCAGGGCCTCGAAGGCGGATCGGGAGGAGATGCGGCGGACGGTCATGTCGGCAGCCGGAGAAGTTCCATTGCCGTCATCACCACCGCATCGTCCCGCCGTCGTAGTTGAAGAAACAGCCATTGTCGTCGCGCGACAGCCCTTCGATGGTCTTGCGGATGCCTTTCGCACTGTCGGCGACGTCGAGATCGGCGCCGCCGCCGCCCATGTCGGTCCGCACCCAGCCCGGATGCAGCGCGATGCAGGTCACGCCCTGCGGGCCGTAGGTCAGCGCGGCGTCCTTCATCACCGAGTTCACCGCGGCCTTGCTCGCACGGTAGGCCGTGTACTTTCCGTTATCGCGCATCGAGATCGATCCGAGCCGGGAACTGACGACGACGAGCTTGCCGTGCACCGCCGCCACGCGCGGACCGACGCGCGGTGACATCTGCATCGCGGCCCATACGTTCGCGCGCATCGTGTCGTCGAACTCGTCGCGCGTCGGAGGGCCGTCGCCACGTGGCCCGCTGACGCCGGCGTTGTGGATCGCGATGTCGAAACCGATCGCGGCGATCGCCTTGCCGAATGCGTGCCAGTCGTCGGCGACGATCACGTCGAGGTGATGGACCGTGCAGCCGATGGCGTTCAACGCAGTCGCATCGGCGTCCTTGCGGACGGTCGCATGGACCGTGGCGCCGGCGTCGCGATACTGGCGGGCCAGCTCGTGGCCGATCCCGCGCGAAGCGCCGATGACCAGGACGGTGGGGGACTTCTTCATGGCTTCACTCCGTGGATGCAATTTGGAACCGAGCGGCGCACTCCCTCCGCTTCGGGGCGGAGGGAGATGCGGGAGGAACTCGATCAGACCAGCTCCACCGCCATCGCCGTCGCCTCGCCCCCACCGATGCACAGCGACGCCACGCCCTTCGTCCCGCCGGTCTTCTTCAGCGCATTGATCAACGCGACCACGATCCGCGCGCCCGATGCGCCGATCGGATGGCCGAGCGCACACGCGCCGCCGTGCACGTTGACCTTCTCGTGCGGGATGCCGTGTTCCTTCATCGCGGCCATCGGAACGACCGCGAAAGCCTCGTTGATCTCGAACAGATCGACGTCCGCCGTCGTCCAGCCGACCTTGTCGTAGAGCTTCTGGATCGCGCCGATCGGCGCCGTCGCGAACTGGCTCGGCTCCTTCGCATTGGTCGTGTGGCCGAGGACGCGCGCGACCGGCGTCAGGCCGAGCTTCTTCGCGGTCGACGCGCGCATCATCACCAGCGCCGCGGCGCCGTCGTTGATCGAGCTCGAGCTAGCGGCGGTGATCGTGCCGTCCTTCCTGAACGCCGGCCTCAACGTCGGAATCTTGTCGAGCCTCGCCTTGCGCGGACCCTCGTCGCTGTCGATCGCGGTATCGCCGCCCTTGCCCTTGATCGTCACCGCGACGATCTCGTCGGAGAAAGTGCCGTTGGCTGCTGCGGCCTGCGCGCGCCTGACCGACGTCGTCGCGAAATGGTCCTGCTCTTCGCGGGTGAAGCGATACTGCGCCGCGCAGTCCTCGCCGAACGTCCCCATCGAACGGCGCGTGCCGTCCGGGGCGATGTCGTACGCGTCCTCGAGGCCGTCCATCATCATGTGGTCGTAGATCGCGCCCTGTCCCATCCGGTAGCCGCCGCGCGCCTTCGTCAGCAGGTAAGGCGCGTTGGTCATCGACTCCATGCCGCCGGCGACGACGATGTCGGCACTGCCGGCCTTCAGCGCGTCGTACGCGTACATCGCCGCGCGCATCCCCGACCCGCACATCTTGTTGACGGTCGTGCAGCCGACGCCGACCGGCAGCCCTGCACCTAGCGCGGCCTGGCGGGCAGGCGCCTGACCCTGGCCGGCCGGTAGCACGCAACCCATGATGACTTCGTCGACCTGGTCGGGCTCGACCCCTGCGCGTTCGAGCGCGGCGCCGATCGCGACCGCGCCGAGCTGATGCGCGGCCATCGACGACAGCTCACCCTGGAAAGCGCCCATCGGCGTGCGTGCGCCGGCGACGATGACGATCGGATCCTGGTCCATCTGAAACTCCTCGATTATTTTTTTGGCCTCGCCATGCGAGTGGCCGCTCGCAGGTGGCGTCATCTCGATGACGACGCAGGGCGGGGTCGCGATTTTACGACTTCACAGCTGGAAGCCCGTCCACAGCACGAGGCCTTCACCGACGTCGGCAAGCAGCCCGGCCGGCCTGGGCGCATAGCGCGTCGCGGTCTGCCGCTCGTGCTCGTACCAGGCGGCGAAGCGCCCGACATCCGAATGGTCGTGGAACGCGACCATCAACTCGTAATTCAGGAACAGGCTGCGACTGTCGATGTTCGCCGACCCGGACAGCGCGAGCACGTCGTCGAACAGCACGAGCTTCGCATGCAGCATCTGAGGCGCCAGCCAGACGTGGCCGCCGGCGTGTG
>JBDTIS010000237.1:0-20050 GCA_039936235.1 Burkholderiaceae bacterium | reverse complement strand
CAATGCCGTCACGCTGAGCGGCAATCCCGCCGGCATCACACTCGGCGCGCTGACGCCGGCCACGGCTGCAGGCGGAACCGCCAGCGTGCCGATCGTCGTCGCTTCCTCGGTCGCGGCAGGCAGTTATCCGCTGTCGCTGAGCTGGGCGAACGATCAGGGCCAGACCGCCGTCTGCACGCCGACCGTCACGGTCGGTGCGATCACCGCGATCTACACGATCCAGGGTGCGGAATCGACCAGCGCGTACGCGGGCCGCACGGTGCTGACGCAAGGCGTCGTCACGCGCGTCACGAACAATGGCTTCTATATGCAAGACCTGCTCGGCGACGGCGACGACGCGACGTCGGACGGCATCTTCGTCTTCACCAGCACGGCGCCGACCGTCGCGCCAGGCAACCTGGTGCGCGTGTCGGCTACCGTCGCCGAGTTCAACACCGGCGCGGCGACCAATCCCGATACCGCGAGCCACACGATCACCGAGCTGTCGAGCGTCGGCAGCGTGTCGGTCGTCGGTACCGGCTACACGATTACGCCGGTCGCCATCGCGTTCCCGTTCGCGTCGCGCGATACCCTCGAGCAGTACGAGCACATGCTCGTCACGATCAACGGTCCGCTGACCGTGAACCAGAACTACTTCCTCGGCCAGTACGGTCAGCTCACCGTGTCTGCCCAGGGTCGCAACGAGACGCCGACCAATCGCTATCGCCCGGGGACGAGCGCGCTCGCGCTCGGCGTCGACAACAAGCGTCGCAGCCTCGTGCTCGAAGACGGCACGAGCGTACAGCACCCGAACGCGGTTCCTTTCCTGGGCGACGCGAACACCGTGCGTGTCGGGGACACGACGCAGTCGATTACCGGCGTGGTCGACTACGGCCTCGTCACGGGCAGCAACCTGGATCCGGGCGGCTGGCGAATCATCCCGACGGTCGCACCGGCCTTCACGCGCGCCAACGCACGCACGACGACACCCGACGAGGTCGGCGGCACGGTCAAGGTCGCAGCGGCCAACGTGCTGAACTTCTTCACGACGTTCAGGAACGGCCAGACCGCCGCCGGCGCCGCCGGCCAGGGATGCACCGTCGGCAACAGCACGTCGGCCAGCAACTGCCGCGGCGCGGACAACCTCGCCGAATTCGTCCGCCAGCGCACCAAGGTCGTCGAGGAACTGGCGGCCATCGACGCGGATGCGGTCGGCATCGTGGAGATGCAGAACAACGGTAGCGTCGGTGTGCAGGCTCTCGTCGACGCATTGAACGCGAAGCTCGGCGCGCATACTTACGCCGCGGTCCCCGATCCGGTCGAGGGTACGGGCACCGACGCCATCAAGGTCGTCATGATCTACAAGCCGGCCAGGCTGGCGCGTCTCGGTGCATCGATCAGCGACCCGAGCCCGATCCACAACCGTCCGCCACTCGCGCAGTCCTTCCTGGTGCCCGGTGGTCAGCAGTTCACTCTGATCGTCAATCACCTGAAGTCGAAGGGCTGCGGTGGCGCAACCGGCCTCGATGCCGACCAGGGCGACCTGCAGGGCTGCTTCAACGCAAGCCGCGTACGGCAAGCCGCGCAGACCCGTGCATTCGTCACGTCCCTGTTCCCGGCCGGATCGTCGCCGCAGGCCATCCTGGTCGGCGACTTCAACGCGTACGCACAGGAAGACCCGATCGAGAGCATGACCGCGAACGGATACGTCGACGAGATCGGTCGCTTCGATGCGTTCGGCTACTCGTACGGCTTCGACTCCGCGTCCGGCCGGCTCGACCAGGCGTTGACGACGCCGGTGCTGTCTGCGAAGGTCAAGCGGGCGATCGAGTGGCACATCGACTCGGACGAGCCGTCGGCCCTCGACTACCACCTCGACCACAGGCAGCCCGCGTGTGCGACCTGTTCAGCGGATTACTACACACCGACGCCGTACCGCGCGTCCGATCACGACCCGGTCGTGATCGGCCTGTCGCTAGGCGTCGCGTTGCCGGTGCTGCCGACCAAGCCGGGCTGGTGATCGTTCGTCCGCACGTGACCTCTTTTGCATAACGACTTTTGGAAGCGCTCATGAAACTCAGCACGCTTTTCGTCACATCCGCCATCGGATGCCTGTTCGCCTCCACGGGACAGGCAAACGTCGTGACTCACACCGGCGACACCACGTTCGCCCCTACCTACAACCGTCTCGCCGAAGACCTGTCGGGTCTTTCGGCGGTCGCCACCGCGGTCGGCTACAACGCGTACAACTTCAGCGTCAGCACCGCCGGTGCTTACAGTTTCCTGACCACCGGCACCTACGACACGCTCTCGTTCCTGTATTCGCCATCGTTCAACAGCACGTTGGCGACGACGAACGCCAAGGTTGCCAACGACGACCTGTTCTCGTTCGGCACGTCGGGGTTCTCGTACGATCTGTTGCCCGGCGTGAACTATTCGTTGGTCACGACCGGTTTCGCCAATAACGACAAGGGTGTCTTCAGCGCGACGATCGGCGGTGGCGGCACGATCACACCGGCAGTCGTCGAGGGCGCGGCCGTCACGAGTCCGCTGATCACGACGATCACCGGGAACACGACCGCCGCGGCCACGTTCGACCGCCCGATCCAGGACTTGTCGATGCTATCGACGACGGGGACTGCGGTCGGCTACGACACCTACAAGTTCCGCGTTTCGACGTCGGGCGCGTATTCGTTCCTAACGACCGGTGGCTACGATACGTTCGATTTCCTGTATTCGCCGACGCTCGACCCGCTGAATCCGCTGACCGGTGCGCTGATAGCCAACGACGACCTGCTGACCATCGGCACGTCGGGTTTCTTGTACAACCTGATCGCGGGCGTCGATTACGCGTTCGTCACGACCGGCTTCGACAACGCCAGCGTCGGTTTCCACAGCACGACCATCGGCGGTCCGGGTTCGGTGATACCGATCGTGGCGGCGGTGCCGGAACCCGAAGTCATCGGTCTGATGACGATCGGCCTGGTCGTCTTGGGTGCGATGCGAAGACGCAAGGGCATGACGGCCTGACGCGAAACCGTACTTGTGAAAGCCCGGCCTTGCCGGGTTTTTTGTGAGCCGGAAATTCGTTGCGGATAAGAACTGCGGCGAGACTCGCAAGCGGCGTTCCCGCGTACAGCTTGCCGGCGTATGCGGTGAAGTCTGCGTGGGAATGACAGTGGGTGGTCTGTCGTTGCGAACGTATGTGAGGAACCCCTGCCGCTCCGTATGGGTTCGCACGTCATTGCTCGTTGGTGAAGTCCCTCCGTCGGGACGACAGAGCTTCGTATGTCGTTCGGAATGGAGATGAGGACTTTTGCCGCGACGCATGGGCCCGCGAGTCGTGTCCGGGCAGTCCCTCCTTCGCCGGAAAATGCGCGCGGTCAAGTCCGCAACGACAGCATCGAATACCGCGATGATTCCCCGCGTGGATATAGTTCGGAGGCGAATGTTGATCAATCGATTATTAATATCTCTATGCAGCCGATTTCAATATGCTTTAAAGCTCTGCTGCGCAGAATCCCGATGTTGAGATACACGGAATTTGCTCGTCCTTGCAAACACGGGACTATCGCGACCTCTCATACTGCAGCCACGCAAAAGAAACCGACCTTCAGTCTGTCGGAGATCTTTACGCCTCGATGCCGAGAGTGCGATTCCATCCCTGCAAGCTCCTGTAAGAAAAAGGCTTCATTCTCTGGCTTGTTTATTGCTAGGTGACGGCGTCGGGATCGCCATGCAGTGACGCGCGTGGCGGCCGGATCGAGGTAGTGATGGCGCCGAGGTCGTGAGGCTTGCAGCAGGATCTCCGATTGGACGGGATCAGGCGACGAAGTGAACGGCATCCCGTATTCGTCGGCATCCGTATCAGCGGCAGGTCGGATCCATTGATGGATGCGACCTGCAGGTCGTTTCGTTTGAATCGGTGGTATCCGAATTGCGCAATTCAATCACTTCAGATGGTCCTGTAAATGTATACCCGCTTCGATGCGGGCCTTCGGAGGCGTTAAATGAATAAGAGATTCACACGTTCGGCAGCGGCCGTCGCAGTCGCCATGTCGTTCAGCGCAAGCGCGTTCGCGGACGACATGTCCGCTGAAGTCGCCGCGCAGATCAGCGCGATCCGTACTGTCAAGACGACGTTCACGCCGGCACAGAAGAAGCTCGATTCGAGCCTCGCCTTCGGCATCCTCGCGGCAGGCGGCGATTCACGCGTCGCGTCGTTCAGAAACGCCATCACGCCGCTGTCGACGACCGACAAGGCTGCCGCGGCGCCTGCCGACGGCAGCACCGTACCTCTGTCGACGACCGTGTTCGTCACGATCTACGGCAGCGTCAGCGACAGCCTTGCCAGCGCGATTACCGGCGCCGGCGGCAAGGTCATCAGCCAGCATCCGCAATGGAGCGCGACGAACGCCATCCTGCCGATCGCGTCGGTGCTGTCGATCGCCGAGCGATCGGACGTGACGAAGATCCGTGCTCCGTCGGGCGCGCACACCAACGTCGGTGCACTGACGTCGCAAGGCTATGTCTCGCATGAAGCCAACAAGGCGGTCGCAGCCGGCATCACCGGCGCGGGCGTGACCGTCGGCGTCCTGTCGGACAGCGCGTATCCAGCGCGGGTCGCCGCACTGAAGGCCAGCGGCGACCTGCCGGCCAGCGCCTCGGTACTGCCGGGCCAGGAAGGCCCGACCGACAACAGCGGCGAAAATGAAGGCACCGCGATGATGGAAATCGTCCACGACATGGCGCCCGGCGCCAACATCATCTTCGCGACTGCGTTCAACAGCGAGCAGAGCTTTGCCGACAACATCATCGCGTTGGCAGCCGCAGGCTGCAAGGTCATCGTCGACGACATCAGCTACTTCGACGAGCCTGCATTCCAGGACGGGATCATCCAGCAGGCCATCAACCAGGTCACGGCGGCCGGCGCCATCTATTTCTCGTCCGCAGCCAACAGCGGCAGCCTGACCAAGGGTACGAGCGGCACTTGGGAAGGCGACTTCAACGACGGCGGACCGGTCACCGGCGTCGTGAGCACCAGCGAAAGCGGCGTCGGACGTCTGCACAACTTCGCCGCGACCGGTACGCAGAACTATGACCCGCTGACCGTCGCCACGACCTACATCAACCTGTTTTGGTCGGATCCGGTCGGTAATAGCTCGAACGACTACGACCTCTACGTCCTCAACACGAACGGCACCGCGATCCTGGGCTTCGGCGGCGACGCCCAGACGGGCGCCGGTAGCGATCCGTACGAGATCGCGTATCGCACCAACGGCTCGGCATTCCCGATCGGTTCGCGCGTGGTCGTCGTCCAGTACAGCGGCGTCGCCCGGGCCCTGCACATCGACACCGAACGCGGCGCTCTGTCGATCGCCACGTCGGGGGCCACGTTCGGCCACAACGCCGGCGACAAGACGATGTCGATGGCTGCGACCTACTGGAACAGCGCGAAGACCGGCGTGAGGGCGTTCACGGGCTTCGCGAACACGAACGAGACGTTCAGTTCCGACGGTCCGCGGAAGATCTTCTACAACCCGGACGGATCCGCCATCACCGCGGGCAACTTCCTGTTCGCGACGAGCGGTGGCCGCACGCTGCAGAAGCCTGACCTGGCCGCCGCCGATGGCGTCAGCACCAAGACGCCTGGCTTCCTGCCATTCTTCGGCACGTCGGCCGCAGCGCCACATGCCGCAGGCATAGCCGCGCTGATCCGCTCGGCACGTCCGGACTACACCGTCGATCAGGTGAAGGCCGCGATGCGCGTGACCGCCCTCGATTCGATGGCTGCCGGCACGGATCGGGACTCGGGCTACGGCATCGCGATGGCCAACGCAGCCGTCCAGTACGCGCTGACGCATTGAACTGACGACAACGGCGCATCACGCGAGCGATCCGCCGGTACCGAATTTTCGAAAACGGAGAATCACCATGAAGTTGGCAACACTGTTCCGCGGCTTGATATTGACTTCGTTGCTCTCTGGGGCAACGGCCTACGCGACTCCCGTCACATCATCGCTCGTGTCGACCGATCCGACCCAGCTCGGCCGCCTGTCTCGCAACGGCGTTCCACAGGACTGGTCCGGTGGCGAGGCTTATCCGGGCTCGATCAACCCGACGGTGGCTTACCACTACCACGCGTACTACTTCAACGTCGGCCTGACGCCGTACGTCGACATCAACATCGACTCGACGGCCACGACCACGTTCTTCTCGGCGTATCAGACGTTCTACAACCCGACCAATCTGGCGCAGGACTGGCTGGGTGATGCCGGCACGTCGGGCAACTACTTCGGCGTCGACCCGCTCTTCTTCGACGTCATCGCCGGCATCAACACGACGCTGATCGTGGTCGTCAACGAATCGACGTTCAATGGCGGGATCGGACTGCCCTACACGCTGCTCGTGACCGGCTTCACCGACACGGAATACAGCAACGCGACGGAGCTGACCGCGGTTCCCGCCGCCTCGCGGATTCCGGAACCGTCGACGGTGGCCCTGCTGGCCATCGCGCCGCTCGGGCTGGTGATCGGCCGTCGGCGCAGACTTCGTTCGAAGAGCGGCGCTGTCTAGATCGCTGCCTGAACGATCCGGGCTACATTGCCGCATGGATCCGCCGGGTCGAAGTCGATCGGGCGGTAAAAGAGAGGCCGATTCGTCGGCCTTTTTCAATGCGGCAGACTATGCGGCGTTACGCTTCGCTGCATGGCAACCGCAACGGCGATGGAGGAAGTTCGATGACCGAAAATGATGGCGATCCAAACGAAGTCACCGACTGGTTCAGTGGCGCGGTCCATCCGGCACAGGAAGGCGTCTACGAGCGACGCGTTTCCGACGGATCGTTCAGTTGCTGGAACGGCCGAAGCTGGAACAGGGATGCGGACACCCCGGCCGATGCCGCCGGTGCCGTCGAGCCCAGCCGCGACCAGAACGCATCGTGGCGCGGCCTGAAGGCGGCATCGGCGCTGCCGTGCGCGACCTGCAAGGGTCACACGGTGGTCGACCGCGGTTTCGATGTGGAAACCGGAGCCGATCTGCTGGTCGAGTGTCCGGACTGCTGATCCGTCACTTCGGACCGGCGTAGCCGAGCCGCTTCATCGCTGCCGTGAGCGTCTGGCGCGTCGACGCATAGCCGGCCCACGGATCGGCTTTGCGGAACGACAGATAGTCGCGCGCCGTCGCCACCGTCCATTGCGCGCCCGACTTCAGCGACGCGAGATCGTCCCACGCTACCGGCATCGACACGCCGAGCCCCGGCCGCGACCGCGCCGAGAACGCGACCGCGGTGGTCGCGCCATGCCCGTTGCGCAGATAGTCGACGAAGATCTTGCCGACGCGGTTGGCGCCGCCGGACTTCGCGACGAAGCGGTCGGGAATCGTCGTCGCGAGATGCTGGACGATCGCCTGCGAGAAGCCCTTGACGGTGTCCCAGTCGGCGCGCGGCGTCAGCGGCACTACAAGATGCAATCCCTTGCCGCCGCTGGTCTTCAGGAACGTGACCAGCCCCAGTTCGTCGAGCATCGCATGCGTCAGCATCGCGCCTTCCCGCACATGCGCCCAGCTGGTGCCTGCACCGGGATCGAGATCGAAGATCATCCGGTCCGGCCTGTCGATCGCCTTCACCTTCGCGTTCCAGGTGTGGAATTCGATCGTGTTGAACTGCGTGGCGGACAGCAACGCCTCCTTCGTGTGGATCTCGATCAGCGCCGCATGCTCCGGCCACAAGGCTGCGTCGAGCACCGTCACGCCGGCGATCTTCGCTTCCATGTGCTTCTGGAAGAACAACTCGCCGTCGACGCCCGACGGGCCACGCACCAGCGACACGGGCCGCCCGGCGAGATGCGGCAGGATCAGGTCGGCGACGCTGTCGTAGTAGCGGACGAGGTCGAGCTTGGTTTCACCGGTCGACGCATCGATGACGCGCTCGGGACTGCTCACTTGCACGCCCGAGACGATTGCCTTCCCGCCAGCGGCAGTCGCGGACGCTTTCTTGCCCGGGGACTTTTTCAGAGCCGCAGCCTTCACCGAGGGTTTCGTCATGGTCAATGGCTTCTCCGCGTCGGCCGGCAGATCGGCGGCCTGTTCGCGAACGATGGACTTCGCCGGCTTGTCTGTCCGAAGTCCCTGAAAGGACGCATGCCGCAAATGGCCTTCCGGCGTCCATTCGGCGAACGATGCTTCGGCGACCAGAACGGGCTTGACCCAGTGCTCGGTGCCGGGGATGCGTTTCGACCAGCGATTCTGCTTCGTCGAACCGATCTCGAACGGCGACTTCACGATCTCCAGCTTCTTGAGCCGCTGCTTGAGTTCGCGCGCCGTTGAAAGATTCCAGCCGGTGCCCATCGCTCCGGCATAGCGCAGTTTGCCGGCCTCGTAGACGCCGAGGAAGAGGTTACCGATCTCGGTCGTCGAATTGCTTCGGTCCGTGTAGCCGCCGATGACGAACTCCTGCCGCAACGTGCACTTCAGTTTCAACCACGTATCGCTGCGCGCGGATACGTAAGGCGCATCGCGACGCTTGACGATCACGCCCTCGAGCTTCATCGCGCAGGCCGCCTCGAGCACCTCCGCGGGGCTGGACGGGAAGTCGTCGCTAAAGCGCACGCGTTCGTTCGGCTTCGCGTCGAGGATCGCCTTCAGCTCAGCCCGGCGTGCGGACAGCGGCACGGCGCGCAGGTCGTATCCGTTCAGATACGGCGCATCGAACAGGAAATAGACGATGTCGTCGCTGCGCGCGTGATCGATCGCGTTCTGCAGCGCATTGAAGTCCTGGCCGCCGGACGCCTTCGCGACGACGATCTCGCCATCGAGCCATCCTTCGCGCACGTCCAGGCTCTCGACCGATTTCGCGAGAGAGCCGAGCTTGTCGGTCCAGTCGTTGCCGTTGCGGGTGATCAGGCGCACCTTGCCCTTCTCGATCCTCGCGACGATGCGGTAACCGTCGAACTTCGCCTCCACCGACCAGGCGTCGCCGGTCGGAGGCGTCTTCGTCAACGCCGCGAGCTGCGGGGCGAGCGTGGCGGGCAACGACGCCTTTACGGCGCCTTCGGGCATCGTCGACGACGCCTTCCTCGTTGCCTTCGCGGATTGCACGGGCTCAGCGTGCGCACGGCGTTCGCGCTGCTCAGCCAGACCGAGCGGCTTTTCGATCACGCTGTCGGGCAATGCGGTGACGACGTCGAACTCGTCGGTCGGACGCGCCCAGTCGTCGCGCTTCTTGAACAGGATCCACGGTTCCTGCCGCTCGCCCGGCTTCGCGATTCGCACCAGCTCCCACAGTCCGGTCAGCTTCTCCCCATGCAGCGCGAACACGAGCTTGCCCTGCGTCATCGCATCGCGCGGATCGCCGACAGGATCCCAGGTGCCGCGGTCCCAGACGATCACCGTTCCGGCACCGTACTGCTTCTCGGGAATGCGGCCTTCGAAGCTGCCATACGAAACCGGATGATCCTCGACGTGGATCGCCATCCGCTTGACCTTCGGGTCGAGGCTCGGCCCCTTCGGCACCGCCCAGCTCAGCAGCACGCCATCGAGCTCCAGGCGGAAGTCGTAATGCAGATGCGACGCCCAGTGCTTCTGGATCACGTACGAAAGCTGCTTGCCGCGCTTCGCTGCCTTGCCGGCAGGCTCGGGGGTCTTCTCGAAGTCGCGCTTCTCGTTGTACTTCGCAAGCGGTGTCACGCTCATGATCGATGACGGCGAACGTCAGGCCGCGCGCTTGCGGACCGTCTTCTTCGCGGCCTTCCTGGCGGCAGACTTCTCGTCGCCGTCGTCGTTCGCGGCACCGCTCTTGCGATTGCCGAGGCTCTGCTTCAACAGAGCCGTGAGATCGATGACGTTGCTTGCGGCGGGCGCGTCGCTCGCTTCCAGCGGCTCGACCTTCTCGGTCTTGCCCGCCTGCACGCGTTGCTGGATCAGCGCGCGGACCGCGTCGGCGAAGTGATCGGTGTAGCTGCCCGGATCCCATGCGACAGTCATGTCGCCGATCAGCTGCTCGGCCATCTTCAGTTCGGCGTCCTTCAGGTTCGCGGCCTTGCGGCCTTCGGCCGGCAGCTTGAGGTCGCCCATGTCGCGGATCTCGTTCGACCAGCGCAGGGTGTTCAACACGAGGCCTGCGCCCGACGGCACCAGCGCGGCGAGATGTTCCTTCGTATGCATCACGACCCGTGCGATCCCGATCACCCCGGCCGACACCATCGCCTCGCGCAACAGCGCGTAGACCTTCTCACCCTTGTTCATCGGCTCCAGGAAATACGGCTTCTCGAGGTAGATGAACGGGATCTCGGGCGCGTGCACGAAGCCTTCGATCTCGATGGTCTGCGTGGTCTTCGGATAGGCGGCCTTGATCTCGTCGTCGCTGAGAATCACGTAGTCGCCGTCATCCTGCTTGACGCCCTTGACGATGTTGTCGCGCTCGATCTCCTTGCCGGTGCGCTTGTTGATCCGCTTGTAGCCGACCGGATCCATCGAACGCTTGTCGAGCCAGTCGAAGTCGATGCCGCTCTCGGACGACGCCGGATAGAGCGCGACGGGGATATGCACCAGGCCGAAGCTGATCGCGCCCTTCCAGATGATGCGTGGCATCGAAACGTCTCCTTGCCGGACTTGGATGGATTGACGGGTGGCAGCGAGACCGCGCGCCGCCGTATGCGGTACGGTCGCATAGTCTCGTCGGTCGCACGTCGTCGCGCAGTAGGAATCGAGGCAGACGTCGGGTAGGACCGCGAGAGCCGACGGGACCGAACACATTCCGCGTCGGCTCCGTCTTGCGAAAGCGTTGTACCGTTCGGGCATGAAGATCCCTGCCAGACTGCAACCTCTGATCGACGACGGTCTCGTCGACCGCGTGCTACGCCAGCTGATGAGCGGCAAGGAAGCCGCCGTCTACGTCGTCGAATGCGACACCGAGTCCGGCGTCGAGGCGCGCTGCGCGAAGGTCTACAAGGACGCTCAGCAGCGCAGCTTCCGCCAGGCCGTCGATTACACCGAGAACCGGAAGACCAAGAACAGCCGTCAGGCCCGCGCGATGAACAAAGGCACCGCATTCGGCCGCAAGGCCCGCGAAGAAGCCTGGCAGAGTGCCGAGGTCGACGCGCTGTACCGGCTGGCCGCAGCCGGAGTACGCGTTCCGAAGCCGTTCAACTTTCTCGAAGGCGTGCTGCTGATGGAACTCGTCACCGACGCCGACGGCAACGCAGCGCCGCGGTTGAACGACGTGGCATTCACGGCACCCGAGGCGCGTCGCCATCATCGGACGCTGCTCGACGAGGTCATCCGCATGCTGCTGGCCGGCATCATTCACGGAGACCTCTCCGAGTTCAATATCCTCGTGGCCGCCGACGGTCCGGTGATCATCGACCTGCCGCAGGCGGTGGATGCGGCCGGCAACAACCACGCGAAGGCGATGCTCGACCGCGACGTGACCAACCTCGCGAACTACTTCGGCCACTTCGCGCCGGAGCTGCTCGGTACCGACTATGGCAAGGAGCTGTGGGGACTCTACGAACGCGGGGTACTCGAGGTCGGCATGCCGTTGACCGGTCGGGTCGAAGCGCCGCGCGGCCGGGTCGACCTCGGCGGACTGATGAGCGAGATCGAGGATGCGCGCTTCGAGGAAGAGGCGCGACTGATGCGGATGGGACAGCCGGACGCATGACGCCAGCGCTGCCACCGCCGACCTTCGCGGACGTCGTCGCGGCCGCCGCCCGAATCGACGGACACGCGCACCGCACGCCTGTGCTCACGTCGCGCACGGCCGACGACGCGCTCGGCGCAAGCATCTTCTTCAAGTGCGAGAACTTCCAGCGGATGGGCGCGTTCAAGTTCAGGGGCGCGTTCAACGCGCTGTCCTGCTTCGACGCGCGGCAGAAGCGCGACGGCGTCGTCGCGTTCTCGTCGGGCAACCACGCACAGGCGATCGCGTTGGCCGCGCGCATCCTCGGGATGCCGGCCACGATCGTGATGCCGCACGACGCGCCGGCGATGAAGGTCGCTGCCACCAGGGGCTACGGCGGCAACGTCGTCGTCTACGACCGCTACACCGAGGACCGCGAGGCGATCGGCAGGGCGCTCGCCGAACGGCACGGGTACACGCTGATCCCGCCTTACGACCATCCGCATGTCATCGCCGGACAGGGCACCGCCGCGAAGGAACTGATCGACGAAGTCGGTCCGCTCGACGCGCTGTTCGTGTGTCTGGGCGGCGGCGGACTGCTGGCCGGCTCGGCGCTCGCGACGCGCGCGCTGTCGCCCGGCACGAAGATCTACGGCGTCGAGCCGGAAGCCGGCAACGACGGGCAGCAGTCGTTTCGCAGCGGCGCCATCGTCCACATCGAGACGCCGCGCACGATAGCGGACGGCGCGCAGACCCAACACCTGGGCCAGTTCACGTTCGACATCATCCGGCGTGACGTCGACGACATCCTGACCGTGGACGATGCCGCGCTGGTCGATACGATGCGCTTCTTCGCGTCGCGGATGAAGATGATCGTCGAGCCGACCGGATGCCTCGGCTTCGCGGCGGCGCGCGAACGCCATGATCTGCGGGGTCGGCGCGTGGGCGTGATCGTCAGCGGCGGGAATGTCGATCTCGCGCGCTTCGCATCGCTGCTCGCGGCTGAGCAGTAGCTAGTCCTCTTCCCATCCGCCGCCGAGCGCCTTGAACAGCGCGACGAGGTCGGTCGATGCGGTGGCCGCGCTCTGCGCGAGATCCAGCTCGACCTGGTTCGTCTGGTGCTCTGCGTTCAGTACGTCGATGTAGGCGCCGAGCCCGCTCGTGTAACGGTCCAGCGCGAGATCGCGGCCGTGGCGGCTCTCGCCCGCCTGCCTGTCGAGATCGACGGTACGACGCTGATCCTGCGCATAGGTCGTCATCGCGTTGTCGACGTCGTGGAACGCGGCAAGCACCGTCTGGCGATACGACAGCACCGCTTCCTGGGCCTGCAGGTCGGCAACGCGGACCTGCGCGCGCAACTGCCCGCCCTGGAAGATCGGCACCGACAACTGCGCGCCGATCAAGCCGAAGCGCGACGCCCAGTCGAACAGCGTCGATGCCTTGTTCGACGAGAACGATCCGACCGCTCCGAAGCGAATGCTGGGGAACAGCGCCGACGTCGCCACGCCGATGCGTGCGGTCGCTGCGTCGACCTCGGCCTCGCGCTGGCGGATGTCGGGGCGCCGGCGCAGCAGGTCACCTGGCAGGCCGACCGGCACTTCGGGCGGCAACGCCGGCAATGCACGTTCGCCGAGCCGTTCGTCGACGCTGCCTGGCGGCATCGCGAGCAGCAGCGCGAGCCGGTTGCGATTGGTCGTGATGGCCTGCTCGATCTGCGGCAGCCGGGCGCGCGCGCCCGAAACCTGGACGCGTTGCGTGGCGACCTCGGAGGCCGGCGCGAGTCCGGATCTGTTGCGCGAGTCGATCAGTACCTGCAGCTTCTCCTGCGATCCGATGTCGGCGCGCGTGATCGCACGCTGGCGCTCGGCGCCTCGCAGGGCCATGTAGGCCCGGGCGATCTCGGCGGCCAGCGAGACCATCGCAGCGCGGCGCCGATCTTCGGCGGCACGAACCTGCGCCTGGGCCGCCTGCACGCTGCGGCGGACGCGGCCGAAGAGGTCGGGCTCCCAGGTCGCGTCGAAGCCGGCCTGGAAGAGATTCGTCGAGAAGCCGTCCGATTCGCTCGACGAACTGCCGGAAGCACCGCCGGACGATCCGCCGAGAAGCGAGCCGACGCCGCTCGCCCCGCTGCGCAGTCGCGCGGCAGTGCCGTTCGCCTGTACCTGCGGGTAGTACGCACCGGCCGCGCGGTCGCGCTGAGCGCGCGCTTCGCCGATCCGCAGGCCGGCGGTCTGGACATCGAGGCTCTGATCCATCGCGGTCTGGATCAGTCCATCGAGGACAGGATCGCGAAACACCGACCACCACCGGTGCGGATCGACCGGGCCGGTCTCGACGCGACTCGGCAGGTCGCTCGCGATGGCCGGGTCACGCGATGCGGCCCAACCCTGCGGCACGTCGACGGCCGGCTTGTGCGGCTCCGGACCGACAGTGCATGCCGCGCAGGCGAGCGCCACGAAGCCCGCGAGGCACGTCCGCGTCATCGCGTCAGTGCGCACCTTCGGCTCCCTTCGGTGGCTTCTTCAGGATCAGCGCGAACGGCGCGACGCACAGCGCGCAGATGCCGAACAGCCAGAACACGTCGAAATAGCTGAGCGACTGCGCCTGGATCTGAACCTGCTGCTGCGCCGTGGCCAGGGCGGTACCCGCGAACGAACCCGGCCCGACGTCGTACGACGACACGGCTTCGGACAGCCGGACGTGATGGAACTGCGTGCGCCACGCGAGCGCGGTCGTGGCGATCGATACGCCGACGCTGCCGCCCAGATTGCGCATCAGGTTGATGATGGCCGACGCGTCGGCGTTCTTGTCGGGCGGGATGCCGACGTAGCCTGCGGTCGTCAGCGTCACGAACAGGAACGGCAGCGCCAGACTCTGGTAGACACGCGCCATCGACAGGTCGCTGAAGCCCATCTGCAGGTTCAGGTGCGCGGTGTGCAGGAAAGCGAAACCGGTGACCGTGAACGCGACGAGCAGCACGTACTTGCCGGGTATCTTTTTCCCGATGACGCCGGCGATCGGCATCATCAGCGCGGCCGCGAAGCCGCCCAGAGCGAGCGACTTGCCAGCCTGCAGCGCGTCGTAGCCGAGCAGCGTCTGCGCGAGCTGCGGGATCAGCTGCGTCGTGCTGTAAAGCGTGAAACCGAGCAGGAACATCAGCAGGCATGCGGTCGCGAACGAGCGGTGCCTGAACAGCCGCACGTCGAACACCGGCTGCGGATGGCGCAGTTCCCACCAGACCAGCGCCACGGCCGAGAACACCGTGACGATGAAGAACACGGTGATCTTGTCGGACGCGAACCCGTCGTCCTGCTGGAAGCGGTCGAGCACCACCTGCAGGCAGCCGAACGTCAACGCGACGAGGGCGAAGCCCAGCCAGTCGGGGATGAAGTTCGCGCGGAATTTCTTCGTGTCGTCCTTGACGGCCTGCGGCTCGTCGACGAGAAAGAAGATCAGTGTCAGCGACAGCAGTCCGATCGGCAGATTGATCAGGAAGATCCAGTGCCACGAATAGTCCTCGGTCAGCCAGCCGCCGAGCAATGGACCGATCGCCGGTGCGACGATCACCGTGACACCGTACAGTGCGAAGGCCGCGGCCCTTTTCTGCGGCGTGAACGAATCGGCGAAGATCGACTGCTCGGTCGGCGCGAGTCCACCACCGCCGATACCCTGCAGGATGCGGAACACGATCATCAGGCCCAGGTTGGGCGCGAGCGCGCACAGCAACGAGCTGGCCGTGAACAGCGCCACGCAGATCATGTAGAAGCGCTTGCGACCGATCAGCTGCGACAGCCAGCCGCTGATCGGCAGGATGATCGCGTTCGATATCAGGTAGCTCGTGAGGATCCACGTGCTCTCGTCCTGACTCGCCCCCAGCGACCCGGCGATATGTCGCAGCGAGACGTTCGCGATGGTGGTGTCGAGCACTTCCATGAACGTGGCTATCGACACGACGACCGCGATCAGCCACGGGTTGCGGTTCCCGGCGGCCGATCGCGGCAGCGAGGCGTTCGCGGCCACGTCAGCACATCCCCGGTCGAGCGGTCATCGCTGCGAGCCGGCTCACGGCAACGTGACGTTCGGCGTGACCGACATGCCGGGGCCGATCACGTAGTCCTTGATGCGGGTGTCATCGAACACGATCTTGACCGGCACCCGCTGTACGACCTTGACGTAGTTGCCGGTCGCGTTCTCGGCCGGCAGCATGCTGAAGTAGGCGCCGGTCGCGCGCTGGATACTGTCCACGTGTCCGCGGAAAGTCACGTCGGGATACGCATCGACGACGATCTCGACCGACTGGCCCGGCTTCATCTCCGTGAGCTGCGTCTCCTTGTAGTTGGCCGTCACCCACAGCACGTCGCTGACGAGCGCCATCAGCGCTTGGCCGTTGCTGATCACGTTGCCCGGCTCGACGGTGCGCTTCGCCACACGTCCGGCGATCGGCGCGACGACGTGGGCGTAGGCATTCTGCAGCGAAGCCGCATCGACATTCGCCTTGGCCGAGGCGACCTGGGCCCGGCCCGAGCGGACCTGGGCCAGCGCTGCCTCCACCTGCGCGCGCGCCGACTGCACGCTGATCCGCGCCGAGTCGCGCTTCGCCCGCGCGCTCCGTTCGGCGCTGACCGCCTGATCGACCTGCTGGCGCGCGACCGCGTCGGGATTGACGTCGCGGTAGCGCGCGAGATCCTGCGTCGCCTTCGTCGACTCCGCTTCGGCCTGGCGTACGTTGGCTTCCGCCTCGGCGACGGCAGCACGACGCACGCCGACCTGCGCCTGCGCCTCCTCGACCTGTCCCTCGGCCTGCGCGAACTGGCCCTGAGCCTGCGCGAGCTTCGCGTCGTTGTCGCGCGAATCGATGTCGATCAGCGGATCGCCGACGTTCACGTGCTGGTTGTCGGTCACGTAAAGCTTCGTGACGCGACCGGCGACCTGGGCGGCCACCTGGCTGGTCTGGCCGTCGATAAACGCGTCGTCGGTCGTTTCGTGATGCTGCGAGTGGCGCAAGAACAGGACCGCAGCGATCAACAGCGCGAGGATGACGATCAGGGCGATCGCGACGACCGCCGGTCGCTTGTAGAGCGGTTGCTTGCCGTCGTCCTTCTTGTCGTCGTCCTTCTTGTCACCGTCCTCGTCGTCGTCCTTCTCGCCGCCGTCCCCGTGCTTCTTTTGCTCGTCCTTCCCGTCGTTCTGCTTCTGCTCGCCGATCTGGCGCCGATCGGCTTCCCCGTACCCGTCACGAAACCCATCGCGATAGCCGTTGCGGTAAGGCTGTCGTTCGGTGGAAGCGGGCGGGAGCGTGTCATCCATGGGCCAAGAAAATTAGCAGCGGGCCCGGCCCCACGTTTGTCAGACAGCCGACCATTGTCTTGGCGGGCCCGACCTCCTGAGCAGCCGTCGACAATTAATCGCCTCTTGCTGTCTACCGAAACGGCCGCTCGCCCGTTGAGGACGCATACCACGACATTCATCCCAAGGAAACGACATGCGCATCATCTCCGCAGGCTTCAAGGCCCTGGTCGCAGTGGCCCTCGCCAGCGCCGCCTTCGCGGCTTCGGCCGCCCCGATTCGTCACGACGGCGCCCATCGCCACGACGTACGGCATCATCGCGTGGTCCATCACCATCGCCACATCCAGCACCCGATCCATCGCGGAACGGTTCGTCATCGCTGAAGTCGGCGAGGACAGGAGGCCGGCATCCGGACGATGAACAGGTTCTTGCTAGCGATGCTGCTTACGGCGTCGGCCGGCGTCGCACGGTCGGAACCGATCGGCGAGGTCGATACCGTCTTCAAGCTGATCGGTCCCGATCACAAGATCGTGGTCGACGCCTACGACGATCCGAAGGTCGCCGGCGTGACCTGCTACGTGTCGCGCGCCCGCACCGGCGGCATCAAGGGGGCAATCGGCATCGCAGAGGACAAGGCCGAAGCATCGATCGCCTGCCGGCAGGTCGGTCCGATCTCGTTCACCGCACCGCTCGCGGTGCAGGAAGAAGTGCTGAGCGAGCGCCAGTCGATCCTGTTCAAGAAGCTGCGCGTCGTCCGGATGGTCGACCGCACCCGCAACACGCTGGTCTATCTGACCTATTCGGATCGCGTCATCGAAGGCTCGCCGAAGAACAGCGTGACCGTCGTCCCGGTCGACCGCGCGACGCCGATCCGGTTGAAGTGAGCGGAGTCCTGCTGGGTTTCTGTGGTCTCGTGGTCGCGTCGATGGTCGCGACCGCGCACGCAGCGGACCGGGCGCCGCCCTACGGCCAGGAGCTCGAAGGCATCGACTATCCGTATCCGTTGCAGCACTTCTCGTTCACGTCGCAGGGCAGCACGCTGCAGATGGCCTTTATGGACATCGCGGCGAAGGGTCCCGCGAACAGCAGTCACGCACCGCAGATCCAGGATCCGGCGCGCTTCCACAGGGCACTGCTCGACGCGCTGGTCCGCTAGGCGAAGCCCGAGATGTCGTGCGGGATGTACGACGCTTCCAGCGTCGCGATCTCGTCGGCCGTCAAACTGATCGTCAGCGCCGAGATCGCATCGTCGATGTGCGCGGTCTTCGATGCGCCGACGATCGGCGCGGTCACCGACATCGACTGCATCACCCACGCGAGCGCGACCTGCGCACGCGGAATGCCGCGATCGGCGGCGACCCTGGCCACGGCCTCGACGACCCGTCTGTCCGCGTCGGCGGTGTGCGGCAGATACAGCGTTCGCCCGTAGGCGTCGGCCTCGGTCCTCGCGCTGCCCGCATCCCAGTCGCGCGTCAGCCTCCCGCGAGCCAGCGGGCTCCACGGGATCACGCCGATGCCCTGATCGGCGCACAGCGGCAGCATCTCGCGCTCTTCTTCGCGATTGATCAGGTTCAGGTGGTTCTGCATCGTCACGAAGCGCGTCCAGCCGTGACGCTCCGAAGTGGCGAGCGCCTTCGCGAACTGCCACGCGAACATCGACGACGCGCCGATGTAGCGCGCCTTGCCGGCCTTGACGACATCGTGCAGCGCCTCGAGCGTCTCCTCGATCGGCGTGCGGTAGTCCCAGCGATGGATCTGGTAGAGGTCGACGTAGTCGGTGCCCAGGCGCTGGAGGCTGAGATCGATCTCCGTGAAGATCGCCTTGCGCGACAGACCGCCGATGTTCGGCGCCTTACGCGACGGGAAGAACACCTTCGTCGCGATGACGACCTCCTCCCGCTTCGCGAAGTCGCGCAACGCGCGTCCGACGATCTCCTCCGACGTGCCGTCCGAATACGTGTTGGCCGTGTCGAAGAAGTTGATGCCGGCCTCGATCGCATGCTGGATGATCGGACGACTGCGCTCCTCGTCCATCGTCCACGGATGAAGACCACGACCGGGAACGCCGTAGGTCATGCATCCGAGACACACCGCCGAGACGCGCAGGCCCGTCCTGCCGAGGCGCTTGTAGTTCATCGTTCGTTCCTTCTTTCGTCGTTTGATCCGGCAAGAGTCGCCGAGGCCGGCGATTGCAGGCCGGACGTCATGCCGAGGCGGGTTCGAGAACCTGCTGCGCGTCCGAAC
This sequence comes from Burkholderiaceae bacterium, assembly GCA_039936235.1. Taxonomy (GTDB): domain Bacteria; phylum Pseudomonadota; class Gammaproteobacteria; order Burkholderiales; family Burkholderiaceae_D; genus CAHJXF01. The sequence goes on along the minus strand of JBDTIS010000237.1, from coordinate 922 downwards.
GCACGTCCACCGCGAGGGCGACCGCAAGTTGCAGCCGGCGCAGTAGCCAGGGACTGAGGTCGTGCTCGAACGGGTCCGGCAACGCCAGCGGCTCGGTCGAGCGGTCGGCTTGCGTAGGCGCATCGCCGACGCGTGGCGCGAGCACCGTGAGCGTCGTGGCGATCGCCTCTGCGGCGTGCTGCAACGGCACCGCGAGTTGCGCGGCATCGAGGCGCCCTCGCCTGAGCAGCAGCATCGTCTTTGCAGCGGTGAGCTGCGCCAGCAGTTGATAGCTGTGTGCGAGCAGCCGGCCGAGCGGCTCGAGCGGCGGCCGCACCGCGCGTGGTTCGGACAGCGAGCGCTGGGTCGCCTGGACGAGCGCGGACAGGCTGTCGTAGGCCTCCTTGCGCGCCAGGCGCCATTCCAGTTCCGGCTCGTTGTCGACCGCCACCAGCTGTCCGAGCCCCAGCGCGAGCTTCGCGTGATGGGCATGCGCCTGCAACGTCCGCTTCACGAGGATAGGGATCTGCGTGCGCTCCCACGACGGCAGCACGTAGCTGAAGGCCCACGCGATCGAGACGCCGATCACCGTGTCCGCGATCCGTTCGAAGGCCTCGAACGCTGCGCTGACATCGCTGTTCAGCAGATGGGCCTGGACGAGCGCGAGCACCGTCGCAGCGACGGCCGTGATCAGGTAGCGACGGATCGCGAACGCATGCGCCACACCCTGGGCGATGGTGACCGTCAACAGCAGGACCAGCGGCGAGGCGTGGGCCGACAGGATCGCGCCGGCGACGAGGCTTCCGACCAGCGTGCCGACGACGCGGCTGTTGCGGCGTTCGAGCGTCTGCGCCAGGCTGCCGCGAAGGACGACGGTGATCGTCAGCAGGATCCAGTACGGATGCGTGCCCCAGGGCAGTGCGGTTGCGATCAGATAGCCCGT
>JBDTIS010000236.1:0-8278 GCA_039936235.1 Burkholderiaceae bacterium | reverse complement strand
GCCGATGGTGTATTTCGCGGCGGTCGAACTCGGCACGCAGTGCGGCGTGATGGTCACTGGCAGCCACAATCCGCCGGACTACAACGGCCTGAAGATGGTCGTCGCCGGCGACGCGATCTACGGCGATCGCATCCAGGCGCTGTACCAGCGCATCGTCGACGACCGCTTCGACACCGGTGCCGGCAGCTACTCGACGCACGACATCAGCGGCGCTTATTTCGACCGCATCGTCGGCGACGTCAAGCTCGCGGCGCCGATCAAGATCGCGATCGATTGCGGCAACGGCGTCGCCGGCGCCTTCGCGACCTGGCTCTACGAGAAGATGGGCTGCGAGGTCGTCGAGCTGTTCTGCGAGGTCGACGGCACGTTCCCGAACCATCATCCAGATCCGGCACATCTCGAGAACCTGCAGGACCTGATCCGCGAACTCGCGACCGGCGATGCGGAACTCGGGCTGGCCTTCGACGGCGACGGCGACCGCCTGGGGGTCGTCACCAAGGACGGGCAGGTCATCTACCCCGATCGTCAGCTGATGCTGTTCGCGGCCGACGTGCTGTCGCGCAACCCGGGCGGCGAGATCGTCTACGACGTGAAGTGCACGCGCAACATCGCGCCGTGGGTCAAGGCGCACGGCGGCACCGCGGTGATGTGGAAGACCGGCCACTCGCTGATCAAGGCGAAGCTCAAGGAGACTGGCGCGCCGCTCGGTGGCGAGATGAGCGGGCACGTCTTCTTCAAGGACCGCTGGTACGGCTTCGACGACGGCATGTACGCCGGCGCGCGGCTGCTCGAGATCCTGACGAAGGCGAAGGCCGCGGGCGAGGACGTCAGCGACGTGCTGAACGGGTTGCCGAACGCGATCTCGACGCCGGAGCTGCAATGGACGCTGGCCGAAGGCGAGAACTTCGTGCTGATCGACCGGCTGCAGAAGGAAGCACAGTTCGAAGGTGCGGATTCGGTGTCGATGATCGACGGGTTGCGGGTGGAATATCCGGATGGCTTCGGTCTGGCGCGGTCGTCTAATACGACGCCGGTGATCGTGTTGCGGTTCGAGGCGGATTCCGATGAGGGGCTCGCGCGGATCCAGGAGGATTTTCGGCGGGTGTTGAGCGCGGTGAAGGAAGGTGCCAATTTGCCGTTTTAGGGGGCGTCTGGGTTGTGCGTGGCAGGGCTTTCGAATGCAGACCTGCGGGACGGCAGGTCATGCTCACTGTGGCGCATTTGCATTGGAGGCGCGGACATTCAACGACCATTGTCGTGTCCGGCGAAGCGGGATATCTCAGTCGCGTGACCGGCCTTCGACTCTTCTCGCTGTGTGAAGCGTGCGGGACGGCTTGTTTCGGTGACGAGGGGGCTGGGTAAGATCCCTCACTTCGTTCGGGATGACAGGTCGGGGGTTCGGGATGACAGGTCGGGTGTGCAGGATGACAGGTCGGGGGTTCGGGATGACAGGTCGGGTGTTCGGGATGACAGGTCGGGTATTCAGGATCACAGGTCGGGGTCCGGCATAACCGGGCGCCGATTTGGATAGCGGAGAGCACCTCTTCAACGCTTTGGCCGGCGCCGATCTGGCCGACGAGTGTGCCGACCGTGACACGCATCCCACGGATGCAGGCCTTTCCACCCATTACTTCGGGCTGCTGAATCATGCGATCGAGCCTGCATGATGTCTTCGGGCAGCGGGTCAAGTGGCGGGCATTATCTTCATCGCCGAGAGTTCTTGCGTCCGCTCGTAGACGCAACCCAAACCCTGCATTCGGTGATTCCTTGAGGGAAAACCCGCAAGCCGGATTGCATACGGCTCGCTTATATTCTATGCAAGCGCGTTGTTCATTTTCGACGACATCGAATAGCGGGGACCAGTATGAATAGAAGGATCTTCGGACCACTCTGTATCGCCGCGATAAGCCTTGCGGGATTGGCTGCCTGTGGCAGCGACAACGGCTCATCCTCGGGCGGAGGAACCGGAGCGCCGGGCACGACGGCCGCGGCCCAGCCGCAAGTCGGCATCACGAAGATCGTGATCTCCGCCAAACAGTCCATGTGGGGCGGGGCCTCCTTCGGCGCCGTCGGCGCTTACGAACAACTGACGGGCACGGCGTACGGACGCCTGGATCCGAAGGATCCGAAGAACGCGCGGATGGTCTTCATCGATAAGGCGCCGCTCGACTCCGACGGCCTGGTCGAATACAGCACCGATTTCCTCTTGATGCGCCCGGTGGACGCAACCAAGGGAAACAGCAAGATCTTCTACAACGTCGTCAACCGTGGGAGCGACCAGAGCCTGAATGCGTTGAACAAGGGCTCGCTCACCACGCCGGGCAACGGCTTTCTGATGAACCAGGGCTACGAGATGGTCTGGGCCGGTTGGCAACCTGAAGCCAATGCGAACAGCGCGACTTACAAGGCCCACTTCCCCATTGCGACGAACGGTTCGCAGCCGATCGTCTCGCAGGTGTTGGAGGTCTACATCCCGGACATGGCGGAGGGCGGCAGCACGCTGACGATCGCCGCGGACAACACGTTCACGTCGACCCTGACGTATCCGCCGCTCAGTCGGGACGCGTCCACCGAGAGGGTGTCGTTGACGGTACGCGAACGCTATGACGACCCGCGCGTTCCCCTCTCTCCTTCCCTGGTCACGTTCGTCAACGACACGACCGTGCGCATCGACATGAAGCCGGCGATCGCGATGGGATTCGATCAGGGCGCGATCTACGAACTCGTCTACACCGCGAAGAATCCCTATGTGGGCGGAATGGGCTTCGCGATGGTGCGCGACCTTATTTCCTATTTGCGCAACCAGACCATGGACAGCGCGGGCAATGAGAACCCGGCGCGCCCTGGCGGAATGGCGATCAAGACAGCCATCGGCTGGGGTCACTCGCAAAGCGGCCGCTTCCTGAAAGACATGGTGTATCAGGGGTTCAATCAGGACGTCTCGGGAAAGAGGGTCTTCGACGGAATTATCGGCCTCGTCACGGGCTCGAGAGTGACGGATCACAACACGGCATTCGCACAGTCGTCGCGCTGGCTTCGCCAGCACGAGGAGCGCAACTATCCGGCCGCCGATTTTCCGTTCACGTACCAGACCGTGTTCGATCCGCTGACGGGAAAGACGGACGGACTCCTGGCTACGTGCACGGCGACTTCCACGTGCCCCAAAATATTTCAGGACGATTCGGATTTCGAGGCTTGGAACGGGCGCTTGTCGCTGATGGTGACGGATCCGACCGGTAATGCCCTGACGAATCTTCCCACGAACGTGAGGCTGTACGAGGAGACCGGTGCACCCCACAGCCCGTCCAACGGCGTTCCAGGAAGCATCTCGTTGTGCAAGCTGCAGAGCAATCCGATCGACTACTCCGCGATCAGCCGCGCGATGGTCGTCGACATGGATCAATGGATCACGGCGGGCGTGGATCCGCCGACGTCCCTGTATCCCAACCTGACCGACGGGACGTTGCAAACGGTGGCGCAGGAGCAGGCAACTTTCCCAACGATCCCGGGCTTCCTTTTCAGCAATCTGATCGTGCCGGCGCAGGTGGGCGACTACAGCACGGTTCCGCCAACATTCGGCGCGTCGTATCCCGTATTCGTGCCGAAGACGGATGCCAGCGGCAATCCGATCGGCGGCATCATCAGCCCGGATATCGCCGCGCCGCTGGGTACCTACATGGGACGCAATTTCCGCAAGGCCGGTCACGCGGAGGACGAGATGTGCGGCGGGAATTCGGGCTTCATCGCGTTCGCCAAGACCAAGGCGGCGCGACTGGCATCAGGTGACACCCGTCCGTCACTCGAAGAGCTCTATCCGAACGGGCAAACCGACTTCGTGGCGAAGCGTCGTGCTCAGGTCCAGGCGTTGATCCAGAGCCGCCTGGTCCTGCCGGGCGAGCTCGACTCGCTGACCAACGCGGTAGCCTACCCGCAATGACGCCGCCACTGCTGGGTAAGATCCCTCACATTCGTTCGGGATGACGGGTCTGCGGTTCGGGATGACAGATCTTCGGTTCGGATGACAGATCTGCGGTTCGGATGACAGGTCTCGGGTTCGGGATGACAGGTCTCGAGTTCGGGATGACAGGTCTCGGGTTCGAGATGAAAGGTTTCGGGTTCGGGATCACGACTCCGCGGTGGAGGATGCGACGACCGGATCCACGTCAGTGCACCAACCGCGCGCCAACCAGACCCACTGGAAGCAACGGCATGTCCAGACTGGGGCTCAGCATGAAGGCGTGCGCACCGTCCATCTCGGAGAATCTCTCCATGAGGACTTGAAGCGCCCCGGCTTTGGCTATCAATGCTTTCGACATGGCGAAGATCTCATCAGGTTGGGATGGGTTGACCGAAGAAAGAAGTGTGCCGAAACGGACCGGGGAAGCGCCGAATCAGATTCCGTCCTGCTCGCTTGCTGCTGAAAGGCGCTGACAATGCCCTATCCGCGTTTGATTTCGCTCCACAGCGGTCTCATCGTCGCCGCGAAACCGCGTGATCTCCCAATCTGCGCTGCTTCCACAACTGGAAGACCAGGTAGCCCACCACCGCGAGGTTCAAGAGCAACGCCATGCCGTGCACGATAGTGACGTGATGCACCAGCGCGTCGACTTCAAAAGGCAGCAGCAACGCTGTGACGATGGCGGTCAGGTACTCGGCCCAGCGCCTTCGGGTCCACAAGCCGACTGCTTCGACCAGGAAGATGCTGCCGTAGATGAAGCAGCCGACCGCGACCTCGGACAAGCGTGCAGGCGAAGCCGAGGAGAGCATCGAGGCCGCGTGATCCGCGAATGCGGAAGCCAGGCGCCGTCCATGCTCGAGCGCGAGTTGATGGAGAACGTCGACGGCCGAATCCGTCCAGTTCGACTTCAGGAGCCCCAGTGCTCCCAATCCAGCAGCGATCAGCACGACGGCCTTGATCAACTTGATGACGGCGATGACGCGCAGGGTGGCGCCTTGTCCGCCCGCCGGCTGGCGATCGCGGCTTGCCGTGAACCTGTCGTAAAGCCCGGCAGGGGCTGCCTGTGAACTCATGTCGCTGGTCTCGCAGTGGTCGAAATAACAGGAATCGGTTCGATGCTTCGCACGATTGCGATGTTTTCGGTCAGCACTGCGTGGTGTCGCAACATGCCGAGCCGAATCTCTTGCCGGAGAGATACGACGCCCGCTTCGCGGGCGGTGCGGCAGCGCTATGCACGCCTGACGTGCATGAAGACGCCCGCGCTTTCGACTTCACGACCGTCGAGGCGCGTGCTCGACCGTCCGCTTTTTTCAGGGTCGAGTGGAAACCGGCTGAACTGCGGCTGCCGGCGTTGCCGGTTTTGCCGCCGCTGCGGCAGCGTTGCGGTCCTTCACGGTGTTGCGATGGTGGTTGATGGCACAACCGGCTACGGCACCGATGAGTCCGTGGTGGCCGGCTACGTGTCCGGCAACGCCACCAACGGCTGCACCCGTGATGCAGCCCTTGGCCGCCGCCGGGCCGGAGAGGACGGAGAGCATTGCGACCAGGCCTGCTGTTGCGAGAACGTTCTTCATGACGGCCTTTCAGGTGGATGATTCGTGAGTGGGATGGTGGGTTCGCAGGTGCAGACAGAGGATCGGACAACACCCCCATCGGAGAGATCACCGATCCCTACCCGGACTACCTGCGAGCAGGCGTCCGGGGAGACCGTGCCGTCCGCTACGACGAAGGCGTGCTACCGATCGCTGTCGCGCTGGAAGAGACGCAGATCCACAGCATCGGCCATTGCGCGATAGCCTGCGTCGTTGGGATGCAGATGATCACCGCTGTCGAAGGCCGCCAGCATCCGCGTCGGATGAGCCGGGTCGCGGATCGCGCGATCGAAATCGATCACCGCGTCGAAGGCGCGGCTGGTACGGATCCATGCGTTGACGATCTGACGCTTCGCTTCGCCGGCGGTCGTGTAGTAGCCGGGGATCGTGGTCACTTCGAACGGCGTGAGCGTCGCACCGTAGATCAGGAGGCCGTGCGCATGAGCGCGCGCGATCAGTTGCTTGTACCCGGCGATCACGTCGTCGGCGCTGACGACCTCGGACGGAAAGAACGCGGGGAGGCCGAAGTCGTTGATTCCTTCTAGTACCGTCACGTACTTCACGCCCGACTGGGACAGCACGTCGCGGTCGAAACGTGCCAGCGCGTTGGGACCGATCGCGTCGTGCAGCACGCGATTGCCGCTGATGCCCTCGTCCATCACCGCGACGCTGGAAGTGCGCCGCGACGCCTGAAGGCGCTCGGCCAGAAAGTTCGGCCAGCGATGGTTGGTGTCGAGCGTGGACGCATAGCCGTCGGTGATCGAATCTCCGAGCGTCACGACCGCCACCGTGCGCGGCGACGCGAGCACCTCGACGGCCGATACGAAGAACCACGACGCGGTGGTGCTCAGCGTCGGGAAGGCCGTCACGTTCGTGAAGTTGTCGGGCCCGGACACGTAAGTGGTCTGGCGCGCGAGGTCGTGATAGGTCTTCGCGGGCGTCGAGTCGGGCAGGTAGATCGTCACGACCACGTTGCCCAGCGCGGGGACGTTCAGGTCCACGGGATCGCTCAGCATCGGCGCACCCTTCGGGATCGTCACGGCACTGGCGCCCGCGAAAGTCAGCGTGCGGTCGGTGCCGGCGATCGTGGTCGAGCCCGCGCTCTGCAGCGCGACATGCGCCGAGCCGATCACGAGAGCGTCGGTGCCGAGCTCGTTGGTGAAGCGCACACGCAATGTGCCGCCACCGATGCTCACGTGGGCGATCATCCGCACGGTCTGGCCGTTGAACGAGGCCGGCACGGGCGTGACCAGCGCATCGGCGGCCTGTGGACTCGCGGTCCACGTACCCACCCAGTGCTTGTCGTCGTTGTACCGGTCGCGTCCGTCGTCCGCGTGCGCCGGCGCGCCGAGCGCCGCGCCCAGCGCGATCGCCATGACTGCTGAAAGAAACCTGCGGCGCGTGTCGCGCGCTGCGGTGAACCCGATCAGCCAGTTCCAGAAATGCGTCATTTCGGTCTCCTCGTTATGGGCCGGGGATCTCGCGGTATCGAGAACCGGTCGGCGCGCAAGTTGACTCCAATAACGCGCGCCCGGCAAGAGTTGTCGCAGCCATTCGGCGCGCTCGCCCGGTCGTTGACGCGCTGTCCGCGTCGACGCATGCAGGGCTCGATCGGAGTGGGGCGCCAGGTGGAAGCTCGATGAGAAGACCCGTCGACGTTACTTCACGAACGGCTGCTGCCGATGCAACACGGCGCCCGCAGACGACAAACGCGCGGCTTCGCGCCGCACGGCGGTCGATGCCCTCGCGCGCGCAGCGACTGCGCGCCTGTGGTTCGAATCCATCCATCCCTTCGAGGACGGCAACGGCCGCATCGGACGCGCCATCGTCCACATGGCGATCGCGCACCAGCCTGAGATTCGTCGCCACGTTGTGGCTCGGCCAATGACCGCGGGTCTTGATGCTCTTGCGTGGTGGCGCATCGGGGGATCTGGAACCGGATCGGCCCCTCGCCGTCAGCCCGGGCAGAACTCCGGTCGACACGCTGTCGAAAGCAGCCGAGGTTGCCTTCGACAGCGGATCTTGCGCCGGCGAAGCCGATTACAGCCGCGACGGGATCGCGCTCAGGTAGTCGTAGATCGCACTGAGATCGCGATCGAGCTTCTTGCCGAATGCCGGCCACGGCATGACCTGCAAGATCTGACCCTTGGGATCGTGCGGGTTGTGTCCGGTCCGCATCGTCCGAATGAATTCGTCGCGTGTCAGGCCAGCGGGCTTGCCATGCTTGTCGGGCGTGATGTTGGACGATACGGTCACCGGACCGAAATGCTGTCCCCCGGCCAGAAAGCCGGTCGCGTTGATCTGCTCGGGCTGCCCGAGGAAGGGATCGTGGCCCGGCAGGTACGACGGATTGGTGTGGCAGTCGTTGCATCCGCCGGTGTTGACGAGGTAGCTCCCGAGCCCGACCATGCCCACGGACTTGCCTGCCAGGTTCAGCGGGACGGGGTTGATCTCGAAGCCGCGCCGTATCTGCGCCTGTTCATGACCGGCGCGGCCTTCGAGCCGATCCCCGGGTCGATCCTCGTCGTCGTCGCGTGCGGCGGCGGGAGCCGCAATCAGCGCCGTCAATGCCGCGGCAACCATCAGCCGCGAGCCATTCCATGCCATCCGGTTTTTTTTCATGACGCTCCTCCAGTTGGATGTGATGCAGGGATACCGCGTGCGATAGTGCACCTCGCGCTTTCATCTTCCAAGAGGCATGCAGGCACCGGGTTCGGGATGAGAAGGC
>JBDTIS010000235.1:0-12630 GCA_039936235.1 Burkholderiaceae bacterium | reverse complement strand
CGCAGCGTCGCGATCCGGTTGTAGACGGGCCTGGCGGCCGTCGAGTCGACGCGGTCGGCCACGAAGTAGCCGAGCCGTTCGAACTGCACGATGGATCCGGGCACTGCCTCGACGCCGGGTTCGACATGTCCGGTCGTGACGCGCTTCGACGCGGCGTTCAGTGCCTGCAGGAAGTCGCGGCCGCCGGCATCCGGCTGTGCGTCTACGAACAGGCGGTCGTACAGGCGCACCTCGACCGGCCGGGCATGCGCTGCGCTGATCCACGCGATATTGCCCTTGACCTTGATGCTGTCGGCGCCCGGCGTACCGCTGAACGTGTCGGGCAGGTATTCGCAGGTGACGTCGGTGAGCCGGCCGTCGGCATCTTTCGTGAAGCCGGTGCAGCGGACCACGTAGCCGTACTTCAGCCGCACGATGGAGCCCGGCTTGTCGGCGCTCGGTGGCGCGAGGCGGAAGAAGCCCTTCTGCGGGGTTTCCTGAAAGTCTTCGCGTTCGATCATCAACTCGCGTGCGAACGGGAAGCTGCGCTGGCCCTGTCCGGGGTCGTGCGGGTTGAGCGGCGCGCTGCACGGCTCGATCCGGTCGTCCGGATAATTGGTCACGACGAGACGCACCGGGTCGAGGATCGCGAATGCGCGTGCGGCCTGGGGATCGAGGTCGTCGCGCAGCGCCTGATCGAGCTCGGCGTAATCGGTCCAGGTGTTCGACTTCGACACGCCGACGCGATCGCACAGCATGCGGATGCTGGCCGGCGTGTAGCCGCGCCGGCGCAGCCCGACCAGCGTGGGCATCCGCGGATCGTCCCAGCCGTCGACATGGCCTTCGTCGACCAGCTGCTTCAGCTTCCGCTTGCTGGTGACGACGTAGGTCAGGTTCATTCGCGAGAACTCGTATTGATGCGGCAACCCGAACGGGTTCGGCATCCCGAATCCTTCGGCCTCCTCGAGTGCATGCGTCAACAGCGGCGCGAACTGTTCGGGGCTGCCGAGCAGCAACTCGAAGAACGCGTCGAGGTCCCTGAGTATCGCGTCGCGGTTGTGCTCCCAGCGATCGAACATCGAACGCATCGACGCCTCTTCCGCACTCGCGAACAGCTTGTGGCGGAAGTTGTGGCAGTGGATCGCGAACTCCTTCTGCGCCTCGATGCCCCGTTCGCGCAGGCCGCGCACGCGGTCGACGGCATGCATGAACTGCGGCGCACGGAGGATCGGCACGATCCGTTCGAGAACCCAGTCGTACAACGGACGATGGTCCTCGAACTCGAGCGTGCAGATCGAGTGCGTGATGTTCTCGAGCGCGTCCGACACGCAGTGCGTGTAGTCGTACATCGGATAGATGCACCACGCGTCGCCGGTCCGATGGTGACGGGCGTGACGGATGCGGTACAGCACCGGGTCGCGCAGGTTGATGTTCGGCGACGCCATGTCGATCCGCGCGCGCAGTACGTGAGCGCCGTCGGGGAAGTCGCCGGCCCGCATCATGTGGAACAGCGCGAGGTTCTCGTCGACGGTGCGCGTGCGGTCCGGCGAGTCGCGGCCGGCTTCTACCAGCGACCCGCGCATCGCACGCATCTCGTCGGCGCTCTGGCTGTCGACGTAGGCGTGGCCGGTGCGGATCAGGTATTCGGCGAACTCGTACAGCAGCTCGAAGTATTCGCTCGCGAAGTAGAGGTGATCCTCGACGGTGGCGTCCCCATCGGGCGCGCGCGGTGTCGCTGTTTCCGCGTCGCGTTCGAACGACTTCGCGTCCCAGTCGAAGCCGAGCCAGCGCACCATCTCGATGATCGCGTCGACGTATTCCACGTCCTCGCGTTCGGGATTGGTGTCGTCGAAGCGCAAATGGCATACGCCGTCGTAGTCGCGCGCGAGACCGAAGTTCAGGCAGATCGACTTCGCGTGGCCGATATGCAGATAGCCGTTGGGCTCGGGTGGGAAGCGCGTCCGCACGCGGGCGGGGTCGGCGACCACTGCCCGATCGACCGACTGGATGTCGCCGCGGGTCGCGCGGTGCGGGACGCCGAGGCGCGCCGCGTACGCACCGCGCGCGAGGTCGTGCTCGATCACGTGACGCAGGAAGTTCGTGGCCGGTGCCGGCGGCTGCGCAGGCGACGCTGTGCTCGCTTGCGATGTGCTTGAAGCCTTGTGGCGGGGGAGTGCGGCGGATGCAGTCATGGGAGCCCTGGGGTGGCGGGCATTGTAATCAATCGCCTGTACGGTCCCGGTGGAGGCACGGTCCTGCGCAGCGGGGTGTTGTAAGGCGGTCGTCGGGGGCTGCCCCGATGTTCGATTCACGACGGGTTCCGCACCCGCCGATGCGATAATCCCCCACCCGCGACAGCATCTGCGCCCCTCATGTTGCCTCAACCCGTGTCCTGCGTTCCCGAAGTCTGCGACGTCCTCGTGATCGGCGGCGGTCCTGCCGGCTCGACCGCCGCAGCGCTGCTCGCGAAGCGCGGCTATGCGGTCACGTTGCTCGAGAAGGCGCATCACCCGCGCTTTCACATCGGCGAGTCGCTGCTGCCGGCCAACATGCCGCTGCTCGTGCAGCTCGGCGTGGCCGACGAAGTCGCCGCGCTCGGTATGGAGAAGTGGGGCATCGAGTTCGTCTCGCCGTGGCATGCAGAGCGGACGTTGCTGGACTTCGGCCAGTCCTGGGACAAGAGCCTCGATATGGCTTACCAGGTCCGTCGATCCGAGTTCGATCACGTCCTGCTGCGCAAGGCCGCGAGCAACGGCGCCGCCGTCGTCGAAGGCTGTCGGGTCCGCGACGTCGCGTTCGTGGACGGGGTAAGCGGTGCGACCGTGACCGCGCAGCGAGACGACGGCTCGACGGTGCGCTACGACGCGCGGATGGTGGTCGACGCGTCGGGCCGTGACACTTTCCTCGCGAACAAGCTCGGCGCCAAACGGAAGAACAAGGCGCACAACAGCTCGGCGCTGTACGGCCACTTCGAGAATGCCGAGCGTCTGCCGGGCCGGCTCGAAGGCAACATCACGATCTTCTGGTTCGCGCACGGCTGGTTCTGGTTCATCCCGCTGTCGGACGGCGCGACCAGCGTCGGCGCCGTGTGCTGGCCCCATTACCTGAAGACCCGCGCGAAGGATCGTTCGCTGTCGGACTTCCTGATGGATACCATCGCGTTGTGTCCGGCGCTGCAGGAACGGCTCGAGGGAGCGCGCCTGCTCGCCGATGTGGAGGCGACCGGCAACTACAGCTACACGACGACCCATGCACAAGGCCCGAACTATCTGCTGCTCGGCGACGCTTTCGCGTTCGTGGATCCGGTGTTCTCGTCCGGCGTGTTCCTCGCGATGAACAGCGCGTTCGTCGGCGCCGATCTGGTCGCAGCCAGGCTGTCGCAACCGTCCGCCGTACGCGCCGCGACCAGGCGTTTCGACGCGGTCATGCGCAAGGGGCCGCGCGAGTTCTCGTGGTTCATCTATCGCGTCACCAACCCGGCCATGCGCGACCTGTTCATGGCGCCGCGCAACGTCCTGCGCGTCCGCGAGGCGCTGCTGTCGCTGTTCGCCGGCGACATCTTCGGCGGGACGCCGATCTGGCCGTCGATCTTCGTGTTCAAGACCATCTACCGGATCGGCTCGCTGTTCAACGCGCGGCGGACACTCGACGCGATCCGTCGCAGGCGCGTCGACATCCGCGACGTCGACGAGCCGGCGACCGACCGCGGGCGTGACCGCGTGCCTGCATGAAGCGCATCGCGATGGTTCTTCGCGGTGCCTGCGCGTTCGCGTCGCTCGTCTGCGCCGCGGTGCATGCCGAGTCGCGACCGTTGTGGGAGGCCGGCGTTGGCGCTGGCGTGCTGTTGCTACCCGACTATCGCGGTTCCGACGAATCGCGCGCCTACCTGCTGCCGTTTCCTTACTTCATCTATCGCGGCGAGTTCTTCAAGGCGGACCGCGAAGGCGTGCGTGCCGAGTTCCTCGACAACGACCGCATCAAGCTCGAACTCGCGGTCAACGCGAGCCAGCCGGTCCGAAGCTCGAGCAACCGCGCGCGCGACGGGATGCCCGATCTGAAGGGGTCGTTCGAGATCGGGCCATCGCTGGCGATCAACCTCGCGCGCAGCGACGATCGGACCGTGCGCCTCGACCTGCGGGTGCCGGTGTCCACCGGCGTCACGCTCGGCGGCGGCTTCCAGGGGATCGGCTGGCAGACCGCGCCGCGCCTGAACGTCGACGTCGGCAACGTGCTCGGTTACGCGGGCTGGAATCTCGGACTCGCGGCCGGTCCGATCTTCCAGAGTCGCAAGCGCAACGCGTACTTCTACGACGTGACCAGCGACTACGTACGTCCCGATCGGCCGGCCTATCGCAGCAGCGGCGGCTATGCCGGTTCGCAGGCGCTGGCGGCGCTGTCGAGGCGCTTCCAGCGCTTCTGGGTCGGCGGCTTCGTGCGTGCGGACACACTGCGCGGAGCGAGCTTCGAGGACAGCCCGCTCGTGCGACGTCGCAGCGCGTTCGCTGCCGGCATCGGTGCGGCTTATGTCTTCGGCCAGTCGTCGAAGACGGTCGAACGACGGGCCGAGTGAAAGTCTCATGACTCCGCGCCGGCCATCGCGCCCACTGTCACGCCGTATCGGCGGCGCGCTGCTCGCGATCTACCAGTGGCCCGCGTTCTATCTCGCGCTGGCGCTGCTCGGCTGCATCCAGTTGTGCTGGGCCTTGGGCGCGTTCGTGCTTCGTTACACGTTGTCCGAGGCGCGGGGCCGGCACATCGGCCGGCTGTTCATCTCGATCGTGTTCCGCCGTTACTTCCTTCTGACCGGCTGGCTAGGCCTGCTGCGCGTCGATGCCGCGGAGCTCGATGCGATCGACACGCACGAGGCGATGATCATCGCGGCGAACCATCCTTCGGTGATCGACGCGCTGATCCTGATTTCTCGGCTCGAGAACCTGAATTGCATCATGAAGGCGTCCGTGCTCGACAACGTGCTGCTCGGTGCCGGCGCGCGGCTGGCCGGCTACATCCGCAACGACGGGCCGAAGCGCATGCTCAGGTTGTCCGCCGAAGACCTGAAGAACGGCGGGCAGCTGATCATCTTTCCCGAGGGCACGCGCACGCTCGCCGCGCCGGTCAACGAGTTCAAGTGCGGCTTCGCCGCGATGGCGCGGATTGCGCAGGTGCCGGTCCAGACCGTGATCATCGAGACGGACTCGCCGTATGTCTCGAAAGGCTGGTCGGTCCTGAAGAAGCCGCCGTGCCTGCCGATGACCTTCCGCGCGCGGCTCGGCAAGCGCTTCGAGGTGGATCGCGAGGTCAATTCGTTCGTCGACGACCTGCACGGCTATTTCGTCAAGGAGCTGTCCGGCGCGCAACTGGGCGACTTGTGGAAGACCGAGCGTGCGCAGTCGAGCCATGAGCGTCGGATCGACGCGCGGCTCGCGCCGGCCGGGCTTCCGGTGCGCGGCGAACCGCTGCCGTTGCACACATCGTCGATCGGGCTCGAGGCCGCGAACGCGCCGTTTCACGCCGGAGTGCGGAGTCTGCAGCGCTGATGTCGTTGCGCGACGCGCATCCCGTGGTCGCTTCGTCTACCCATGTGGTGCTGATTCCGAGCTACAACGCCGGCGCCAGCCTCGTCGCGACCGTGCAGTCGGCGCGGCGGCACTGGGCCCCGGTGTGGGTCGTGATCGACGGCAGCACCGACGGCAGCGCCGACGCAGTCGCCGCGCTCGCGCGTGACGACGATGGCATCCGTGTGCTGGTGCTCGCCACCAATCACGGCAAGGGCGCCGCGGTGCTGCATGGCCTGCATGCGGCGTGGGACGCGGGTTTCACCCACGCACTGACCATGGACTCCGACGGCCAGCATCCGGCCGATCGCATCGACGACTTCATCCGGCTGTCGATCGCATCGCCTGGGGCAATGATTCTCGGCAAGCCGGTGTTCGCGTCCGACGCACCGGCGCTGCGGGTCAACGGCCGACGCGTATCGAACTGGTGGGCGCAGCTCGAGACACTGTGCTTCGACGACGTGCGCGGCATCGGCGATTCGCTGTTCGGTTTTCGCATTTACCCGATTGCGCCGCTGATCGCGATCATGGATCGCACGCGCTGGATGCGGCGTTTCGACTTCGACCCTGAAGCGGTCGTGCGGCTCGCGTGGGCGGGAGTGCGGCCGATCAACGTCGATGCGCAGGTGCGTTATCTCGCAGTGGACGAAGGCGGGGTTTCGCACTTTCGCTACGGACGGGACAATTTGCTGCTGAGCTGGATGCATCTGCGGCTGATGCTCGGGTTCGTGGTTCGCTTGCCGCGGTTGCTGGTGAGACGCACGCCATAGTCCCGTCCGCCTGCAGGGTTAAGCGTCTTTGCCCTTCGGCAGTGAATCGACGATAGCCCTTGCCAGCTTCAAGCCTGACCCGGTTTCCTCTCTGTAGGTCCGAATCGCCGCGACATAGGTCTTCGACTCACTGTCCAACTCCGTCACTTTTTTTCGATGGATAGGCGGATATGTCGTAACGGCGGGCTGGCGTGGTGGAGAAGTCCCACTGTCGCGCGGCCGCGGCCGAGAAGGCTTCGTTCCGTGACGAAGCGTCAGGC
Source organism: Burkholderiaceae bacterium (assembly GCA_039936235.1). Lineage (GTDB taxonomy): Bacteria > Pseudomonadota > Gammaproteobacteria > Burkholderiales > Burkholderiaceae_D > CAHJXF01. The sequence goes on along the minus strand of JBDTIS010000235.1, from coordinate 6,066 downwards.
GACCCGCTGCGACGCGGCGTCGAACATCGCGGCGTCTTTCGCGCTCCGCACAGCGAATCCCGCACGCGGCATCCAGAAGCGCAGCACCGGCGTCGTCAGGATCGTGCTGAAGATCGCCATCAGGACCAGCATCGTGAACATCCGCGGCGAGATCACGTCGAGATCGAGTCCGACGTTCAACACGATCAGCTCCATCAGCGCCCGCGTGTTCATCATCACACCGAGCATGCCGCTCTCGGCCCGCGGCAGCCCGGCGACGCGCGCGGCGAGATAGCAGCCGCCGAACTTGCCGACCGTGGCGAGCGCGACCAGCGCCGCGCACCAGCCCCAGTCGGCCGCCGACACCAGCGATCCGACGTCGGTGCGCAGCCCGGTGAACGTGAAGAAGATCGGCAGGAAGAAGACCATCACGAACGCGCCGATCCGCTGGTTCCACGCCGCGACCAATTCGCGTTCCCGATGCAGGATCACGCCCATCATGAAGCCACCGAAGATCGCGAAGATGCCGAGCTGATACGTCACCATCGCGCCGCAGAACACGATGGCGAGGAGGACGCCGATCAGCGCATGCGGCAATGGATCGACCGGCCCCGACAGGCGCCGGATCAGCGCGCGCACCAGCGGCCTGACGACGAACCACGACGCCGCGAAGAATACCGCGACCCACAATACCTTCAGCGCGAACGCCCCGGTCGAGAAGCGCGACACCGTGATCGCCGTCACCATCGCGAGCAGCAGCCAGCCGACGACGTCGTTGATCGCGGCCGCCGAGATCGCGATCACGCCGAGCGCCGTGCGCGACAGCCCGAGATCCATCAGGATGCGGCCGAGCACCGGCAGCGCGGTGATCGAGAACGCGGTGGCGACGAATAGCGCCGACGCGATCGGATTCGATGCCGGCGACAGGATCGGCGCGGTCCACAGGCCGAAGCCGTAGCCGATCGCGAACGGCGCCACCAGTCCGGCCACCGCGACGCTCCACACGACCTTGCGATTGCGACGCTCCGCCAGATGCCCGAAGTCGAATTCGAGTCCGATCTGGAACATCAGCAGGATTAGGCCGATCTGCGAGAGGATCGTCAGCGGGGTGGCCGACACCGAGCGGAAGACGTAGCCGAACGCGTCCGGCGCGACGGCGCCGAACAGCGACGGTCCGAGCAGTAGGCCGATCACGATTTCGCCCACCGCGGCGGCCTGACCGATGCGGACCGCGATCGGGCCCGCGATCCGCGCGGCCAGCACGATGATCATCAGTTGCAGCAGCACGAAGTACAGCATCAGTTCGTTCTGGTGGACCGTGCCCTGCGCCGCTGCGGTGGCGGCCGCGCCGGTGACGAGAGCGGCCCTCACGATGGAATACCTCCGTTGATCGAGATCACCTGGCCGGTGATGTAGCCGGCCTGCGGCGATGCCAGGAAAGCGACCAGCTCCGCGACTTCCTCCGGCGTGCCGCTGCGCTTCATCGGCACCATCTTCGCGATCGCGTCGGCGTCGAAGCTGCCGGCCGTCATCGCACCGGCGATGATGCCGGGCGCGACGGCGTTGACGGTGATGCCGCGGCTCGCTAGTTCGAGCGCGAGCGACTTCGTCGCGCCGTGCAATGCCGCCTTCGCGGCCGCGTAGTTGACCTGGCCGCGGTTGCCGGTCAGCGCGGAGAGCGACGACAGGTTGACGATGCGGCCGAAGCGCGTGCGGATCATCGGCATCGTCAACGGCTGCGTCACGTGAAAGAAGCCGTTCAGCGACACGTCGATCACGCTGGCCCATTGTTCCGCGCGCATCGCGGGAAATACCGCGTCGTCGTGGATGCCGGCGTTGTTGACGAGGACCTGGATCGGACCGTCGACCAGCAGCGCCTCCAGCGCGTCGCGGGTCGCCGCGGCGTCGGCGACGTCGAACGCGATCGCCGTCGCGTCCCCGCCATCGGCGACAATCGCGTCGACCACTGCTTGCGCGCGTTCGAGACGGCTGTTCGCGTGGACCACGACCGCGTGGTCGCGTGCCAGGCGCCTGCAGATCGCGGCGCCGATGTCGCCGCTGCCTCCGGTCACCAGCGCACGCAGCTTCGGCGCGTCGGCTGCGGGCGACATCACGCAGGCACGCCGTCGCGTGCTCCGGGCATCTGCAGAACGACCGCCGCACGTCCCGATACGAGCACGGCGTCGCCGGCCCGCACCTCGAACAGGTACAGCACGCGCGCGTCGTCGCCCGATTCGCGGGTGGCTTCGATCGTCAGGACGCCGCGCACGTCGTCGAGCCGCGCGACGGCCATGTGCACGTTGCGAACGCTCGCGATGAAGCCGGCGCGCGGCTTCGTAGTCAGCGTGTTGCCCGACGACGGCACTTCGTGATGGGCGAGCAGGCTGCCGTGGACGGCCATCGCCTGCGCAGCGAACTCGATCGCGCAGACCGAAGACAACTGGCCCGCGACGCACAGCGGGTTGCTGCGGTCGTGATGCATCGCGCTACGGCAGACGATGCGCTCGCTGTCCCACTCGCTCACTTCGTCGAGCAGGACCATGCGGCCCGCATGCGGGATGCGGGCGGAGATGTCGTCGCGGTTCAAGCGCATTGCACGGTTCTCGTCGGTGGTTCGGAGCGGGTGGTATTGCAGCGGGTGACGCGCAGGCTCAGCATCATGCCGCGGGCATCTTCGAGCAGCACGTCGCGCTCGTCACCGATGGCGATGCAGGCAAGCAACGGCAGCGCGCGTGCCGACGGGATGGCAGTGCGATAGCGCTCGATCGCCGGGTCCGTCATGCCGGTCGACGGCACCGTCGCTGCGCGGGATGGCAGGTCCATCTCGATCCGCGCAAGCGGGGTAGGCCCGGGCTCGCGGGCGAGGACGAACGCGACGCCGAAGCTGTCCGGTGTCGGTCGTGCCGTGTGCAGCGGTTCCGGATACGGCGCGTCGTAGGCGACCAGCAGGACCGCGTCTGCGCCGGCCGCGAGTTGGGTCATCGCGTCGTCGAAGCCGGCGATCAGGCTGTCGTCGAACGCGCACAGGCTGGTCGACGGCGCCATCGATCCGGACGCGATGCCCCAGTAGCCGGACGGCGCGTTGTGTACCGACTTGTGGAAGCGGGTCGGCGAGATCAGGCGGTCGTCGGCGAGGGCGCGACAGATCGCGTCGCAGTTGTCCCCGTCGCCCGACGACGACGTGAACACGCTCGGCAGCATCGACGCGTCCATCGCCGCATGGGCCACTGCTTCGAAGCCGGCCTCGAGCGCGATCTTCACGCCCTTGCCGACGCGGCGGCGTTCCGCGGGCGGCAACTGGGTCGGTGCCACGATCGCGGTCCGCGTGTCGACATAGGCGACGCGGCCCGACAGGATGTCGGCCGTCGCGCTCCAGCCGGCGAGTCCGGGTCCGCGGATGCCGATGCCGCGCAGCCAGGCGACCGCGGTCATGCGTGGTCCCCCGAACCGGCCATGAACAGCAGGCTGCAATTCGCGCCGCCGAAGCCGAACGAGTTCGACAGCACGTGCCGCAGCGGCATTCGCGCGTTGTCGATCCGGTAGTCGCTACGCAGCGTCGCGTCGATGGTCGTCGTGTTCAGCCCGCCGGGCACGAGGCCTTCGCGCATCGCCAGCAACGCGATGACCGCTTCGACCGCGCCGGCCGCGCCGAGCGTGTGACCGGTCGCACCCTTGGTCGAACTGACCGGCACGTCGCGACCGAACAGGCCGAACACCGCCATGTCCTCGGCCGCGTCGTTGTTGCGCGTCGCGGTGCCGTGCAGGTTGATGTAGTCGACATCGGCGACGGTCGCGCCGGCGGCGGCCAGCGCAGCTTCCATCGCGCGGCGAGCGCCGAGACCTTCGGGATGCGGCGACGACATGTGATGCGCGTCGCTCGATTCGCCGACGCCGACCAGACGGGCCGCCCCGTCGCCGCCTTCGCACCGTTCGAGGAGCGCGAATGCCGCGGCCTCTCCGATCGACAATCCGTCGCGATCCGCGCCGTAGGGCCGGGCCGGCTGGCTCGACACCAGTTCCAGCGAGCGGAAGCCGTACAGCGTCGTCAGGCACAGCGAGTCGACGCCGCCGACGATAGCCGCGTCGATGCGGCCGGCCGCGATCATCCGCGCCGCATTGCCGAACACCTTCGCGCTCGACGCGCAGGCGGCGGAGACGACGAACGACGGACCGTCGATGCCGAAGCGTTGCGCGACGAAGTCGGCGACCGAATACGTGTTGTGGGTCGCGCCGTAGTCGAACCACGACGGCAACGCTCCGTCGCTACCGTCCTGCACGAACGCGCGATAGGCGAGCTCGGTCTGCAGGATGCCCGACGTGCTGGTGCCGAGGAAGACGCCGACGCGCGTGCTGCCGTGACGGACGACCGCGGCGCGCACCGCATCCTCGAAGCCGTCCTGCCGCAACGCGAGTTGCGCGAGGCGGTTGTTGCGGCAGTCGAAGCGTGCCAGCGGCGGTTCGATGACTTCATCGTCGACGCCGTCGACCGCACCGATCCACGTGTCGAGGTCGACCGTCTCGAAGTCGCAGCGACGCAGTCCGCCACGATGCGCGAGCAGCGCGTCACGGGTCGGCACGATGCCGTGGCCGAGGCAGCTCGCGAGCGTGTAGGCGGGGATGCGTAGCGGTTGCAAGGGGGAATGGTTCAGCGGATGGCGGTCATCGATCTTACCGGGACCGCAGAACCGGCGGCCTGCGCCGCCTCGGTCCGGGACGCGCGCAACAGCACGTTGGCATGGCCGTCGTCGAGGACATCCACCACGAAGCCGATGCGCTCGAGCAGCGCGATCCATCGTGCGACCGGCCTGCGGTGCAGCCGTAGCCGCGGCCGTCCGCGGGCCGCGCCGACGACGAGGTCGACGACGTGGATCCGGCGCGACGCGGACATCGACGGATCGCCGACCCGCAACAACAGCACGCCCCACGGCGGCAGGCCGGCGTGGACCGAGGCGAGCAACTGTTCCTGCGCGGCCGGCGCGAGGTAGTGCAGCACGTCGAACAGCGTGGCGACGTCGCAGCGGTCGAGCAGCGTCGGGCCGAGCGTGCGCACGTCGCCGCGAAACGATCGCGCGAACGGCGGCAGGGCGCGATGCGCGCGCGCGATGTCGGCGCGCGATCGGTCGATGCCGAGGTAGGTCCCCACCTTCGCGGGCACCGGCAGGTTGTCGGGCCACGGCGTGCCGCCGGTCCACGCCTTGCGCGCGGTGAACAGCCATGCGGCCAGCAGGCCCTGTCCGCAGCCGAGGTCGACGAGACAGGACGCGTCCGGGATGGCGCCGGTCCGCAGCAGCGTCGCGTACAGCGGATCGCGGGTGTACTTGCTGCGTGCGAAGAAGCGCGCGAAGCGGCCGGCCGGACGATACAGCGATGCAGCCTCGTCGACCAGCCGCCGCTGCAGCTTCATCCGTCCTTCGTCGCTCATCGCGTCCCGGCCGCGAGCGTCACCGCCGAAAGCTTCCTGTCGCGCATCGCGGCGACGACCATCGGCAGCGCCTCGACGATCACCGGCACGCCGTTCGCAGTCCTCGCGGCATGGCCATCGTGCAGCAGCAGGATGTCGCCTGCCGCGAGTCCCGCCACGAGCCGTGCGGCGACGCGTTCGGGGTCGCGCCTGAAGGTGTCGAAGCCGCGTCGCGTCCAGCTCGTCAGCGCAAGGCCCTGCCGTTCGAGCGCACCCTGCAGGAACACGTTGCGCAACCCCGCAGGCGCGCGGAAGAAGCGCGGCGCGATGCCGACCGCGTCGACGAGGGTCCGCTGGGCCGAAGCGAGTTCGCGATCGAGGCGGGCGGGGCCGAGCAACGAGAAGTCGTGTCGATGGATGTCGCTGTGGTTTTCGATCGCATGGCCGCGCGCGACCATCTCGCGCGCGAGCGCCGGATGCGCGCGTACGCGCGCGCCGATGCAGAAGAAAGTCGCGCGCACGGCCAGCGCGTCGAGCAGGTCGAGCACGCGCGGCGTCACGTCGGGATCGGGCCCGTCGTCGATCGTCAGCGCGATCTCGTCGCGTGCGGTCGCGGCGGCCGGCAGCCGCCGCAGGTTCGGTCCGAGCCAGGTGCTGGTCGGCCACAGACCGGTCGCGGTGATCAC
>JBDTIS010000234.1:0-7546 GCA_039936235.1 Burkholderiaceae bacterium | reverse complement strand
GCGTCGAGCTTGCCGAGTGGCGTCGCCTGATCGGCGACGAACTCGACGTCGGGCTGCGCGGCCTTCAGCAGTTCTTTGAACGCGGCGACGGCCGACTGCCCGTACTCGTAGTTCGGATAGACCAGCGCCCAGCGCTTCTTGTGCAGCTTGACGGCTTCCGGCACCAGCATCGCGGCCTGCATGTAGGTGCCCGGACGCAGGCGGAACGTGTACTTGTTGCCGCTGCCCCAGATGATCTTGTCGGTCAGCGGCTCGCCGGCCAGGTAGAAGATCTTCTTCTGCTTCGCGAAGTCGGTCAGCGCGAGTCCGGTGTTCGACAGGAAGGCGCCGGCCAGCACGGCGACGTTCTCGCGCGCGATCAGCTCCTCGGCGACGCGGACCGCATCGCCTGGGCTCGCGTTGTCGTCGCGTGTGATCAGCTCGAGCTTCTTGCCGTCGATGCCGCCAGCGGCGTTGACTTCGTCGACCGCGAGCTCCATGCCCTTCTTGTAAGGCTCCAGGAATGCCGGCTGCGCCTTGTAGCTGTTGATCTCGCCGATGCGGATCGTGCCTTGCGCGTGGGCGGTCGACAATGAGCCGGTGAGGACTAGGGCCGCGATCGCGGTGCGCTGTATCTGTCGCAGCAGGTTCATCGATGAGCTCCGGGAGGAAGGAAAGGAAAGTGGCGAATCGCCGCGAGGCGATCGGACGGGTGGGTGAGATCCCTCACTGCGTTCGGGATGAGATGCTATTTCTGTTGTCGTCCCGAACGCAGTGAGGGGACGTCATACAGCCGGCCATGTCACCGGTCCGCTATGCGTAGCGCGTCAACGCAGCCCATCTTCGCCCTTGATCTCGTGTACCTGCAGCCCGCCGATGCGCGGCAGCGGACGACCACTGTCCGTCACGACGACGGCGACGACGATCTCGTTGGCGCGCGGTGCGTCGGACACGCGCGCTTCCATCGCATCGAAGTGGCTGCGCACGAACGCGGCGTCCTTGTGGCCGATCGGAACGTCGATGGCGGTGCCCAGGCCGCCGCGCTTCTTCGCCGACGGGACGAGCGCCGCGCCCTTGTCGACGGCCTTTCGCAGTGGCGCACCGAGCTTCGGATGCAGTATCGCGGCCGCGTGCTCCAGTTCGCCAGCCTCGCCGACGATGGCCGCCTTGCCGTAACTCTCGGTCGCGCTCGGATCGATGCCGAGCGCCTTGACGCAGGCGGCGCCGAGCAGCGCGCCGAGCTCCTCGCCGATCGCAACCAGCTCGTCGAGGTTCTCGACGTAGCGACCCGCATACGGGTTGTCGATGACGGCCATCGCGAGCGCGCGGCGCGTCGGTGGATCGATCGCGCGACCCATCTCGATGCGGGTTTCGTCGACCTGCACGATCAGCTTGCGGATGTTGGCGGACATATGCTGTTTCCGAATGATGTGTGGATCGCGCGTCAGCGCAGTCCGTCCCAGCGGGCGATGTCGACGGCCTTCAGGCCGCCGACGCGCTGATGGATGCGCGCCCCGGTCGCCATCGCGAGGATGAAGACGAGTTCGTCCGAAGCCGGCGCGCCCGGCACGCGGACTTCGATCGAGTCGAAGTGGCTGCGCACGTACGACGCATTGATGTGCGTCAGCGGCACGTCGAGCGTGGTACCCGGCCCCCCGACCTTCTTCGTGGCCGGCACGATGGACAACGCGTTGGCCGGCTGACCGGTCTTCACGTCGCCCTGCCCCTTCATGTAGGCGATGCGATCGCCGCCCCATCCGAGCAGCTCGCGCATCGCGTAGCCGCCCGGGACGTGCCACAGCGCGCCGTGCTCGAGCTCGCCGGCGGCGCCGACGATGGCGCCCTTGCCGTAGCTTTCGATGCGCTCGACCGGCACGTCCATCGCGGCACGCAGACGCTGCGCCATGTCGATGCCGACCGACGTCAGCGCCTCCATCATCGGCAGGATGTCTTCGACATACCGACCGGCATACGGGTTGGTGATGACGATGGCGATCGCGCCGCGCCGCAGCGCCTGCTCGGGCGGCGGTCCGAACTCGTGACGGATGTCCTCGACCTGCGTGAGGACGCGGCGGATTTCGATCATGCGGCTTCCAGGTTCAAGACATCGACGCGAGTTGCGTGCCATCGACCGCTGTGCGCTTCGCAGATCATCGCCTGCCCTTGGCAGAACAGCGCGCACGCGACGATCAGGCCTTCGTCACGCAGTGTATGCGCGCGCTCGACTCCCGCATGCAACGCACAGCGCACCCCGTCGACGTCGAGGGGCGGCACAGCGACGGTCACGAGCCGGTCACCGAGGTCGCTGTCGTCCTTCAATATCGATGCGGCACGGCGGACGATGCGGGCGTCGTCGACGTTGACGGCGTTCGCGATCATCGTCGCGGCCGCATCCGCTTCGGCCGCGGTCCGTGCGATCACCGTGACGCTGTCGGCGATCCCCATCGAGAAGCTGCGACCCCGCCAGCCGCTGGTCGCGATGCCGCGGACCGGCATGTCGTGCGCGATGTCGAAATATCCGTCTAGGAGTGGCTCGGTGTGCGCGAGATCGGCATGGATGCCGGTGCGCAGCGATTCGCCTTCGACCAGATGCAGCGCGATGTCGCCGCCGTTGTTGACCCACGCGCGACGGACGCCGGCGCGTCGGTACGAGACGATCACTTCGTCTGCGACCGCACCCGCCACCGCGGCCATCGGCGTGATGAAACGATCGCCGTGCGGCGCGCACGCCTGCCACATCCTGCGCGCGACGACCCCACGCATCGACGGTGAATGGCCTCGCACGGGCTGCTTCAACATCGGCAGCTCCGCGACGAGTTCGTCCAGGATCGTCTCGAAACGTCGCCATGCCGCCGCGTGCGCGACATCAACCGCCGGCGCGTCGCCGTCGGCGCCGATGATCAGGTCGATCGGTCCGTGCTGGAAGTGCCAGCGGCCGTCCGTGAAGCGCGCGCGTCGAGGACCCATCGTCATCCAAGCAGCGGCGGATGGCCGATCGGCCACGGATTCGCAGCGTCCTGCTGCAGCCAGCGTCTCGCGGTGGGCGCGCCGTCGCCGTGCCACGCGCCGGTACGCAGGACTTCTTCGAGTGATCGGACATGGTCCATGTGCCCGCCGAGCGCCTCGTAGTCGGCGAGCCGCATGCTGAATTCGATCGGCGCCACGATCGCCGGCGTCGGCACCGTCCCGAAGCTGTGGTCCGGCATCCGCAGCACATCGGCCATCACCGTGATGCCGCCACCGGGCCACACGTAGGCCGGCGCACCGCCGCAGGTCACGTTGACCAGCGCCTGCTTGATCGCGCGCGTCAGCAGTACCGGGTTGCCTGTGACGCCGGCCCGCAGGCTACCGCCCGCGCCGCCGAGGAACAGCACGGTCGACAACGACGGCTCGCAATTCTCGCCGATGCGGTCGACGACCGCCCGCACCGCTGCCGGCATCTCCTGCTCGCGCGGCGTCAGCGTCTCGTCGAGCACATACCACGACGCATGCTCGCCGGTGGTCGACGTCATCAGCAGGCGCAGACCCGGCCACGCGCGCGCCGGGTCCCAGGTCTCGATGATCGCCAGCGGGTCGGCGATATCGGTGCCGCCCCAGCCGGTGCCGGGGTTGGCGACCTGGAAGTAGCGGCCCGGCGTGGACTTGCGGCCACGCAGGCGCACGCCGGAGCGGCGCATGTCGAGACAGCGGCCGGCCTGGTGTTCGCTCAGGACGCCGGTGATGTGGTCGTCGACGACGATCACCTCGTCGGCCTGCTCGACCATCTGCTGCGCGAAGATGCCTACCGTGGCCGAACCGCAGCCGACGCGCATCCGCCGTTCCTCGACACCGTCGACGATCGGTGCACGGCCCGCCTGCACGACCACGACCGCGCCGCCGTCGATCGCGACTTCGACCGGCTGCTTGTTGCCCAGCGCCTCCATCATCTCGACGGTGACGCGCCCCTCCTTCTTCGAGCCGCCGGTGAGGTGATGCACGCCGCCGAGCGACAGCATCTGCGACCCGTATTCGGCCGTCGTGACGTGGCCGACGACCTCGCCGCGACAGCGGACATCGGCCTGCTCGGGCCCGAGATAGCGGTCGGTATCGATCTTCACCTTCAGGCTGCAATAGCTGAAGATGCCTTCGGTGACGACCGTCACCACGTCGACGCCGGCGGCCCGGGACGCGACGATGAACGGCGCCGGCTTGTAGTCGGGATAAGTCGTCGACGATCCGATACCGGTGACGAAGACCTCATCGGCGAGCAGCAGGTCGCCGTTCCAGGCGGGGTCCTGTTCGCCATCCGCCGCAAAAGCGTCGCGCGCGAACGGTACGATGTCGGCCGCGTCGTGCGCCACGGTCCGGCGCAGCAGGACGACCGGGTCTACGCGGACGAGAACCCCGTCGCGATTCGCGTAGCGATCGCAGGCGCCGGTCTTGCCGTCGATGATCTGGCACAAGACAGGGCACGCGTTGCATTCGATCTTGTCGCCAGACATGCGCTGCGGCGCTCGATCGCCGACCTGCTCCGGCGGCAACGCGTCGACGCTTGCGAGCCCATCCGTCTTCGTGTGTTCGGTCATCGTCGAGGCGGGGGACAGATCGGAAGGCAGGCTTGAATCACCTTCGTGCCTTATGTAGTATTCACTACACAGGAATGTGGCGAACGCTACATGAATGTGAATCTAACGTACATGGTTGTTGCTGGCAAACTTTTTTCGATCGCCGCTGTCGATCCGGCCGGCTGCGCCCTTTCACGGTCTTACATCCCATGAGTGCATTCAACGAAGAACGCGTCCTGACGGTCCATCACTGGACCGACCGGTTGTTCACGTTCACGACCACGCGCGACGCGGCCCTGCGCTTTTCCAACGGTCACTTCACGATGATCGGCCTGCGCGTCAACGACAAGCCGCTGCTGCGCGCGTACAGCATCGCGAGCGCCAATTACGAAGACCATCTCGAGTTCCTCAGCATCAAGGTCGACGAAGGCCCGCTGACGTCGCGGCTGCAACACATCCAGGTCGGCGACACGATCATCGTCGGCCGCAAGCCCACCGGCACGCTCGTCGTCGACTACCTGCTGCCCGGCAAGCGTCTCTACATGTTCTGCACCGGGACCGGGCTCGCACCGTTCATGAGCCTGGTCCGCGATCCCGAGACGTACGAGAAATTCGCGCAGGTGATCCTGGTTCACGGCGTGCGTCAGGTGGACGAGCTCGCTTATCACGATCTGCTCGTCGAGCATCTGCCGGCGCATGAATTCCTCGGCGACATGGTGACGAGCCAGCTGCGTTACTACCCGACGGTCACGCGTGAATCCTTCGTCAACATGGGCCGCATCACCGAGCTGATCGAGAGCGGCAAGCTGATGGCCGATCTGGAATTGCCGGACCTCGATCCGGCGAACGACCGCGTGATGATCTGCGGCAGCCCCGGGATGCTGAAGGATCTGAAGGCACTGCTGGAGAACAAGGGCTTCAAGGAAGGCAACACGTCGACGCCCGGCGACTTCGTGATCGAACGCGCGTTCGCCGAGAAGTAGTCGACGGTGATCCGGCGCATCTTCGGCACCGTGGGACCAGGCGCGATCACGATCGCTGGCACCGGCGTTCGCTCTGCATGACGACTGCGACCGTCCGCCTGCCGGTCTCCAGGACCAATTCCGTCGGACGTCCGCTCGGCGTGCGAGAGCGATCGGCGCAGGCCACGCGCGACAGCATCCTGCGGGCGGCCATCAAGGTATTCGCGAAGCACGGCTTCGACGGCGGCAGCGTCGAGAAGATCTCGAAGGCCGCGAAGTCGGTCGACCGGATGATCTATTACTACTTCGGCAACAAGGAGGGACTCTTCGTTGCTGTGCTCGAGGAGATCTATCGACGGTTCAACGTCGCAGAGGCAGCGCTCCAACTCGACGCCGACGAGCCGGTCGCGTCGCTCGAAGCGACCATCCGCTTCGTGGTCCGCTACTACCGCGACCATCCGGAATTCGTCAGCCTGCTGAACAGCGAGAACCTCCATCGCGGCAGGCACATCGGGAAGTCGATGCGCGCGCGCGAGTTCTCGTCGCCGGCGGTGGGCACGACGGCGCGCGTCCTGCAGAGCGGCATCGACAAGGGACTGTTCCGGTCGGAAGTGTCCGCGCGCGATCTCTATCTGCTGATCGCCGCTGCCGGCTACTTCCACCAGTCGAACCGCTTCACGCTGTCGGCATTCCTCGGCGAGGATCTCGAGGCGCCAGCCGAACTCGCGCATTGGGAAGCGTTCGTGACCGACATGGTGCTGCGCGGCGTGGCCGTGGGCCCGTCGAAACAGCCCGCACGACGTCCGCGCTGACAGCGGTTCATTCAACTACGTTCGAACGGGGAATATCGATGGCTGATGCAATCGCGGGCGAGAAGTCGGGCAAGGTCGTGATCCGCAACGTCGGCCTGATGCTGTCGGGCGATATCGACGATCCGATCCTCGACGCGGATACGGTCGTCATTTTCGACGGCCGCATCACGGCCGTGGGCAAGGAGGCGGACTGCGACATCGCAGGGGCTCGCACGGTCGTCGATGCGCGTCGAACCTGTCTATGTCCCGGGCTCATCGACAGCCATGTCCATCCGGTCTTCGGCGACTGGACGCCACGACAGAATCAGCTCGGCTGGATCGAGTCGACGATGCACGGTGGCGTGACGACGATGATCTCCGCCGGTGAAGTGCATCTGCCGGGGAGACCGAAGGACATCGTAGGGCTGAAAGCGCTCGCGATCACCGCGCAGCGCGCGTTCGACAACTTCCGCCCGGGCGGCGTCAAGGTGCTGGCCGGTGCGCCCGTGATCGAGAAGGGGATGGTCGAGTCGGACTTCAGGGAATTGTCGGAGTCCGGCGTCAAGTTGCTCGGCGAGATCGGGCTCGGGTCGGTGAAGGCCGGCGACGAGGCGTCCACGATGGTGAAGTGGGCGCGAAAGTACGGGATCCAGAGCACGATCCACACCGGCGGTCCGTCGATTCCTGGATCGGGGCTAATCGACAAGGACGTGGTGCTCGAAGCCGACGCCGACATCATCGGCCACATCAACGGCGGACACACGTCGCTGTCCGAAGCCCACGTCTGCGAACTGTGCGAACGGTCCACTCGGGCGATCGAGATCGTCCACAACGGAAACGAGCGAGTCGCGCTGTCCGCGGCGCGCGCCGCGCTGGAATTGAAGTGCCCGCATCGCGTAATCCTCGGCACCGACGGGCCGGCGGGGTCAGGCGTTCAGCCGCTCGGCATCCTGCGAATGATCGCGATGTTGTCGAGCATCGGCCGCATTCCGGCGGAATTGGCTTTCTGCTTCGCAACGGGTAATACCGCGAAGATCCGCAAGCTTGACTGCGGCTTGATCGAAATTGGACGTAGCGCGGATTTCGTTTTCCTGGATCGCGCGCAACATACCTGCGGCAAGACGCTGCTCGAAAGCGTCGAGTTGGGTGATATTCCAGGTGTCGGCATGGTCATGATCGACGGACTGGTTCGATGCGGCCGCAGCCGCAACACGCCGCCGGCGACCGAGATTCCGACGGTCGTCTCCCACTGACTTCGTCGACCCCGGTG
>JBDTIS010000233.1:0-14705 GCA_039936235.1 Burkholderiaceae bacterium | reverse complement strand
CGTCCGCGAGCGGCCCGGCCGAGCCGGACGTGTTCCACTCCTTGCACGACGTCACGCACGCGTGACAGCCCACGCAGACGTTCAGATCGATCACGAGAGCGAGCTGGATCGCGAGCGTCTCGCCGGGTTCCGCCCGGGCGCTGCGCGGCGGCGACTGCGTCGACGGCCTCGGAGGCGAGCGCGTCGGTGCCTCGGCCACGACGTTGGACTGCATCAAGTCTGCCAGCCAACGCATCATGATTTTCTCCGTCCTGCGAAATAGCTCAACACGCTCGGCCGCTTGCCGACCACGCCCGGCGGCGACTTCATCGTGGCGACCTGCGGAAATGTCTCCTGGGCCTCGTCGGGCTCTGCGGGCCGGATGCGCACTCTCACGTCGTACCAGCCGGCCTGCCCGGTGACCGGATCGGAATTGCTGATTCGGCCGCCCCCGCTGCCGAACGGAAGATCTTCGGCGATCAGGTGGTTCAGCAGGAAGCCCTTGCGCGATTCGTCGGCCCCGGGCGCCAGCTGCCAGGCGCCATCGGCCTTGCCGATCGCGTTCCAGGTCCACACGGTGCCCGGCTCGACCGCCTCGCTGTAGCGCAGCATGCAGCGCACGCGACCCCACTGGCTCTCGACCCAACACCAACCCCCGTCGGCGATGCCTGCCGCCTGCGCCGTCAGCGGGTTCACCTGCAGGTAGTTGTGGCTGTGGATCTGCCGCAACCAGGCATTCTGCGAATCCCACGAGTGATACATCGCCATCGGCCGCTGCGTGATGGCGTTCAGCGGGTAGGTGCTCGTATCGGTCGCCGCATATTCGAGCGGCTCGTACCAGAACGGCAGCGGATCGAAGTAGGTTGCGATGCGCTCGCGGAGGTGATCGGGAGGCTGGCGTCCCTGGGCCTTGCCACCGGCCGACAGGCGAAACAACTGCAGCGTGTCCGAATAGATCTGCAGCTGGATCACGTCGTTCTTCTGCCGCCATCCCTTCTCCTTCGAGAAGTCGAGATAGTCGCGATTCCAGTTGCGCATGTACTGCATCGACTCGGGCAGGTGGTACTGGAAGACGCAATTGTTCTTAGCGTACATCTCCCACTGCTTCGGATTCGGCGCGCCACGCAGATGTTCGGTGCCGTCCACGCCGCGCCAGCCCATCAGGAAACCCACGCCGGGCGCCGCTTCGAAGTTCACGACGAAGTCCGGGTAGTCCTTGAACTTCCGTGCGCCCTCCGCGGTCGTGAACGCGGGCAGCTTGAGACGCGAGCCGAGTTCGACCAGGACTTCCTGGAACGGCTTGCAGTTGCCGGTGGGCGCCACCACGGGGATGCGGACCGAATCGCAGGGCCCCTCGAACTCCGAGATCGGCCGGTCGAGCATGCCCATCACGTCGTGCCGCTCGAGGTACGTCGTGTCGGGCAGCACGAGATCCGCGAACGCGACCATCTCGCTCTGGAACGCATCGCACACGACCAGGAACGGGATCTGGAAGTCGCCGTCCGCATTCTTCGCGTTCAGCATCTCGCGCACGCCCATCGTATTCATCGTCGAGTTCCAGGCCATGTTGGCCATGAAGATCATCAACGTGTCGAGTCGATAGGGATCGCCGCGCGTGGCGTTCGTGATCACCGTGTGCATCAGCCCGTGCGCCGACAGCGGATGCTCCCAGGAGAACGCGTGGTCGATCCGCATCGGCGAGCCGTCGGCATTGATCGCGAGTTCTTCCGGACTGGCCGGAAAGCCGAGCGGCGCCGCATTCAGTGGCGTGTTCGGTTTCAGCATTTCGGGCGAATTGAAGGCCCGGAAGTTCGGCACGATGTGGCGCGGATACGGCGCCTTGTGGCGGAAGCCGCCCGCTGCGTCGATCGTGCCGAGCAGGCTCATCATCACCGCTAGCCCGCGTATCGTCTGGAAGCCGTTCGAGTGTGCCGCGAGCCCGCGCATCGCATGGAACGCCACCGGACGTCCCGGTGTCGTCTCGTGACGCTTGCCCCACGCGTCGGTCCACGGGATCGGCAGGTCGTGGCCCGGCTGCATCGCCGTCTCGCCGAGCTCGCGGGCAAGCTTGCGGATGCGATCGGCGGGAATGCCGGTGATCGCCGAGGCCCACTCGGGCGTGCACGGCGCGCAGCGTTCCTTCAGCAACTGGTACGACGGGGCCACCGACGTGCCGTCGGCGAGCGTGTAACGCCCCTCGAGCGCCAGGTCGGTGCCGTCGGCATTGCCTTCCGGATAGGCGGCCTTGATCGTCCCGTCGGCCAGGTCGTAGACGAGCTTGTTGTGCGGCTCGCGTCCGTCGCCGGGCGGACCCCTGGACGGGTCCGGATCGAACGCGAACAACCCCTCGCGCTCGGTACCGTCGAGCACCACCAGCTGCGGCGCGTTGGTGAAGCGCTTGAGGAACGCGCGATCGACCAGGTCGTTCCCGATCAACTCGTGCATCAACGCCATGAAGAGCGCGCCGTCGGTGCCGGGCCTGATCGGAATCCATTCGTCGGCGATCGCCGAGTAGCCGGTCCGGATCGGATTGATCGAGATGAAGCGACCGCCGTTGCGCTTGAACTTGCCGAGCGCCATCTTCATCGGGTTCGAGTGATGGTCCTCGGCCGTGCCGATCATCACGAACAGCCGGGCGCGCTCGAGGTCTGGTCCGCCGAATTCCCAGAAGCTGCCGCCGATCGTATAGATCATGCCGGCAGCCATGTTGACCGAACAGAAGCCGCCGTGCGCCGCGTAGTTCGGCGTTCCGTAGTTCTTCGCGAACAGGCCGGTCAGCGCCTGCATCTGGTCGCGACCCGTGAACAGCGCGAACTTCTTCGGATCGGTCGAACGGATCTTCGACAGGCGGTCTTCGAGGATCTGGAAAGCGCGATCCCACGAGATCGTGTCGAACTCACCGGCACCGCGATCGGTGCCCGGCTTGCGCAGCAGCGGCTCGGTAAGTCGGGCGGGCGACTTCTGCTTCATGATCCCGGATGCGCCTTTCGCGCAGATCACGCCCTTGTTCAGCGGATGCTCCGGATTGCCGTCGATGTAGCGCAGCTCGCCGTCGCGCAGGTGCACGCGGATGCCGCACCGGCATGCACACATGTAGCAGGTCGTGGTCTTGACCTCGGTGATCTCGTCGGTAGGCGAGCCGAGCGGATCGTGCAGCGGCTCGCGGGACAGGAACTTGAACACCGGCATCTCCTAACGGACGCACGCGACAGGCTTCGCGGGAGCCCGCATCGTAGCAACTCGTGCTGAAAGGTAAAAGCGCACAATCACGGTCATACCGATCTGAAAATCAAATCGATCGACCGGAGTCGAACCGATGCCTGTGCCCGCGGTTGCCGTATCTCGCCTGCGACTGAACCTGCGCCAGCTCGAGGTGTTCGTCGCGACCGCGCGCGGCGGCTCGACGCGGGCCGCCGCCGAGAGGGTGGCGCGTTCACAGTCGGCCGCCAGCACCGCGCTGGCCGAACTCGAATCCGCGATCGGCGCGAAACTGTTCGATCGCGTCGGTCGGCGGCTGGTGCTCAATGAAAACGGCCGCGCGCTACTGCCGCGCGCCGCGTCGATGCTGGACGAGGCCGCCGGCGTGCAGCAGTTGTTCAGTGGCGAGCATCTCGCGCCGTTGCGGGTCGGCGCAAGCCTGACCATCGGCGAGTGCATCCTGCCCGAGCTCGTCGGTGCCTGGAAGGGTCGCCACCCGAAGAGCCCGGTGCGCCTGTCGATCGGCAACACCAGCGACGTGATTGCCTCGGTGGCGGCCTTCGATGTCGACGTCGGCTTCGTCGAGGGCTCCCAGACCCATCCCGATCTCGTCGTCAAGCCATGGATCAAGGACGAGTTGGTGATCGTTGCTTCGCCGGATCACCCGCTCGCCGGCCGCACTGCCACGCCGCGGCTGCTGCGTGACGCCGAATGGGCGCTGCGCGAGATCGGCTCGGGCACGCGCGAGGCCGCCGATCGATGGCTGGTGGAGCACCTCGGGCACGCCAATGTCGCCTTCGAGCTCGGTAGTCCGGAGACCATCAAGCGACTGGTGATGACCGGGGTGGCGCTCGGCTTTCTGTCGCGCCATGCCGTGGCGCAGGCTCTGGCGCAAGGCACGATGGTCGAACTGAAGACACGCCTGCCGCCTTCGATTCGTCGCCTCGCGATCGTGCTGCATCGCGGCAAGCGACTCGGCGCCGGTGCCGACGACTTCGTCCGGCATTGCGTCGCTGCCGCACGTCTCCTCGTTTCTTGATTCAAGCTCATGGGACGTGTTTGATGGCCTCCCACGGTGCGCGGCTCGTCGGACTCATGTCGATACTGCGGCGGAATTCCTTCAGTCGGTTCGGCATTCGCGATCCCCGAGAAAGGTCGGGCGGTCGTCGCCATCGGCTCGCTTCGTTGCGACGCCCCCGGCGAACTCGCAATCGTTGCCCGGCTTGCACGGCGGACCACGGCGATGCGATGCGGCGCGGACACAAGATCGGTGCCTCGATGGCGGGCGACGAACAGCCACCATCAGCAGCTTTACGGGTCGCAGGTTCGAACACAAGGAAGAAGCGTGCTGGCGCGAAGGACCGACAGCCATTGGATTTCACAGCGATACCTACGGAGACGCCGATGCCATCGAAATCGACGTTAGCGACCTTGATCGATGCCGCATCCGGCTACAGGAAATCATCGACGGCTACGTCGAGGTGGGAAATCCACTCGACGGCAATCCTTTCGTGCACTGCCCGAGTTTCGACTGGGAGATCAGCGGCGCAGAGCTGTTTCTCGCCATCGAGCGCATGAACGAATCGGAGATGCCGCGCGACGTGCAGGGAACGATCGATGTCGACGCGGTGAACGGACCTTACGGCTTTCGTCCGATCTATTTCCTCGGCCGGCAGATCGACGAAGCCAAGGTCTGGACGTCAGCGCTGTTCATGCTGGTTGAGGAACCGGACCGGCTGCGCGACGGCGTCGCGACGGAACGAATCGCCGAGTTCGCGCGTGCACATGATCTCGATGACCGTCGTCTTGACCTCGGTCCTCTGCGCGTGCACCCCTTCTTCAAAGCAGGACCATTGTCTTCGAGTCGCGCGGGACGCTGAGCCGGGTCGGGGTCATCTCGGAGATCGCGCGGTCGAAGCAACGCGCGGTGAACACGGCCATCAAGATTCTGATTTGTGAGAAATGACAGGGATGAGCGCGCTAGCGACGGCTGCCCCGCCCGCATCGCGGACGAACCGCCATCGTCGCGATGCGAGCTGGGTTAAATTCCATCCTCGGCCGCACCCGCGGACGAACAACTCACGCGTGCATCCCGTCGATGGACTCCACTCTCGTCAAGGGCCTGGCAGTGCTCGAATGGCTCGCGCGTCAGCAGCGCGAATGCCGGGTCGCAGACGTGGCGCAAGCCTTCGACATCGCCCGCAGCAACGCGCACCGCACGCTGCAGACGCTGGTCGCATGCGGCTGGGCCGTGCAGGATGGTGCCGGCGGCACCTATCGGCCGAGCTTCCGGCTGTTCGAGGTCGGCACGCTGGTGGGCAACGCGGCGGACCTCGGCACGCTGGTGCAGCCGCACCTCGCACGACTGGCGCAGGCCACCGGCGAGACGATCCACCTGGCCGCTCTCGACGGCGCCGAGATCATCTATCTCGACAAGTTCGACAGTCCCCTGCCGGTCGCCGCCTATTCGCGCATCGGTGGCCGCGCTCCCGCTTACTGCGTCGCGTCCGGCAAGGCCCTGCTCGCGGCGGCGCACCTGGACGGCGAGGCACTGCGACAACGACTCGGCTGTCTCGCCTCCCACACGCCGAACACGATCACCGACTTCGACGCGCTCGAAGCCGACCTTCAGCGCACGCGCGACCGCGGCTACGCGGAGAACCGCGAAGAGTGGCGCCTCGGCGTAGGCGGCCTCGGGGTCCCCGTGTTCGACGCGCGCGGCATGCCGGTAGCCGCAGCGGGAATGAGCGTTCCTTACGTACGCTTCGGCCGAATCCAGGCGCGCAGTCTTGCCGATCAGTTGATGGCCTGCGCGCGCGACGCGAGCAGCACGCTCGGTTATCGCCCGTGATGCCGGTCCGGGCGACCGAATGCGATGCGCACGCCCGTCGCGGCACCATTGCGGAGGCCCGCCCTCGCGGTTCCACCCACCTCGTCACGAAATTTCGTATTGACCGGCCAGAATTCCTGGCTTAACCTGTGTTCCAGATAGTCATACGACGTTCCATTATTTGGAACATATAAGTGACGTGACGTGCTCAGCACGATCAAAGGAGACAGCCGTGAAGCGAATGTTCAAGGTCAGACACCTGATTCTCGGTCTGATGTGCATGCTGTATTTCGTCGCCTACATCGATCGGGTGAACATCTCGGTGGCGGCCCCGTTCATTCGCAAGGAGTTCGGCTTGTCGCCGACCGAACTCGGCATTCTGTTCTCCGCATTTGCCTACCCGTACGCTGCGATGCAGATCTTCGGCGGCTGGTGCGCCGACAAGTTCGGACCGCGCATCGTGCTGACCGTACTCAGCCTGATCTGGGCGACCGCGACCATCCTGTGCGGATTCGCGTGGGGACTTACGTCGCTGCTCGTGTTCCGCATGATCCTGGGCCTGGGCGAAGGTGGTGCGTTCCCCACCGCCACCCGCGCGTTCACGTTCTGGTTGCCGTCCACGGAACGCGGCTTCGCGCAAGGCCTCACGCACAGCTTCGCGCGTCTCGGCGGCGCGGTGACGCCCCCGATCGTCATCGGCATCGTCGCGTGGTACGGCTGGCGCGAGTCGTTCATCGCGCTCGGCGTGCTGAGCCTGCTGTGGACGGCCCTGTATGTCTGGTTCTTCCGGAACACCCCGATCGAACACAAGTGGATGACGCCCGGCGAGTTGAAAGAGATCGGGATCGATACCGCGAAGATGAAGCAGACGTCGCGCGGCAAGACGCCGTGGGCCGAGATGATCCGGAAGATGTGGCTCGTGACATTCGTGGACTTCTGCTACGGCTGGTCGCTGTGGGTGTTCCTGACCTGGCTGCCTTCCTACCTCAAGGACGCGCGCGGTTTCGACCTGAAGCAGCTCGCGCTGTTCGCGTCGCTGCCGCTGCTCGCGGGCGTGGTCGGCGATACGCTCGGCGGCGTGGTTTCCGACCAGATCTACAAGCGCACCGGCAACCTCAAGATCGCGCGTCGCATCATGCTCGTGATCGGTCAGGGTGGCGCCCTCGTCTTCATCCTGCCGGTCGTCGGTGCGAACGATCCGGTAGTGGCGGTCGCGCTGCTGTCGGCGTCCTTCTTCTTCCTCGAACTGACGAACGCGGTGTTGTGGAGTCTGCCGATGGATATCGCCGGCAGGTACGCCGGCACCGCGGGTGGCATGATGAATACCGGCTTCGGCGTCGCAGGAATGATCTCCCCGGTCGCGTTCGGCTACCTGATCGAGAAGACCGGGAGCTACCAGGTGCCGTTCGGCGTGTCGGCCGGGCTGCTCGCCGTCGGTATCGTGGCGTCTTTGTTCGTCGATGCGACCCGGAAGGTCGACGACGTGGCGGACGTGGCGAACCCGATCGGTGCGACGGCGGCCAGTTAACACGGCGTCCCTTCCGAAACTCAATCCTCACGAAGGCGTTCAGACATGCAGCAGCAACTCTCGAGCCGACCCAGCGTCGAATCCGATGTCGAAGCGCTGGTTGCACGTGCGCGCGCAGCGCAACGCGAATACGAAACCTGGACGCAGGAACAGGTCGACATGACGGTGACCGCCGCTGGCTGGGCGATCATCGAGCCGACCCGCAATCGCGAGCTGGCCGAGTTGGCCGTCGCCGATACCGGGATCGGAAATGTCGAGGACAAGGTCCGGAAGAATCATCGCAAGACCTTCGGTCTGCTGCGCGACCTGAAGTCGGCGCGTTCGGTAGGCGTGATTTCCGAAGATTCCGCGACCGGAATCACCGAGATCGCGCGACCGGTAGGCGTGGTCTGCGCGATCACACCGTCGACCAATCCCGGCGCGACCCCGGCGAACAAGATCATCAATGCGCTGAAGGGCCGTAACGCCGTCATCGTTGCGCCGTCGCCGAAGGGATGGTCGTCGTGCGCGCGGCTGATCGAATTCATTCATGCGCAGCTCGATCGGGTCGGTGCGCCGCGAGACCTGGTGCAGGTGTTGCCGTCGCCGATCACGAAGCAGGCCACGGCCGAGCTGATGAAGCTTTGCGACCTGGTGGTCGCCACCGGCTCGCAGGCCAATGTGCGCGCCGCGTACGCAAGCGGAACGCCGGCTTTCGGCGTCGGTGCGGGAAATGTCGCGGGCATCGTCGACGAGACGGCCGACATCGCACTCGCGGCTGACCGAATCGTGCTGTCGAAGACATTCGACAACGCGACCAGTTGCTCGTCCGAGAACAGCCTCGTGGTGGTCGATGCCGTCCGAGACGCGACCGTCGCCGCGCTCGAAGCGCGCGGGGCGGTACTGCTCGACACCGCGCAGAAGGCCACTCTGCAGGCATTGATGTGGCCCGAAGGCAAGCTGTCTCCGGAAGTCATCGGTCAGTCCGCTACGGAGATCGCGCGCAAGGCCGGCTGGCCCGATATCGCAGCGAAAAAGCCGCGCATCCTGATGGTCGACGAGGACGGCATCGGTCACGACCATCCATTTTCCGGCGAGAAGCTGAGCCCGGTGCTGGCGCTGTATCGCGCGAAGGATTTCGAATCGGCCTCGCAAGTCGTCGAGCGGATCTACGCGTACGAAGGCGCCGGACATTCGGTCGGCCTGCACAGTACGAAGCCGGAGCGGGCGTTGCAGCTCGGGCTGAAGCTGCCGGTTTCACGCGTCATCATCGATCAGGCCCACTGCATCGCTACCGGCGGCAGCTTCGACAACGGGCTGCCGTTCTCGCTGTCGATGGGCTGCGGCACCTGGGGCAAGAACAACTTCTCCGACAACATGAATTATCGGCATTACCTGAATATCACGCGCGTGTCGCGCCCGATTCCGGAGAACGTCCCGAGCGAGAACGATCTGTTCGGGGCGTTCTTCGAACGATACGGCGCCGCATGATCGCGCTCGCCCGATGAACGACCAACCTCACGCGCCCCTCGACGTGCGCGACGTCCACAGCGTCGTGGAAGCGCGCGCATCGCAGACCCCCGAAGCGACCTACGCGATCAGTCTCGTCGACGGCGAGACGTTGCGTTTCGGCGAGCTGGCGGCATCGTGTCGCCGCATCGCCGCGCTGATGGCCGCGCACGGCCTGAAGACCGGCGACACGATCTCGGTGGTGATGCCGAACGGGCTGCAGACCCTGCGCGTGTTGCTGGGCGCGATGTATGCCGGTCTGGTCGTCAATCCCGTCAACCTGCTCTCGCAGCCCGAGCAGATGGGCTACGTACTCGGTCATTCGGACTGCCGCCTCGTGATCGTCGCACCCGAGTGGGAGGCACGCGTACGCCCGCTGGTCGCGGCGCTCGACCGCGAGATCGTCGTGCTGGTGGCCGATCCAGAGGGGCGTGCCTTGCCGGGCGAAAGCACCGCGACGCCACAGCCGGCAGGCGATGCGCCGTCGTCCGATGCGGTCGCTGTGCTGATGTACACGTCAGGAACCACCGGCGTTCCCAAAGGCGTGATGCTGACGCAATTCAATCTCGTCGCGAACGCCTTCGCGATCATGGATGAGCACCGCCTGACTGCGAGCGACCGCGTCCTGGCGGTCCTGCCGCTCTATCACATCAACGCGTTCATCGTAACGATGCTGGCGCCGCTCGTGTCGGGCGGCAGCCTCGCCATGCCCGCGAAGTTCTCCGCCGCTCGCTTCTGGTCACAAGCCGAATCGTGCACCTGGCTCAACGTAGTCCCGACGATGATCTCGTATCTGCTCGAAGGCGAAACCCCATCGCCCGACCGAACGACGGCGATCCGCTTCTGTCGCTCCGCGTCGGCGGCGCTGCCGCCGGAAGCCCATCGGGCGTTCGAGCACAAGTTCGGAATCGACATCATCGAGACGATGGGATTGACCGAGACCGCGGCCCCGTCGTTCTCGAATCCGCTCGATGCAACGCAGCGGAAGCTCGGCTCGGTCGGTCGGGCATCCGGTTGCGAGGCTTGCATCATCGACGCATCGTTGCAGCCGGTCGCAGATGGAACCGTCGGGGAGCTCGCGATCCGCGGCCCGAACGTGATGCTCGGCTACTATAAAAACGACGTCGTCACGCGTGACAGCTTCACGCCGTCGGGATGGCTTCGCACCGGTGACCTTGGCGTGCGCGACATCGATGGCTTCTTCTTCGTGACGGGGCGGATCAAGGAATTGATCATCAAGGGCGGCGAGAACATCGCGCCGCGCGAGATCGACGAGGTCCTGCTAGCCCACCCGTCGGTGCTCGATGCCGCCGCCGTCGGCATTCCCGACGTGCACTACGGCCAGGAGATCCTGGCGTGCGTGGTACTCCGCGAGGGTGCCGCATGCGACGAGGATGCCTTGCGTCTGTTCTGCATCGAGCGTCTGGGCCGTTACAAGACGCCGAAGCAGGTTCGTTTCGTGACGGACCTCCCGCGGGGTCCGTCGGGCAAGGTGCAACGTCTCAAGCTGGTGGATTGGGTCGGTTGAGGCGTCTGGCATCCTTCGATACCGACGCTGGCTGGGCAGGATGGATGTCGAGCCAGGCGGCTCTACCCCGTGACCCGACCCGTTCCGCAACTCCGGCCTCAACGCCTCCCTCGTCTTTCGATCATGCCGATGACTTCGCGAAAGATCTGATTGCCGGTGGACCCCGCCAGATCGAGTACGTGACTGCGGCTGTAGTACGGGCTCAGGTCGAGCCCGACGCCCAGGCCGTAGATTTCGATGCCCCCGGCATGCTCCTGACGCAGCACGACTTCCCTCAGATGGTGGTCGAGGTAGTGCTCGTCGTTGGCCAGATTGGTTGCGCCATCCATCGGCGATCCATCGGACAGGACGATCAGTAGGCGGCGTTCTTCGGTGCGGGCGCGCATTCGGGCGCAAGCCCAATCCACTGCCTCGCCGTCGATGCCCTCGCGGAAAAGATCGCCCTTCAACAGCGCGGCGATCTGCGGACGGGCGCGCCGCCACGACGTGTCGGCGTTCTTGAACACCATGTTGCAGACTTCGTTGAGTCGTCCCGGGTGCACAGGGTGACCCGCTCGGGCCCAGTCGCGGCGCGCGCGTCCACCGTTCCACGTCTGGGTCGTGAAGCCGAGGATTTCGCTAACGACTCCGGCCTGCTCAAGAGCGCGGGCGAGCACGTCGACCAGCATCGCCACTGCTTCGATGTGTTCCTTCATCGAGCCCGAGCAATCGATCAGGAAGGTCACCAGACAATCGGGCGTCGGCTCGATGTGCTCGATACGAAACAGGCGCCGCTCGGTCGGCGAGGCGACCAGTTGCGCGAGTCGCCGGCCGTCGATCGTACCTTCCTCCTGGCCGCCGTCCCACCCGTCACGCGCGGGCACCCCGAGCAGCGAGCGCAGTTCGCGAGCGAGACGCGCGATGTTGACGCCTTGCCCGGCGACGCGGCGGTCGAGCCGTTCACGGAAGTCCTTCAACAAATCCTTGCGCACCAGATCCGCGACGTTCACCTGGCGGTCGTACGCGGTCGTGAAGATCCGGTAGCCGTCGTCGGAATCCTCGAGTACCCGACTGCGGCCGGAGACGGCGGTCGCGAAGTGCTCGTTCAGATCGCTGTCGACCTCCATCATCAGGCTGAATGCGGCACGCTCCTCGTCGCCGTCGCGTCGTTCCGCGTTCGGCTTTTCGGTCACGTCGACCAGCTCGGCGATGATTCTTGCGATCGCCAGCGCATGTACCGCATAGGCCGCCTGGTCGGTCCGACAACGTCTCAGCCCGACGAGATCGTGGCCGATCATCGGAGCGACCTTGCCGCGGGTCACTTCGACAAGGTCTTCGGTTTCGTCGACCACCGTCTCGCCCGTGACGCGCGAGCGACACATCTGCGCGACGGTGTAGAGCAGGATGCCGCGCGTGGTCTCGGTCAGGCCGGATCGATGAAAGGCGAGCGACCACGCCTCGAAGCGATGTCGCAGGTTGTGTACGGCCCCGGGCATGGCAGACGACACGAGTGCCTCGACGCGAAGCTGCTCGAGCAGATCGAACATCAGACGTTCCACCGGATCGCTCGGCAACAGGCTCTGATGAAGCGCTGCGTCGGAATGCGTCAGCCGCAACGCGATGCCATCGGCGGCGCCGCGGAACGAACCGAAGTCGTCGGTTTCGAGTGACGGATGCAGATGGGGCGCGAACAGCGGCAACGCGCGTCGCCCGCGGTGCAGTCGACGGCCGCGAAAGTGCAGGTCGGTTTCGCCGCTCAGCGCGCGGATGGCTGCCGCGCAGAGTTCCTCGACCCCTTCCTGGCGACGCGAACGAGCTTGAGCTTCACTCATCGTTGCATCCGACGATGGACCGATCGACCCAATGGCCGAATCAGAAGCGATCGACGAGCTGGTACGACTCGTCGAGTTCGCGGTCGAAGCAGCGCTGGAAATATTCCGCGACGAGGGGTCGCTCGACCTCGTCGCATTTGTTGACGAAGGAGAGCCTGAACGCCAGTGCCGGATCGGTGAAGATCTCGACGTTCTCGGCCCAGGTGATCACGGTACGTGGCGACATCAGGGTCGAAAGGTCTCCGGCCGCGAACCCCTTGCGGGTCAGATCGGCCACCGTCACCATCGCTTCGACCAGCTTGCGACCGGCGCTGTTGGCGAGCGACGGCACGCGCGCCTGCACGATCGCGACCTCTTCGTCGCGCGGCAGATAGTTGAGCGACGCCACGATGTTCCAGCGATCGATCTGCGCGTGATTCAGGCGCTGGGCACCATGGTAAAGGCCGTTGAGGTTGCCGAGGCCTACTGTATTGGCAGTCGCGAACATGCGGAAGAACGGGTGCGGATGGACCACCTTGTTCTGGTCCATCAGAGTGAATTTTCCGTCGCGCTCGAGAATCCGCTGGATTACGAACATCACGTCGGGACGGCCCGCATCGTATTCGTCGAAGACCAGCGCGATCGGACGTTGCAGCGCCCAGGGAACGATGCCTTCCTGAAACTCGGTCACCTGCTGGCCGTCGCGAAGCACCACCGCGTCCTTGCCGACGAGGTCGAGGCGGCTGAGATGGCCGTCGAGATTGACGCGCACGCACGGCCAGTTCAGGCGAGCGGCCACCTGCTCGATATGGGTCGACTTACCGGTCCCGTGAAGACCCTGCACCATCACGCGCCGGTTGCGCGTGAACCCTGCGAGGATCGCCAGGGTGACCGCAGGGTTGAAGCGATACACGGCGTCGATCTCGGGCACATGGTCGTCGCGTTCGCTGAATGCAGGGACCTTCAGGTCCGAATCGATGCCGAAGACATCGCGCACGGCGACCATGCGGTCCGGTTGGAGAGTGGAGATTTCCGTCATGGTCTTCCTCTTGATTCGATCTCGGGCAATGTCCGAGGCGCCGTCTCTCAGGCGCGCCTGGTCACGCTGTGCGCTGGCAGCGGCGTATCCGCATCGATGTCGCTAAGCGCGACGGCGGCTCGTTGCAGGGCGGGCAGGACCTGTCGCGCCTTCCCGGGACTGAGGCGGATGATCGGCGCTTGAACGGCGACGCACAGACTCGAGCGCCCGCTGTCGAACGGGACCGGCACGGCGGCGCACAGCAAGCCGGGAAGGAATTCCTCGTCGTCCACTGCGAAGCCATTTCGCTGCACACGCTGGATTTCGACTTCGAGTTCGTCGAGATCGGTCAGCGTATTCGCGGTGTAACGCGCGAGTGGCGCATGGGCGAGCAGGCGGCGACGCTGCGCCCCCGTCATCTGCGAAAGAAACATCTTGCCGCTGGCCGAGCAGTGCGCCGGGACACGCGAGCCCGGATGGAGGTAGAAGCGCAAAGGCACGGCGGTTTCGACCCGATCGAGATAGACGATTTCGCTGCCCGACAATGCGGTGATGTTGCAACTCTCGCCCAACTCTTCGACCAGGTGCCGCAGCACCGCATGGCGCGCGTCGTGGTGACTATCGTTGAGCAACAGGTTCTGGGCCAGGCGGCGCAGCCTGGTGCCGGTGCTGTAGTGGCGACCGTCGCTATCGCGATAAAGCAGGCCCGCAGATTCGAGTTGCTGCAGCATGCGATGCAGCGTAGCTTTCGGTAAACCAGTTTCTTCGACCAGCCCGTGAAGCGAATGGCGCCGGTCTTTCGCGGCGATCACCTCCAGCAGCGCGAAGAGACGCATTGTCGGTGTGTCACCGTCCAGTCCGGCCGGATCGAGCTTGTTCGGTTCAACGATGTTCATGGTGAACGGAATGATAGTTGAGTTCCGGAATTTAGTACAGGATGTCTCATTTTCTTTATTTTGTACCTGGGAACAGCGCGAATAGAGTCAGTAGGATTCCAGAATCGCGGCTGATTACCGTTCTGAGGAGACCGCAGATCATGAGCAAAGAATCAGCACCTGCAACCCGTAGCGCCGTGACCGGCGTGCAGAAAATGACGCCGTCCGAGGCGTTCGTCGAGACCATGGTCGCGAACAACGTGACGGACATGTTCGGCATCATGGGTTCCGCCTTCATGGACGCGATGGACATCTTCGCGCCGGCCGGAATCCGCCTCGTTCCGGTGGTCCACGAGCAGGGTGCCGGGCACATGGCGGACGGTTATGCGCGGGTGTCCGGCCGACACGGCGTGGTGATCGGCCAGAACGGGCCCGGCATCAGCAATTGCGTGACGGCGATCGCCGCGGCCT
>JBDTIS010000232.1:0-7500 GCA_039936235.1 Burkholderiaceae bacterium | reverse complement strand
GTTACGCCGTCCGCAGCGCGGACCTGGCCGCGGCCGGCCCCGGCGCCCCGGTGCCGCTGCCGGTGCTGCAGCGCATCCCGGCCGGGCATCCCGCAGGCCCGCTGCCGGCAGGCGGCGCGGCGCGGATCTTCACCGGTGCGCTGATCCCGGTCGGCGCCGACGCGGTCGTGATGCAGGAAGACGCCGTCGCCGACACGGTCGCGAACACGGTCGCCTTCGTCCGTCGGCCCGCGGAAGGGCTCTGGATCCGCCGCCGCGGCGAGGACATTCGCGTCGGACAGGTCATCCTGGATGTCGGTACGCGTCTAGGTGCGCAGCAGCTCGGACTCGCCGCATCGATCGGCGCGGGCACGCTGCCGGTCACGCGCCGTCCGCGCGTCGCGATCTTCTCGACCGGCGACGAGCTCGCGATGCCGGGCGAAGTCGCGATCGAGGACCTGAAGCCCGGCGCACTGTTCAACTCCAATCGCTTCACGCTACGCGCGCTGATCGAAGCGCTCGGCTGCGAAGTCGTCGACCTCGGTATCGTCCCCGACACGCTGGCGGCGACGCGCGACGCGCTGGTGCGGGCGGCGTCGCAGAGCGACTGCATCGTCACGTCGGGCGGCGTCTCGGTCGGCGAGGAAGACCACATGCGGCCGGCCGTCGCGGCCGAAGGCAGCATCGCGTTCTGGCAGATCGCGCTCAAGCCGGGCAAGCCGCTCGCGTTCGGACGCGTCCGCGACGCGCTGTTCGTCGGACTGCCGGGCAACCCGGTGTCCGGATTCGTGACCTTCCTGATGTTCGTGCGACCGTTGCTGATGCGGCTGCAGGGCATCGCGGACGTCGCACCGAGGGCCTACCGGTTGCGCGCCGACTTCGACTGGCCGCGCCCGGACCAACGCCAGGAGTACCTGCGCGTGCGCAGCAACGCCGACGGCGGCCTCGACCTGTTTCCACACCAGGGCTCGGCCGTGCTGACGTCGACCGTGTGGGCCGACGGGCTGCTCGAGAACCCGCCGGGCTGCGCGATCGTCAGAGGCGACCTCGTCCGCTTCCTGCCGTTCGCAGCACTGATCGGCTGAGCCATGACGAACGGTCCTGATCAAAATTCGATGCGCGTGACGCTGCTGTACTTCGCGAGCCTGCGCGAGGCGGTCGGCACCGCGCGTGAATCGTGCGAACTGCCGACGGGCATCGACACGCCGCGGCGATTGCGCGGCTGGCTGCGCGAACGTGGCGAGCCATGGTCGGCCGCACTCGCGGAAGGGCGCAGCGTGCGGACGGCGATCGACCAGGTGATGGCCGCGCCGGACACGGCGTTCGTGGACGGTGCCGAGATCGCGTTGTTTCCCCCCGTCACCGGCGGCTGAGATGGTCGAAGTCCGCGTCCAGACCACCGACTTCGACCCGGGCGTCGAACTCTCTGCGCTGCGGGTCGGCAAGCCCGCGGTCGGTGCGATCGCGAGCTTCATCGGTATCGTGCGCGACGTCAACGAGGTGGCCGATCGTCAGGCGACGGTAGGGTCGCTGACGCTCGAACACTACCCGGGAATGACCGAGCAGGCGCTCGAAGCGATCTGCGCGGAAGCCGGGCGTCGCTGGGCGCTGATCGACACGCTGGTGATCCATCGCTATGGCAAGCTGCTGCCGACCGACCAGATCGTGTTCGTCGCGACGAGTTCCGCGCATCGCGGCGATGCGTTCGACGCGTGTGCCTTCATCATGGACTTCCTGAAGACGCAGGCGCCGTTCTGGAAGAAGGAGGTCACGCCGGACGGCGATCGCTGGGTCGAGGCGCGTGGCGACGATCAGGCCGCCGTCGAGCGCTGGCAGGTCGATCGCGAACCTCGCAGGTGAATGCATGAATTTTCATCGATGAGCGCGATCACGTTGTCGACGCTGATCGCGCTGTGGATCGGCTCGATGATCGGCGCCACCCTGCGCTGGCTGGCGCAGATCCTGCTCAATCCGTTGTTGCCGACGCTACCGCTGGGAACGCTGCTGGTCAACGTCGTCGGCGGCTGCGTGATGGGGGTCGCGATCGGCGCCTTCGCGAAGATGCCCGACGCGTCGCCGGAGTGGCGCACGCTGGTGTTCACGGGACTGCTGGGCGGTTTGACCACCTTCTCGTCGTTCACCGGCGAATCGATGCTGCTGCTGCAGGAAGGGCGTCCCGGCTGGGCCTTCGCGCATGCATCGGCACACGTGTTCGGTGCACTCGTGGCGTGTTTCGCGGGCTATGCGCTGGTGCAGAAGCTGTCCTGATCCGATCCGCCCGACGGCCGCACGGGTCGCCGGCTCCGAACCTTCGCCTGCCCCGATGACCACCGACACCTTCCGCTACCGCTGGGCCGCACGCGGGGACGTCAACGGGTTCTTCGCGCTGTCGATCGACAACCTCGCGCTGTTGGTGTCGATGAGCGGCATCCTGATCGGCGTGTTCGGGATGCCTGCGGACATCGTGCTCGGCCGCATGGTCCCCGGCACCGCGATCGGCGTGCTGATCGGCGATGCGATCTACACCTGGCTCGCGTTCCGGCTCGCGAACAAGGAGCGCCGCCACGACGTGACCGCGATGCCGCTGGGCATCGACACGCCGTCGATGTTCGCGCTTTCGTTCGGCGTCGTCGGTCCGGCGTTCATCATCACGAAAGACGGCATGAAGGCCTGGGAGATCGGCATGGCGGTCCTCGTGCTGATGGGTGTCGCGAAGCTGATCGCGTCGTTCTTCGGCGAGGCCATCCGGCGGGTACTGCCGAAGACCGCGCTGCTCGGCGCGATCAGCGCGGTCGGCGTCGCGCTGATCATGTTCTTCCCGTTCAACAAGATCATGGCCGAGCCGGTCGGCGGCTTCGTCGCACTCGGCGTGATCCTGCTGACGCTGGTCGGCGGCGTGCGACTGCCGTTCAACGTCCCGGCTGTCGTCGCGTCGGTGATCGCGGGGCTCGCTGCTTACACGACCGCGAAGATATTCGGCTACGAGCCGCCGTCGATCCCGGTCTCGGGCGGCTCGTTCGGGCTGCATCTACCGTGGCCGTCCACCGCCTTCGTCGAAGGGCTCGGCCTCGCGTGGCAGTTCATCCCGCTCGCGTTGCCGGCGGCCTTCCTGACGGTCGTCGGCGGCATCGACGTCACCGAGTCGGCTGCGCTCGCCGGCGACAGATACGCGACGCGCACCATCCTGCTGGTAGAGGGCATCGCGACGCTCGGGGCCGCGCTGTGCGGCGGCGTCGTGCAGAACACGCCTTACATCGGCCACCCGGCCTACAAGCGGATGGGCAGCCGCGCGGCCTACACGCTGGCGACCGGGCTGTTCATCGCGATCGGCGCTGCGACCGGGCTGATCGGCGTACTGATCGCGGCGCTGCCGGAATCGATCGTCGTGCCGATCCTGGTCTACGTCGGCCTCGAAATGAGTGCACAGGCGGTCCACGAGTCCGAGCCCAAGCACGTGAAGGCGATCGCGCTCGCGCTGATCCCGGTGATCGCCAACCTCGTCAACATCGAGATGGGTGGTGTGCTGGGTGCCGCGCGCGTCGACGTCAGTCTGCTGCCGTCCGACACGCAGCATGCGCTGACGACGCTGACGATGTTCGGCAACGGATTCATCTTGACCGCGATGATCTGGGCGACCTGGCTGGTATGGATCATCGACCGGCGGCTGATGGCCGCGGCGTGGCTGTGCGTCGTCGCGGCCGGACTCGCGCTGGTCGGGTTGATCCACTCGCCGTTCGCGGACGGCCGGCTGTTCATCCCCGATGCGACGA
Source organism: Burkholderiaceae bacterium (assembly GCA_039936235.1). Classification (GTDB taxonomy): domain Bacteria; phylum Pseudomonadota; class Gammaproteobacteria; order Burkholderiales; family Burkholderiaceae_D; genus CAHJXF01. The sequence continues at coordinate 3,751 of JBDTIS010000232.1, read as the reverse complement.
CGCCGCGCATCGTCTATGCACTGGTCGTCGGCTACCTGCTGCTCGGCGCGATGTGCGCGTTGCTGAAGAAGGCGCCGCGGGTCTCGAATGCCGAAGGGAACGCCACGGCCGCAGGTTGAGGCGTAAGAACCTCGATCGCCAACGCTCTGCCCCACCAGCGCAGACATTCGACGTTCCCGCGAACTCGGGAAAGCCGCGTCTGCTCCTCGCAGTCAGCCTCGCGCAGCTGCGACCATCATCTGCGCCGCCTTCTCCGCGATCATGATCGTCGGCGAACACGTGTTGCCGGACGTGATCGTCGGCATGATCGCCGAGTCCACGACGCGCAACCGCGCGATGCCGTGAACGCGCAGTTCGGCATCGACGACGGCGCGGGTATCGCTCGCAGGACCCATCTTGCAGGTGCCCACCGGATGGAAGATGGTCGTGCCGATGTTGCCGGCGGCAGCCGCAAGCTCGTCGTCCGTCTCGAATTCGGGCCCCGGCAGGAATTCGGCCGGCGCGTAGCGGCGCATCGCCGGTTGCGAGACGATGCGGCGGGTCAGCCGGATCGAATCGATCGCGACCTCTAGGTCTGCAGGTGCCGTCAGATAGTTCGGCGCGATCTTCGGCGCGACGTTCGGATCGGGCGACACGACGTGGACGCTGCCGCGCGACGCGGGCTGGAGGTTACAGACCGATGCGGTGCACGCGGGAAACGTATGCAGCGGCGAGCCGAAGCGGTCGAGCGACAGCGGCTGTACGTGGTACTCCACGTTCGGATACGGCTGGTCGGGCGTGCTGCGCGCGAACGCGCCGAGCTGGCTCGGCGCCATCGCCATCGGCCCGCGCTGCATCGCGATGTACTGCAGGCCCATCAAGGCCTTGCCGTGCCACGCGTTCGCGATCGTGTTCAGCGTCCGTGCCTTCGTCAGCTTGAATGCCATCCGCAACTGCAGGTGGTCCTGCAGATTCTCGCCGACGCCCGGCAATGCGTGCCGCACCGCGATGCCGGCCGCCTGCAGTCGCTCGGGCGCGCCGATGCCGGCTCGCTGCAGCAGCGACGGCGAGCCGATCGAGCCGGCGCAGAGGATGGTTTCGGCGCGCGCCTGCACGGTGAACCGGACCTCGCGCTGCCTGAACGACATGCCGAGGCAGGTCTTGCCGTCGAAGTCGAGCGTGGCATCGAGCGCCTCGGTCACGACCACGAGGTTGTGGCGCGCTTGGCGGCCCTTCAGCAGCGGATGCAGGAAGGCCTTCGATGCGTTCCAGCGGACACCGCGCTTCTGATTCACCTCGAAGTAGCCGCATCCCTCGTTGTCGCCGCGATTGAAATCGTCGGTGGTCGGTATGCCCGCCTCCAGTGCGGCGTCGCGGAACGCGTCTAGAACGGCCCAGTGCAGCCGCTGCTTCTCGACGCGCCACTCGCCGCCGTGACCGTGGAACTGCGCACGCTCGGCGCGCTCCGCTTGCGTATCGCCGGGGGCTCCTTTGGTGGAATCGTCGAGTGACCAGTGGTTCTCGCTCTTGCGGAACAGCGGCAGCACGTCGTCCCAGCTCCAGCCCGGGTTACCGGCCTCGGCCCAGCCGTCGTAGTCGTGGTGCTGGCCGCGCATGTAGATCATCCCGTTGATGGACGACGAGCCGCCGAGTACCTTGCCGCGCGGATAGATCAGGCTGCGCCCGTTGAGGCCGGCCTCGGCTTCGGTGCGATAACGCCAGTCGGTGCGCGGGTTGTCGATGCAGTAGAGGTAGCCGACCGGGATGTGGATCCAAGCGTAGTCGTCCATGCCGCCGGCTTCGATCAGCAGCACCGAGTTGCGCTGGTCGAGCGACAGGCGGTTGGCCAGCACGCAACCCGCGGTGCCGGCGCCGACGATGATGTAGTCGAAGGTGCTCGTGGTCGCAGCCGTGGTCATTGCAGCACCTCGTCCCAGTGTTGCACCGGGGCGTCGACGCCGAGATCGCGCGCGTCGGCTTCGGGATCGAGCCGCGCATGCGTCGCGTCGTCGCAGTTACGGACAATGATGCTGTTCATGGACGTCTTTCGATTCGGACGGATAGCACGGCAGCGTCAGATCCGAGCGTAGCGGAAGAAGGTCCTCACACGCGTTCGGAACGACGTACCAGATCGATTCCAGACCACATCGGCCCGACCCGTGTCACGCGCTACGGCGCGCGTCTGCAGAACCCGGATCGAGGACCGTCACCGCAACGCATCCGCGTGAAACGCGATGTGCTCACCGACGAAGGTCGAGATGAAATAGTAGCCGTGGTCGTAGCCCGCGTGCCGCCGCAGCGTCAGCGGCTGCTCGGCCGCGCGGCATGCGGCTTCGAACGCTTCCGGATAAAGCTGTTGTTCGAGAAAGTTGTCGGCCAGTCCCTGGTCGATCAGGATACCTTGCGGGTACGGGCGATGCAGTGTCTGCATCAACGCGCTCGCGTCGTGCGCCTCCCAGGTCGATCGATCGCTGCCGAGATAGCCGGTGAACGCCTTCTGTCCCCAGGGACACTTCATCGGCGCCACGATCGGCGCGAACGCAGAGACCGAGCGGAACAGCCCCGGATGCCGCAGCGCCAGCGTCAGCGCGCCGTGACCGCCCATCGAGTGCCCGAAGATCGAGAGCCGCTCACGGTCGATGCCGAACTGTTCGACGAGTGCATCGATCAGTTCCCCCATGATCCAGCTTTCCATCCGGAATCGCTGCGACCAAGGCGCCTCGGTCGCGTCGAGATAGAAACCGGCGCCTTCGCCGAAGTCCCAATCCTTCTTCGCGTCGGTGAAGCCGGTATCGCGCGGGCTGGTATCCGGCGTGACCAGCACGAGGCCATGCTCGGCCGCATAGCGCTGTGCGCCGGCCTTGATCGCGAACGTGTCTTCCGTGCAGGTGAGCCCGGCCAGGAAGATCAGGGCCGGCGCGTCGCGCTCGCATCCATCGGGGCGATAGACGCCGAACTTCATCGGCGATCCGATCACCGACGACGGATGACAGTAGTAGCCTTGCGTGCCGCCGAAGCAGCAATACGATGTTATGGCTTCGATCATGGGTTCCTCGTAGTGACCATCTGTGCGCCGTTGGGGAAAGCATTGTAGTGGCCGACGTCCCGTCGCGAAATTCGGCTCGCGTTCAACGACAATCGTCGACCTGGAAATTTCTTTTTCCTTCGTCGGATCGTGCCGGTTGCATCGGTCGAGCCCACTTGTCTTTACGCCAAAATGAATCCATAGATGCTCCGTGCTTCAAATCACTACCGACTCGACATCGAAGGACTGCGCACGATCGCCGTCGGTCTGGTGGTCGCGTTTCACTACGACGTTCGCGCATTTCACGGTGGTTACATCGGTGTCGACATCTTCTTCGTCATATCCGGCTATCTCATCACCGGCCTGTTGACGCGCGAAGTCCGCGCGACAGCGACGATCGATTTCCTCCGCTTCTATGGGCGCCGCGCGAAGCGCCTGCTGCCGGCTGCGCTGCTGACGACGATCGTCACATTGGTCGTCGGCAGCTTCGTGTTCTCGCCGCCCGAGATGCTGGCGACCAGCAAAGCGGCGTTTGCCTCGTCGATCTACCTCAGTAACTTCTGGTTTCTGCGCGCCACGCTCGACTATTTCGCGGCCGAAAGTTCGCTCAATCCGTTCCTTCACACCTGGTCGCTGTCGGTAGAGGAGCAGTTCTATTTCGTTTGGCCGGCCCTAATCCTGTTCTGCGGGGTTCATTCGAAAAACAACCGGCGTCCGCTGATCGGGATCGGGATCACGATCCTGTTG
>JBDTIS010000231.1:0-69886 GCA_039936235.1 Burkholderiaceae bacterium | reverse complement strand
AACCGCGCGACCTCGACGCGCAGCACCGCGATCATCGTGGCCAGCGCGCGCGGATTCTCGTCGTCCAGAACCAGCAGGTCGAGCAGCGCCGCGAGCTCCTGGCGCCGCTGGTACAGCGATCGGTAGGTGATGGTGCTGTCGAATAGCCCGAGCACCAGCGTGAACGCGCGTTCGCTCTGCAGCACGTCGCGCTCGAGCATCACGGTCAGCGCGTTCGACATCGCGAGCAGTCGCTCGATCTGCCGGCCGATCGTCAGCAGACGCCAGCCATCGTCGCGCGTCATGCGGTCGGTCTGCGCGCCGGTGATCGCGTACAGCTGCGTGGCGACGTGCTCGAGCGCCTCGCGCGCCATCGCCCCGGTGACCTTCTCGTCGGTCCTCAACGAGCCGAGCCGCGCGCTGTAGTCCTCGACGGTCGACGAGACGAGCCGCCAATGTTCGGCAGACAGCCGGTCGCGGATCTGTCCCGCGGCGCGCGTCAGCGCGTGCAAGGCGAAACCGACGCCGTAGTGGTCTTCGCCACCCGGCAGTCCTGCGATCAGCGCGCGCTCGAAGATCCGCGGCGCCATCCGCGGCGACGGCACCGCGCGTACGACGAGGCCGGCCGTGATGCACAGCTCGCGCACCGCCGCGAAGAACGACGGCGGCAGGCTGTCGTCGGCCGGCAGCCGGTTGAGCACGAGCCGCGTCAGTCGCACGCCGTATTCGGCCCGCTCGGTATAACGACCCATCCAGAACAGATTTTCGGCTGCGCGGCTCGACACCGGCCTGGCGCGTGTCGTGCGTGCGGCGACCAGCTCCTCGGGCTCGAGCTTGGCCGGCAGCATCGAGAATTCGTTGATCGGTCCCTGCGTGCGGACCCACGTATCGAGGCTCGACCCACCGCGTTGCATCGAAACGATCTGCCGGTCGCGATTCGCGATCCGCGCCAGCGCGCCTGGAAACACGTGCCAGCGCTTCGTCCCGTCCTCGAGCGGCGCTTCGGCGATCGCGAAGACGCGCAGCATCGCGGCGCGCGGCACGATCCGGCCGCCGGTCCACGTCGGCGCCTGCGACAACGGCAGGTGACTCTGCACCGTGTAGGCGTCCGGATCACCATCGATGCGCTTCTTCCAGGTCTCGCGCTGCGACGGTGTCGCGACCCCGCCGATCAGCGGCTCGAACGCGGGCCGTCCGGTGCTCGCCGGATAGGTCGGCTTGACCACTCGCTGCGTCAGATCGAGTGTGACCTGTTCGCGCGCGGCGGCTTCGCCGCACCACCACGACGACAGCGACGGCAGCAGCAGATCTTGGTCGCGCAACCGCCGCACGATGCCCGGGAGAAACCCGTTCAGCGCCGGCGACTCGAGGAAGCCGCAGCCGAGCGCGTTCGCGACCAGGACGTGGCGCCCACGAATCGCCTGGCTCAGGCCGGGCACGCCGATGGTCGAATCGGAACGCAGCTCGACCGGGTCGCAGAAGTCGTCGTCGAGTCGGCGCAGGATCCCGTGCACGCGCTCTAGCCCGTGCAGCGTCTTCAGGTAGACGCGTTCGTCGCGCACGGTCAGATCCGACCCTTCGACCAGCGGCAGCCCGAGGTAACGCGCGAGGTACGCGTGCTCGAAATAGGTCTCGTTGTAAGGACCCGGCGTCAGCAGCACGATGCGCGGCGACCGGTTGTCCTGGTCGAAGTCGAACCGCATCCGCTGTGCGCTGCTCTCGGTCACGTCGCGCGGCGCCGGCTGGTCGAACATCGTTTCGCCTTCGCGCAGCACGAGCGTCTCGAGCATGTCGACGAGACGCCGGTAGCTCGCTGCCAGATGCTGGACTTGCAGGTCGCTGAACGCCTCGGGAAAGAGCCGCGAGATCGTCAGCCGATTCTCGAGTGCATAGCCGAGGCCCGAAGGCGCCTGCGCGCGCTGCGAGACCACGCTCCAGCGGCCGTCCGGGCCGCGGCCGAGATCGAACGCGACGATGTGCAGCCGCACGTCGCCGGGCACGTCGACGCCGTGCATCTCGCGCAGATAGCCCGGATGTCCTTGCACGAGTGCCGCCGGCAGGAAGCCTTCGGTAATCAGTCTCTGCGGTCCGTAGGCGTCGCAGGCAATCTCTTCCAGGAGCGACGCGCGTTGTTCGATACCGGCCTCGATCTCGCGCCACTCGGCGTCCTCGACGACGAACGGCAACAGGTCCAGCGACCACGGCCGCGGCGGACCCTCGTCGGCGTAGACCGTGTAGGTCATGCCGTTCTCGTGCACCTGTCGTGCGACGACGGCGAGCCGTCGGTCCAGGTCGGCGAGGCCGTCGGTGCCGAGCAGTTCGAAGAAGCGACGCCACGATTCGCGCAGGTTGCCGTCGCGTCCGCGCAGCTCGTCGAAGTGTCCGTCGCGCGGCGGCAGCGCGAGCCGGTCCGCGACCGCGGCTGCGTCCTGGAACATCTCGGTTTGAAAGAGCGATTGCGGCACGAAGCGGCGGGCGGGAAGATGAGACGTGAAAGGCGACAACGAAGGGTCGGCGGCGGCTATCTTCTGCGCAGGTCCAGCGTCACCGGATACTCGGGACTCGGCGTCGTCGGCTTGATGACGAAGTGTCCCGGCGTGTGGCCGATCTTGAAGAAGCGGGCGAGTCGACGGCTCTCGGCTTCGTAGGCGTTGACCGGGAACGTGTCGTAGTTGCGGCCGCCCGGATGCGCGACGTGGTAACGGCATCCGCCGACCGACTTCTCGCTGGTCGTGTCGACGATGTCGATCACCAGCGGTGCGTCCACGCCCAGCGTCGGATGCAGCGCCGACGGCGGTGACCACGCGCGATAGCGGACGCCGGCGACGAACTCCCCGCTGCGCGCGGTCGGCGTCAGCGGTAGCGCGCGGCCGTTGACCGCGATCGCGAGACGCGGATCGGTCAGTCCTTCGACGATGATCTCGAGCCGTTCGACCGACGAGTCGACGTAGCGTGCGGTGGCGCCGTTCACGGTCTGCTCGGCCAGCACGTGCCACGGCTCGAGTGCGGCGCGCAGCGTCATGTGGACGCCCGCGGCCGAGAACTCGCCGGCCAGCGGGAAGCGGAACTCGACATGCGGCGCGAACCACGACGCCTCGAGCGGATAACCGGCCTCGGCGAGTTCGGCCATCACGGTCTCGAAGTCTGCGCGCACGAAGGTCGACAGCATGAAGCGGTCGTGCAGTCCGGTACCCCAGCGCATCAGGGGCGCGCCGTACGGCTGCTTCCAGAAGCGCGCGACCATCGCTCGCAGCAGCAGCTGCTGCGCGAGGCTCATCTGCGCGTGCGGTGGCATCTCGAAGGCACGGAGCTCGAGTAGACCGAGCCGGCCGGTCGGGCCTTCCGGCGAATACAGCTTGTCGATGCAGAACTCGGAGCGATGCGTATTGCCGGTCACGTCCGACAGGATGTTGCGCAGCGCGCGGTCGACCATCCACGGGGTCGCGTAGGGCTCGACTTCGCCGGGCACGATGACCTTGGCGCGGTCCGCGATGCCGTCCACGTCGTCGTCCGACGCTTTCGGTTCGGCGACCTGACGCGCCACTTCGGCGAACGCGATCTCGAGCTCGTAGAGCTGATCGTCACGCGCCTCGTCGACCCGCGGCGCCTGGCTGGTCGGTCCGATGAACATCCCGGAAAACAGGTATGACAGCGAAGGATGGTTGTGCCAGTAGCCGATCAGGCTCGTCAGCAGCCGCGGATTGCGCAGGAACGGACTGTCGGCCGGCGTCGCGCCGCCCATCACGAAGTGATTGCCGCCGCCGGTGCCCATGTGCTTGCCGTCGACCATGAACTTCTCGGTCGACAAGCGCGTCTCGTGTGCGGCCTGATAGAGAAACTCAGTGTGGTCCACCAGTTCCCTCCAGCTCGACGCCGGCTGGATGTTGACCTCGATCACACCGGGGTCCGGTGTGACCTGCAGCATCTTCACGCGCGGATCGCGCGGCGGCAGATAGCCTTCGAGCACGATCGACAGACCGAGCGGCACCGCTGCGGCCTCGATGCCGGCGATCAGTTCGAGATAACGCTCGACATCCGCCACCGGCGGCATGAACACGCGCAGGCGTCCGCCGCGCAGCTCGACGCACAGCGCGGTGCGCACGATCCACGACGCCGACTTGCCGATCGCGACCAGCGCGGGGTCGACGGGCGCCTTCGGCGCCACGAGGTCGGCTGCACCCTTGATCGTGAGCGGCTTCCGGATGACGCCCGACTGCAGGTTGGAGAACGACGTCAGCGGTCCGCGATGCTCGGACGGGTCGCCCGGCACGAGATACGGATACTCCTTCGGGTCGACCCACGGCAGTGTATCGAGCGGCAGCCGGTAGCCCATCGACGACTCGCCCGGCGTCAGCAGCATCGCGGGCCCGCGTAGCGGCCAGCGGCTCGTGATCCAGCCGCTGCGGGCACCGCCGACCGGGAAGGTGAGGTCTTCGGCGCGCGCGAGCGGCAGCACGAAGCCGACCGGCTGCCGCGCGGCCTGTGCCGCTGCCGCCTGTTTCTTCTCGGACGCGCTGGGCACATCGGCGATCGCGCTATTGACAGGCAGTCGATCGTGGCGCCAGGTGTCCTGGAACGCGTCTTCGTAAGCGGGAATCGCGTAATCGGGCGACAGCCCGAAGGTCTGCGCGATTCCCGCGATCAGCCGTGCTGCATCGTCGATGGTCCAGTCTTTCGCGGCACGCGCCTTCTCGCGCGCGCCGCCGTTCTCGTCCATCAGGTCTTCGTCGAAGACCTTCGTGTCAGCGACGCAAGGTTCGCCGTCGATGCGCCACAGCGCCGATAGCGCCCAGCGAGGCAGCGGTTCGCCTGGATACCACTTGCCCTGGCCGAAATGCATGAAGCCGTTCGCGCCGTAGCGGCCGATCAGCTTCGGCAGCAACCGCAACGCGTAGTCGCGCTTGGTCGGCCCGAGCGCATCGGTGTTCCACTCGCCGGCGTCGCGATTCTCGATCGCGACGAAGGTCGGCTCGCCGCCTTGCGTGAGCCGCACGTCCATCGCCTCCAGTTGACGGTCCACCTCGTGGCCGAGCGCATCGATCGCGGACCACTGCGACGGCGTGTACGGCAGCGTCACGCGCGGCGACTCGAAGGTTCGCGTGACGAACATCGTGTGGCGGAACTCGACGTTGCTCGGGCTGACGATCCCCGATACCGGCGCGGCGCTGCCTGGCTCGGGGGTGGCGGCCAGCGGAATGTGGCCTTCGCCGGCGAGCAACCCGGACGTCGGGTCGAGGCCGATCCATCCCGCGCCGGGCAGATAGACCTCGCACCACGCGTGCAGGTCGGTGAAGTCGGTCTCTGCGCCCGACGGCCCGTCGAGCGACTTCACGTCGGGTCGAAGCTGGATCAGATAACCGGACACGAAGCGCGCCGCGAGGCCGAGGTGGCGCAGCGCCTGCACCAGCAGCCAGCCGGAGTCCCGGCACGAGCCCGCCGCCGATACCAGCGTTTCTTCGGGCGTCTGCACGCCGGGCTCCATCCGGATCAGGTAGCGGATGTCGTTCTGCAGCCGCTGGTTGATCCGCACCAGGAAGTCGATGGTCCTTTCCTTGATGCCCTTGCGCGATGCGACGCTCGCGACGAACGCCGCGAACAGCGGCGTCGGGTCGATCCTGACGAGGTAGGGTGCGAGCTCGCGTGCGAGCGTTTCGTCGTACTTGAACGGGAAGTTCTCGGCCCACTCCTCGAGGAAGAAGTCGAACGGGTTGTACACCGCCATCTCGGCGACCAGATCGACCGTGACGCGGAAGTGGTCGGTCAAGTCCGGAAAGACCAGCCGCGCCATGTAATTCGCGAACGGGTCCTGCTGCCAGTTGATGAAGTGCTGCGTCGGCGAGACCGACAGCGAATACGACAGGATCGGCGTGCGGCAATGGGGGGCGGGCCGCAGACGGATGACCTGCGGTCCCAGCGTGACCAGCCGGTCGTACCGGTAGTCGGTGACGTGCGTCAGCGCAACGTGGATAGCCAACGCGAACTCCTGTTGATCGAACGACGGTCGTGCGCACGGCAGGCGCTCTTCGTCGAACGGTTGTGTCGGGCCGGCCTCATCGCGATGCCGACCATGGTGCGCCCCGCAGAACCCCGATCGCGACGAGCGCTGCGATCAGGCATTCCACACGAGGAAGTTTCCGCTGATCCGTCCGCCGAGATCGTTGACGCGTTCGAGGAAATTGGTGAGCCAGGCATGCAGGCCGGTCTGCAGGATGTCGTCGATGCGGCCGAACTCCAGTTCCGCACGCAGCATGCCGGCGCGACGCTCGGTCTCCTGCGAGTGATCGTTGCTGACGTTCGAGAGGTTGATCACGACTTCGTTGACGCAGGCCGACAGCGAGCGCGGCATGTCGCCGCGCAGGATCATCAGCTCGGCGACCCGGGCCGGCGTGATCAGGTCGCTATAGACCCTGCGATAGATCTCGAACGCCGACACGGAACGCAGCACCGCCGCCCAGTAGTAGAAGTCGCCCTGCGAACTGACCTGCGCATTGGCGACGGCCTCGTTGCGCTCGACCTCGGTCGGCTCGACGAGGCGCCCGAGTTCGGCCATTCCGTGGTACTTCACGTCGAGCAGCCGTGCGGTGTTGTCGGCGCGTTCAAGGAAGGTACCCATCCGCGCGAAGTGAAACGCCTCGTCCTTCAGCATCGTGCCGATCATCACGCCACGCGACAGGTGCGAGCGGAACTTGACCCATTCGAAGAATTCGCTCGGATCGCGCTCGAGCATCTTGCCGGTCAGCAGGTTGTTGACCTCGAGCCAGGTCGCGTTGGAGGTTTCCCAGAACTCGGTCGTCAGGGACCCGCGCACGGCGCGCGCGTTCTCGCGGGCGCGGCGTATGCACGAGAAGATCGACGACGTGTTCGACGGATCGCGCGCCATGTAGTCGATGACGTTGCGCGCGGTGATCTTGTCGTGGACCTTGTCGTAGCCGGTCTGTAGCTCGGAGATCCCGAGCAGCGCCCGCCAGCCCTCCTCGGCGTTCTTCTCGGACTGCGGCAGCAGCGACGTCTGATGATTGACGTCGAGCATGCGGGCCGTGTTTTCGGCACGCTCGACGTAGCGGGCCATCCAGAACAGGTGATCGGCTGTGCGGGACAGCATCAGAACCCCACGCGCGAAACACTGACCATGGCATCCCGGCGAAGAAACGGTCGTCCTGCCGAGGGAGGAACCTCGCCCGGGTGCATCCTCGTGTGCATTGCGAACCCGGTGAGATCCCTCCTGCGTCGGGATGACAGAGGAAAGAGCAATTGTCGTCCCGACGAAGGAGTGAGCTCATCCTCTAAAAACGACGTGCGGACCCCTGCGTCGCGGTTGCGGTTCCTCACATGCGTTCGGAACGACATGCAACGCTTCGATTCAATGCCTTTCGCCGTCGGCATCGCACGGACCTGGGCCCCGGCCTTCGCGGGGACGACATCCATCGTGCCGAGATTCGCACCCATCAATCCTCCAGCACCCAGGTGTCCTTCGTACCGCCGCCCTGCGACGAATTGACCACCAGCGATCCGGCGCGCAGCGCGACGCGCGTCAGGCCGCCGGGCACCATCGTCACGTTGTGGCCCGACAGGACGAACGGTCGCAGATCGATGTGGCGCGGCGCGATGCCGGCGTCGACGTAGGTGGGGCATGCGGACAGCGCGAGCGTCGGCTGCGCGATGTAATTGTCGGGCCTGGACAGCAGCACCCGGCGGAAGTCCTCGATCTCGCGCGCGGTGGAGGCCGGACCGACCAGCATCCCGTAGCCGCCGGCTCCATGGATCTCCTTGACGACGAGCTCGCCGAGATGCGCCAGCGTGTACGCGAGGTCTTCCTTCCTGCCGCACTGGAAGGTCGGTACGTTCTTGAGGATCGATTCTTCGCCGAGATAGAAACGGATCATGTCCGGCACGTACGGATAGATCGACTTGTCGTCGGCGATGCCGGTGCCGATCGCGTTCGCGAGCGTGACGTTGCCGGCCTGGTAGGCCCGCAGCAGTCCCTTGGTGCCGAGCGCCGAGTCCGGACGGAACACGAGCGGGTCGAGAAAGTCGTCGTCGATGCGCCGGTAGATCACGTCGACTCGTTCCGGCCCCTGCGTCGTCCGCATGAACACCTGCTCGTCCTCGACGAAGAGGTCGGGACCTTCGACCAGTTCGACCCCCATCTGCTGGGCGAGGAACGCGTGCTCGAAGTAGGCCGAGTTGTACATGCCCGGCGTCATGACGACGACGGTCGGATTCGTCACGCCCTTGGGTGCCACGGCGCGCAGGCTGTCGAGCAGCAGGTCGGGATAGTGCGCGACCGGCGCGACGCGGTTGCGTGCGAACAGATCCGGGAATAGCCGCATCATCATCTTGCGATTCTCGAGCATGTACGACACGCCCGACGGCACGCGCAGGTTGTCCTCGAGCACGAAGAACTCGCCGACACCGATCGCGTCGCCGACGCAGATTACGTCGATGCCCGCGATATGCGCGTAGATGTTGTCCGGCACGTCCACGCCCTTCATTTCGGGGCGGTATTGCGAGTTGCCCAGGATGCGTTCGGGCGGCACGATGCCAGCCTTCATGATCTCCTGATCGTGATAGACGTCGTGGATGAAGCGGTTCAGCGCGGTGACGCGCTGACGCAGGCCGGCCTGCAGGATGCGCCAGTCGGATGCCGGAATGATCCTCGGAATGATGTCGAACGGGATGGTCCGTTCGGTGCCACTGCCGCCGTTGTCGAGGTCGCCGTAGACCGCGAACGTGATGCCGACGCGGCGAAAGATCATTTCGCTTTCGGTCCGCTTGTCGGCGATCGCGTCCTTGCCCTGACTGTCGAGCCAGCTTTTGAATTTCGCGTAGTGCGGACGCACGACCGCCTGCGCGTCGGTCATCTCGTCGAAGAAGTCGGCGGCCATGTTCAGGCGGACCGTGATGGAGCGTTGTGAAACAGGGAAGCCGGCTCGTCAGCCATGTCGCATCGTGGGTGGCGCAACGTCCGATGCGCTCGCGGCGCGGAGCTTCGACGATCGCTGCGGGACATACCCGACGGTGTCGATGCAGGCGCGCCGCGTCGGCGCGGGCGTCTCGACGCGCGTGGACTTCGCTTCGAGCGTCGTGACGCAGCCTGCCTTCGCGTAGCCGTCGAGGCAAACCAGCGCCAGCGCGGTCATGCAAGTGGCGCGCAATACTGCTTTCATGTCGATGTCCCCGTCGCTGCGTGGTCGATTCGCCGCCGGCTGCCGCGGTGCTGTCGGACGCTGAATCATTGAAACGAGTTTAGCAAGAAGCAAGCCATTCACCGATCCTGTGCACCTGTCCGTTCATGCGATTCGTTCGATGACCGGAACCAATGGACGCGTGCCGGGACGATCGCCTTCATCGAAGATATAACACGCGACTACCATCGCGGCGGCACGCGCCGCTTCTGCGTCGCTGCGCGCTGCCACGCGTGCGATCGGGTCGCCCGCGCGGACGCGGGCGCCGAGTGCGGCGAGATTCGTCAGACCGACCGCCGCGTCGATCGCGTCGTCCGAACGCTGCCGGCCGCCGCCGAGCGCGACCACCGCCATCCCGAGCGCGCGGACGTCGATCGTAGTGACGACGCCGTCGCGTGGTGCATGCACCACGCGTTCGAATGGTGCGGATGCGAGATGGCGCTCCGGGTGTTCGAGCAGGTCGGCGGGTCCGCCCAGCGCCGCGACCATGCGCGCGAAGTGCTCCGCCGCACGGCCGGCCCTCAACGCGCTCTCGAGCAGTTCGCTTGCCGTGCCCTCGCTTTCGGCGAGTCCGGCCGAGCGCAGCATCTCGACGCCGAGTGCCATCGTCACGTCCATCAATCGTCCGGGCCGCGTCCTGCACGTCAGCGCGTCGATCGCGCAGCGCACCTCGATCGCGTTGCCGGCGCACGGCGCGAGCGGCTGATCCATCGCGGTCAGCAGCGCGGTCGTCGCGAGGCCCTCGCCGCGGCCGACGTGCGCGATGCTCGCCGCCAGGTCATGGGCCATTTCGAGCGTCGGCATGAAGGCGCCCGAGCCGACCTTGACGTCCATCACCAGCGCATCGAGTCCGGCCGCGAGCTTCTTGCTGAGGATGGACGCGGTGATCAGCGCGATCGACTCGACCGTGGCAGTCACGTCGCGGGTCGCATAGAAGCGGGCATCGGCAGGTGCGAGATCGCCGGTCTGCCCGACGATCGCGCAGCCGACGTCGCGGACGACGCGCTGCAGTCGCTCGCTCGACGGCATCACGTCGTAGCCGGGGATGGCGGCGAGCTTGTCGAGCGTGCCGCCGGTGTGGCCGAGGCCGCGGCCCGAGATCATCGGCACGGCGCCGCCGCACGCCGCGACCAGCGGAGCGAGCAGCAGCGACACCGTGTCGCCGACCCCGCCGGTCGAATGCTTGTCGACGACCGGTCGATCGCCGTGCGACCCGTGCCATCGAAGCACGCTGCCGGAGCGGCACATCGCCCGTGTGAGCGCCACGCGTTCGTCCATCGACATGTCGTTGAAGAACACGGCCATCGCGAACGCGGCGATCTGCGCCTCGCTGATCGAGCCGTCGGTAATGCCGGCGACGAAGGCCTCGATGTCGGCTCCGCTCAGTGGCAGGCCGTCACGCTTCCTGCGGATGATCTCCTGCGTCAGCATCGGCGCTTTACCCGAACCCGATGAACAATCCGGCGATCGTCGCGCTCATCAGGTTCGACAGCGTGGCGGCGGCGACCACGTGTAGCCGGCCAGCACCGAACCGGCCACCGACCACCGCACCGAGCACCGTATTGCCGATCGGCACGAACAGGATCAGCGCACCGATCGCGACCTGCATCCCGAGCGCCGCGAACACGACGCGTGGACGGATCGCCTTGCGATTCATCGACAGCAGCCATGCGATGACGAGCAGGCCCACGATGCCGCCGACGCTGCGCGCCGCGTCGGCAGCCGATCCGTCCGCCATAATTCCATTTCCCCTGTCAAGGTCAGCCAGGACTTCGCCTTCTCGTGTCGCTTTCGAGGCGATGGTCCGAGGCGCCGGATCATAGATGAAGACTCCCGCGTGCCCTGCCGCCATCGTCCCGCAACCGTCGGCCGACTTCGATGCACGCGTCCTGTTCGAGGCCGCGCGCGGCGCGAGTACGAAGGCCTACGCGCCGTACAGCCGATTCCACGTCGGTGCGGCGGTCCTCGCCGACGACGGCCGCATCTTCACCGCGGCCAACATCGAGAACGCGTCGTACGGGCTGACGTCGTGCGCGGAGCGCAACGCGGTATTCGCGGCCGTGTTCGCAGGCGTCCGGGCGATCGTCGCGGTGGCGATCCACACGCCGACCGGCGAGGCCGTGTCGCCGTGCGGCGCCTGTCGCCAGGTGATCTACGAGTTCGGGTCGACGGCCACCGTCATCAGCTGCTGCGACGGCACTTCGGAGCGTCGCTGGTCGATCGACGAACTGCTGCCCGGGGCGTTCGGACCGCGAGACCTCCGGGACCCTACTGCATGATCGCGTCGTTGCAGCCGGTCAGTCGCAGGTAGACGCTGTCGCCTTCCTGCACATTCAGAGCGTCGTCGATCGGCACGATCCTCAAGTGCGCATGGCGACCCGAGAAGTACTGCACCGACGCATAGCGCTGGGCTCCGCCGGCTTCGAGCGCCCCGACTCTTCGGCAATCGTTCTCCCGCATCGGCCCCAGGCTTTCGGCGTCGCCGGTCCGCACGATGGTGCCGATCCGCCACCCGTTGCCAAGGTCCGACCGTTTCGAAAGCATCGGACTGCAGGCGCTCATCGCAAGCAGCGTGGCGATGCCCGCCCCGATGACGCGTGCATTCAGCATGATTCGGTCCGGCGCCACGACGCCGTCGTTTCGATCCGTGACGCAGCGGTTTCGTTGGGTGGCGGCGTGTCGGCCTGCAACGCCGCCGGCCCGTGAACCGGGAGCCTGACGACCATCTGCAAACCGCCGAGCGACGCGGAATTCCGCGCTGTCACCGTTCCTTCGTGCCGCGTGATGATCTGGCGGACGATCGCCAGTCCGAGGCCGCTGCCCGTGCCGGTGACTTCCGCCCGATAGAAGCGGTCGAAGATCCGCTCGCGCAGCGCCGGCACGATCCCCGGTCCGCTGTCGTCCAGAGCGATCTCGACATGCGATCCCTTCGTCTCCACGGCCACCGTGATATGGCCTTTAGACGGGGTGTGACGAATGGCGTTGTCGATCAAGTTCTCGAGCATCTCGCGAATCAGATATCGATCGCCGAGAAGCTTCCCACCCTTCAGATCGAATCCGAAGTCGATGCCGGCCGCGATGGCCCGGTGGACCCACGAGTCTGCCGCTTCGGCGACCAGTTCGGCCAGGTCGAAAGTCTTCAGACGCAGGGTGTCGGCGTCTTTTTCGGAGCGCGCCAGCGCGAGCAGCTGGTTCACGAGACGCACGGCTCGATCGACGGAGAAGCGCAACCGCTCGAGCGTCGGGGCCTGTGACGGATCGACCGTCGTCGCGAGCAGTTCGATCTGCGTATGGATGCCGGCCAGCGGGGTGCGAAGTTGATGCGCCGCATCCGCGACGAATGCCTGGTGCGCCCGGGTCGCAGCGTCGAGCCTGGCCAGCAGGTGGTTGAGCGCCTGAACCAGCGACCGTACTTCCTGCGGCGCGCTGACGGCCGCGATCGGCGACAGGTCCAGCTCGGACCTCGCTTCGATCTCCGTCCGCAGTTCGTCGAGGGGCTGGAGGCCGCCTTTGACGCTGAACCAGACGATCAGGCAGGCCAGCGAGAGGACCAGCGTCGTTGGCAGCATCAGTTGCGCGAACACCGCCCATGCCGCGGTCCGGCGCTTGCGCGTGGTCTCCGCGACGGTCACCACGAACGGGGTCGCGCCCTGCGCGAACCGGACCGACATGGCACGCACGATGCGTTCACGAAACGGCAGGTCGCTGCTTGCGCCGCCGCCTTCGGTGACCGGACCCGTCTCGGGCAGGTCGCGATCGCCGCCGAAGTACCGGCCGTCCTCCTGATGGACGGAGAAGTAGATGTCGTCGCGCGCGTCGCTCCGCAGGATGTGCTCGGACTGCGGCGAAAGATCGAAGCGGATGTTCGCGCCGTCGACGTGCACGCCGCTCGCGATGTCCGCCGCCGCCGCCGTGAGCGCCTCGTCGTAGGCGAAATCGACCGATCGCTTGGCGACGAAATAAGAGGCCACGCCGCCGAGCGCGATCGCGCCGAACAGCGTCGGGATCAATCGCCACATCAGCCGGCGATGCAGGTTCGCGGTGCGGACGTTCACGGGTTGAAGTCCTCGAGCATGTAGCCGAAACCGCGGACCGTGCGGATGCGCAGTCCATCGCCTTCGAATTTCGTCCGCAGCCGCGAGATGCAGACCTCGACCGCGTTGTAGCCGGGTTCTTCGTTGCCGAATACGGCGATACGCAACTGGTCCTTGGACACGACGCGTTCGGGTCGGCGCAACAGGTATTCGAGCACGACCCACTCGCGCGCGGTCACTTCGACTTCCTCGCTGGAGAGCCAGAGACGCTTCGACTTGGTATCCATGCGCAACGCACCGTGCAGCAGTTCGCTGGTCGCTTCGAGTGTCGAGCGCCTGAGCAAGGCCCTGATGTGGGCCGCCATCTCGCTCAGGACGACAGGCTTGACGAGGTAGTCGTCCGCGCCCAGATCCAGGCCGCGGATCCGGTCGTCGACGCTGTCTCGTGCGGTCAGCAGCATGACCGGCATGCGGTGATCGGTCTGCCGCAGTTCCCGCAATAGCGTGAGGCCGTCGATTCCCGGCAGGCCGATGTCGAGGACCATCAGGTCGAACGTGTCGCCGCCCAGGATCAGGCTGCGTGCCTGAAGGCCGTCGCGCACCACGGTCGCGACGTTGCCCATGTGAGCGATCGTCCTGGCCATTCCTTCGGCGAGGATCACGTCGTCTTCGACGATCAGGATGTTCACGCGGATGCGGTCGGCGCGATGACCGGCGTGGCGGGTTCCGACGGCGGGCGGGGCTGCAACTGGCCGCGCGACTCCATGAACCGCGCGACACGCCGGATCGCGAGTGGCAAGACGAACACGGTGAACAGCGTGCCGCTGACGATGCCGCCGACGATGACGCACGCGAAGGGACGCTGGGTCTCGCTGCCGATTCCGTGCGACAGCGCCGCCGGCAACAGTCCCAGTCCGGCCATCAGCGCCGTCATCAGGATCGGCCTCAGCCTGGCCACCGCGCCGTCGACCAGCGCATCGACGAGGGCGGCACCGTTGCGGTAACGACCCATGACTTCTTCGACGAGGATGACCCCGTTCTGGACCGAGATACCTGCGACCGCGACGAAGCCGACGGCGGCGGATACCGACAGATGAAGACCTGCGAGTCCGAGCGCGGCGAGGCCGCCGATGGCTGTGAACGGGATCGTGACGAGGACCAGGGCGGCCAGCGCGACCGAGCGGAACGCCCAGAACAGCAGGCAGAAGATGAGGACGGCGGTCAGCGGGACGATGAACATGAGCCGCTTTCCGGCACGATCAGAATTCTCGAACTGGCCGCCCCAGGTCAGTTCGTAGCCCGGCGGGAGGCTGACCCTGGCGGCCACGCTCTGCCGGGCTTCATCGACGAAGCTGCCCTGGTCGCGTCCGATCAGGTTGACCTTGACGATCACGAGCCGGGACCCGGATTCGCGCAGGATGCGCGAAGCGCCCTGCCGAACCTCGACGCGGGCCACGTCGCCAAGCGCGATGGAGCCGCCCGATGCGACCGACTGCGCGTCGGGGAGTGTCAGTTGCAGGTTCGCGATGCTGTCGGCACTCGCGCGCGCCCGTTCCGCGACGCGGACCACCACGTCGAAGCGTCGCTCGTTCTCGTAGAAGGCCGTCACCGCCGAGCCGGACAGCGCCTCGGCGATCAACGTGTCGACATCGCTGACCGACAGTCCGTAGCGACCGAGTTTCGCGCGGTCCGGCGTGATGACGAGTTCGGTCTGCCCGCCGATGCGCGTGGCATCGACGTCGGTGGCGCCGCGGATGCCGCGGATCACGTCGGCGACCTGCGACGCCTTCTGGTCGAGGATGGACAGGTCGGGGCCGGTGATCTTGACGACGATCTCGCCTTTCGAGCCCGACAGCGCCTCCTCCACGTTGTCCTCGATCACTTGCGAGAAGTTCGTCTCGATCCCGGGAATCTCGTGCAGGCGCGCGTTCATGTCCTCGATCATCGCTTCCTTGGCCGACCAGCGCCACGTCGAGCGCGGCGCGAGATCGACGAGCAGTTCCATGCCGTTCGGACCCTTGGGGTCGGAGCCGTCGTCGGGGCGTCCCACCTGCGAGATCACATGCTGTACTTCCGGATAGCCGAGGAGGCGGCTGCGCACTTCGCGCTCCACCTTCTTCGACAGGTCGAGCGAGGCGCTGGTGGGGAGCGTCACGGACAACCAGATGTTGCCTTCGTCGAGCTTCGGCAGGAATTCCGTGCCCAGGCGCGGCGCCAGCGCGATCGCGACGACGACCATCGCGAGCGCACACCCGATCACCCGGTCCGAGTGACGCAGGCCGCGTTCGAGGCCGCGGCGGTACCACGCCTGGAGCCGATCGAGCCAGGGCTTGTGCTTCTCTTCCAGCGTGCCGCGGGATAGCACGTACGACAGCAGCGCTGGGACGACCGTGAACGTGATCAGCACGGCGCCCGCCAGTGCGAACGACAGCGTCAGCGCGACCGGCGTGAAGATCTTTCCCTCCACCCGCTGGAACGTGAAGATCGGCACGAACGCGACGATGATGATCACCTTCGCGAACAGAACCGAGTGGGCGAGCTCCGCGTAGGTTCGCCTGAGCGCGCCGAAGCGATGCTCGCCGGTGTCCGCGCGGTGATCCGTCTTCATGCGCAGCGAGTCCGCGGCCAGCTTCACCATCAGCGCTTCGACCAGCACCACCGCACTGTCGATGATGATGCCGAAGTCGACGGCGCCGAGCGAGATCAGGTTCGCCGACACGCCGGTCAGGCTCATCGCGACGAATGCGAACAGGAGCGCGAGCGGGATGACGGACGCCACGATCAGGGCCGCGCGCCAGCTCGTCAGGAAGACCAGCAGCACGGCGATGACGAGCGTCGCGCCGACGACGAGGTTCTCGGCGACGGTCGCCACGGTGTGATGGACGAGGACGGTCCGGTCGTAGATCGGCTTGATCGTCACGTCGCCCGGCAGTCGCTTCTGCAGCAGCGCGATGCGGCTCTTGAGTTCGGCATTGATCTTCGCCGGGTCGCCGCCCTTGACCATCAGGACGATGCCTTCGACGACGTCGTCGTCATGGTCCGAGGCGACGATCCCGTTGCGCGCCTGCTGACCCACGTGCACGTCGGCGATGTCGGCCACGCGGATCGAGCGGCCCTGGCGGGCGGCGATCGCCACTGCGCCGATATCGTCGACGCTCGCATAGAGTCCGGCGCTGCGCACGATCGCGGACTCGTCGCCCTGGCGCAGCTGATTGCCGCCGGCGCTGCCGTTGCCGTTCGCGAGCGCCTGGTTGACCTGGTCGAGCGACACCTGGTACTTGCGCAGCGCCAGCGGATCGACGTCGACCTTGTATTGCCGGACCGCGCCGCCGAAGCTCACCACGTCCGCCACGCCGGGGCTCATCCGCAGGGCGGGGCGGATGGTCCAGTCCTGCAGCGCCCGGATGTCGCTGATCGATCGGTTCGGCGCCTGGATCGAATAGCGGTAGATCTCGCCGATCGCCGTCGACAGCGGCGCGAGCTGCGGCTGCAGGCCGGTCGGCAGCGACACGTTGCCCAGTTTTTCGAGGACCTGCTGGCGCGCGAAATAGTCGTCGGTGCGGTCAGAGAACGTGAGCGTGACGACCGACAGGCCGGTCATCGTGACCGACCGGATGCCGGTCAGGCGCGGCGTGCCGGACAGCTCGCGCTCGATCGGCAGCGACACGATGCGCTCGACGTCCTCGGGCGCCTGTCCGGGATAGAGCGTCACCACCTGGACCTGCACGTCCTGCACGTCGGGGAACGCTTCGATCGGGAGTCCTGACAGCGCATATCCACCGGCCACGACGAGCACCACCGCCAGCAGCAGGACGAAGACCCGCTGTCCGAGCGCGAAGCGTATGAGGCCGTCCATCAGGATCCGCCGTGCCTCTCGGCCGCCAGGAGCAGGGCGCCGCTCGTCACGACGCGCTCGCCACCCGACAGGCCGTCACCGATGAAGCTGTAGTCGACGCCCCGGATCACCGGAGTGACGCGGACCCGTCGGTATGCGTGGTCGCCGGTCTGTACCCAGACGTAGGCGTACAGACCTTCGTTGACCAGCGCTTCGTTCGGTACGCGGACGCCCCTGTCGGTCTCGCGCAGCAGCGTCGCCCGGACGAACATCTCGGGACGGAGCGCCAACTGCGCGTTGTCGACGCGTGCGCGGACCGCGATCCGTCGCGTGCCCGGGTCGAGAACCTGCGCGATGTGGACGACCGTCGCGCTGAAGACCCGGCCGGCGAACGCGTCGCTCTCGATCGCCACGGGTGCACCGATCGCCACCTTCCCGAGCAGCCGCTCCGGAAGATCGATCAGCACCCAGAGATGCGTCAGGTCGCTGATCACGAACAACGGCTGCAAGAGATTCGGATTGACCTCCATCGCCGGATTGGCGTTGCGCTCCGTGACGATGCCGGCCATCGGACTGACGAGGACGAAGTTCTCGCCCTTCGGCGCCGATCCGCCGGGATCGATGTTCCTGACGCGCTGCGCGGCGCGCGCCGTTTCAGCGCGCGCCTGCGCGAAGTCGGCCTGCGCGGACTCCACGTCCTTCTGCGGGATCACGCCGCCGGACAGCAGGTCGCGCGAACGTTCGAGCGTCAGGCGCTTGCGCTCTTCGTCGGCGTGCGCCTTCATCAGGTCGGCCGTGGCGAGCCCGAAGTCCGGCGAGTCGATTTCGGCCAGCGGCGTGCCGACCCGCACCGCGTCGCCGGGTGACGCCATCAGTCGGGCGATGCGACCGCTGAAGCCGGTCGTCACGCGTGCGGTCCGGTCCTCGTCGTAAACGACGCGCGCCGACAGGACATCCGTCAGCGGCAGCGGCATGCTGGCCAGCGGCTGCGAGCGAATCATCTCGAGCACCGGTGCGTCGTCCGGCAGGCGGACGACGTCGGAGGACGGCCGCGCAGCTTCGGTCCGTGCCGGCGCAGCGAGCTTCCCGTGGCTCGTGTTCGAGATCCACACCGCGAGCAGCGCGACCGAGGCGCCTGCGACGACGTAAAGCGCGTTCCTGTAGACGGCCTTCATTGCGAAGGCCGCCGCGCGCTGCGCGTCTGTGCCGCGTCGACGGCGGCCAGCGCTCTCGCGTAGTCGGCCTGGGCATTGAGCGCGTCGAGACGTGTCGCGAGCAAGGTCCGGCGCGCGTCCATCAGATCCATGATGCCGAGCCCACCGCGGGTGAAGGCGAAGTCGGCCGAGCGCGCCGCGGACCGTGCGGCTTCGAGCAGGCCGCCGGCATAGGTAGCGATCTTGTTGCCTGCGACTTCGAGATCCGTTCGGGCACTCGCGACATCGGCTAGTGCGGCCGCACGAACCTTGGCGGCCGTCTGTTCGGCCGCGTCGCGATCGGACAGGGCGTGAGCCACGTCGCCGCCGTAATCGTTGCCGAAGAACAGCGGGATCGACACACCCGCGCCGATCGTGTTGCCGGTACCGCCGAAGCCCGGAAACCGCTCGAACTGCAGACCGAACGTGATGTCGCGCACGCGCTGCGATCGTGCGAGCTCGATCGCGGTGGACGCCGCCGACAAGGCCAACCGCGCGCTGGCCACGTCCGGACGCGACCCCACGTCGTCGGCCTGATCGCGCGACGCGGGCTGCGTGTTCGTCGCCATGCTGTCCGGCCATTGCCCGTCCGTCTGGAGCGTCGCCGCATCACCGGGGGCCGCCAGTAAGCTCGCAAGGGAAATCTGCGCGTGGCGATGGTCGGCCAGTGCCGCCTCCGCGTCCGTGCGCGCACGCAGTACCTCGACGCGCAGGCGCGCGAGATCGGCGGCCGCCAGGTCACCGGCGCGCACCCGCTTCGTGGCCGCCTCCAGTGACGCTTCGTAACTTCGACGCGTCTCGTCCAGCACGACGATTCGTTGTTCGGTGAGCAGGAGGTCGATCCATGTGTCGCGCACGAGTTGCAGCACTTCCCGGCGCTGTTCCTGCAGATCGAGCCGTTTACCCTCGAGTTGCGCGTCCGCGAGGCCGATCCTGAGCAGGCGCTTGTTGCCGCGTTCGAAAGTCTGCTCGATGCGCACGATCTGATCGACGCGCTTGCCGAAGACGTTGCCGCCGCCGAGTCCACTCGAAGGGCTGTACGACGCCCCATTCAAGCTGAGCACGGGGTTCGGCCGGGTGTCGGCCTGCATGACGCCTGCGCGGGCGCCGTCAACGGCGATGCGGGCCAGGCGCATGTCGTAGTTGGCGTCCAGCACGGCGGTCTCCATTTCGGTCAGGGTCACGACGTGCGGCTCCGCGCAAGGCGCGGACGATCCGGCCAGGAGCATCAGGGTCGTCAGGATCGCCGGATGAAACCCGCGGGAATGCGAGGGTCGCCACGTCTTCATGGCGATGGATCGTAGGGTGACCCGATTGAGCGAAGCTGGCGGAAACCTTGCAGAATCCTTGACGATCAGGCGGCCCGAACGATTGCCGACACGCCCAACAGCCTTTCCCCCGGTCGGACGGGGAGCACAACGACGTCAGGTCGGCATGCGGCTGTGCGACCAGTCGAGGATGTCGGGCGATGAGACTGGCGCAGCATGGCTCACCGTCCCGGACTGCCAGTCCACCTGCCTGGCCCAGTTCAGGAACATCAACCCGGTCCACAGCGGCTGATGCCAGTCCCCGACCCCCGACCCATGCCGATCGAGCATCCGCGCCATCGCGCGCAGGTCGAGCATCTGCGCCATGTCGCCGCGGCTCGATGCGATCAGGTCGTGCGCCCATGGCTTCAACGGCCCGCGCAGCCACGATGCGATCGGAATGCCGAAGCCCATCTTCGGCCGATCGACCAGTTCTTTCGGGATGTGCCGGTAAAGCACCTCGCGCAGCAGCCACTTGCCGACCCCCTTGCGGAACTTCAGGTCCAACGGTAGCTGCAGCGCGAACTCGACGACGTGGTGATCGAGCAGCGGCGCGCGTGACTCGAGGCTGACAGCCATCGATGCGCGATCGATCTTCGCGAGGATGTCGTCCGGCAGGTAGCCGACGAGGTCGCGCAGCATGAAGTCTTCCTCGATCGATGCGCGCGGCGCCGCGGCGAGGGCAGGCGGAAACGCCGAGCCCTGCAGCGGATGGCTGATCAGTCCGGGCTCTGCCCACGGGGCGAGCAGTTGCCAGTAGAGCGCGTCGATGTCGTCGCTTCGGATCGCGCGACCGAGCTTGTTCAACTTCTGCGCGGGCCTTAGCCCGCGTACGCCGGACTCCTCGTCGTGCGGAAAGGCCCACGAGAATGCGCGGTCCAGCGCGTCCGGTGTCTGCCTCAGCAGTCCTGCGATCGCGGGCCGCCAGGCGCGCGGGACCTGATTCATCGCCGGCCACAGGCGGGCCGCCATCGAATAGCGCGGGTAGCCGCCGAACAGCTCGTCGCCGCCGTCGCCGGTCAGTGCGACGGTGACATGGCTGCTGGCGAGGCGCGAAACCAGGAAAGTCGGGATCTGCGAGATGTCGGCGAACGGTTCGTCGTAGATCTGCGGCAGCAGCGGGATCGTGTCGCGCACGTCGTTCGCGTCGACGTACAACTCGGTGTGCTCGGTCTGGAAATGCGCGGCGACGCGGGCCGCGAACAGCGCTTCGTTGAACGAGCTCTGCTGGAAACCGATGCTGAACGTCCGTATCGCCGCTGATCGGTGCGTATTCATCAGCGCGACGATGGTCGACGAATCGACGCCGCCGGACAGCAGCGCGCCGACCGGACGGTCGGCGACCATCTGTTGCGACACCGCGTTCGACAGCAGGCCTTCGAGGGTGTCGATGGCTTCCTTGTCGTCGGCGAATGCGCGGCGCGGGCCAGCGGCGACCGCGATCGCCGACCAGTAGACGTTCTCCTGTCTTTCGGAGCCCTGCGCGGCGATCGTCACCATCGTTCCCGGCATGACCTTGCGGACGCCGGCGAAGATGCTCGACGGCGCCGGGACGTAGCCGAGCGACATGTAGGTCGCGAAGGCCTCGCGATCGATCTGCTTCGTGAAATGCGGGTGCGCCATCAGCGCCTTCATCTCCGATCCGAACAGCCAGGTGCCGCGAAACCGGCCGAAGAACAGTGGTTTCTCGCCGATTCGATCGCGCGCGAGCGTCAGTCGCCGCTCTTCACGGTCCCAGACCGCGATCGCGAACATGCCGACACACGCGACCAGCGTGGCTGCGATTCCCCACGCCTCGAGGGCCGCGGTCAGCACTTCGGTGTCGGAGGTGCCGACCCAGGCCGGCGCATGCCCCTCCAGCGCGAGCCGGGTCCGCAGCGCTTCATGGTTGTAGATCTCGCCGTTGAGCGTCACGACGTAGCGGCCGGACGCCGAATGCATCGGCTGGTGACCGGCGGTACTGAGGTCGACGACGGCGAGCCGGCGGTTACCCAGGCAGACCGCCGCGGACGGATCGGCCCACACGCCCGCATCGTCCGGTCCGCGGTGCGTCAGCGACGCGACCATCCTATGGACGGCATCGGCCATCGTGGACGGGCCGGCCACGACTGCGCCCAGCGAGCCGGCGATTCCGCACATCGAGGGTCCATCCGATCAGTTGAGGGGCTTGGAGCGCCGCCTGCAGCGGCAGGGAATGATGCCGGACCCCTGTCACAAATTGTAGGAATCTTTACGGCGCAAGCGAAAAATTTCCGCAGTGGGGCTTGCGCGCCACAGCGAGCTAGTAACTGCATCTTGCGCACCGGATGCGGACGCCGAGGTCTGTCGCGCATTGCCGCCCGGCGGGAAGAGGGGCGCATTGTCGCGAATCGACTGCACCGATCGGCCTCGGTTGCCGCGGATGGGCGCGTCGCCTAAACTTCGGCCCACATTCCATTCCGCGTGACTGGCGATGGACAGGCCTCGACGACTCGACGCCTGTCGAGGTGGATGACCACCGGGGAGCGCGGAACGTGCGGGTTCAGTCCAGCGGACCCGACGCCGATCGCCTGGGCAGCAGTGAATGACGTGCAACGCACGGCTGCCGCATGCGTCGAAGATCGCGCCCTCGTCCTCGAACGTATCCGCCGCCGCGCGTTGCGTGCTTTGCAACCCGTGCGCCGCATCGATCGCGGTGCCGCTCCGAAGGAACGCGTCATGTTCGACCGCCAACGCCGCATCGCCGATGTCGACCCCGAAGTCTGGTCGGCCATCACGCAGGAAAACCGCCGCCAGGAAGATCACATCGAGCTGATCGCGTCGGAGAACTACACCAGCCCCGCGGTGATGGAGGCGCAGGGCAGCCAGCTCACCAACAAGTACGCCGAAGGCTATCCGGGCAAGCGTTACTACGGAGGCTGCGAATACGTCGACATCGTCGAGCAGCTAGCCATCGATCGCGTCAAGGCGCTGTTCGGCGCCGAGGCGGCCAACGTGCAGCCGAACTCCGGCTCGCAGGCCAACCAGGCGGTGTTCTTCGCGCTGCTGCAGCCCGGCGACACCTTTCTCGGGATGAGCCTCGCCGAAGGCGGCCATCTGACGCACGGGATGCACCTCAACATGAGCGGCAAGTGGTTCAAGCCGATCAGCTACGGGCTCGATGCGAACGAGGTGATCGACTACGACCAGGTCGAACGGCTCGCGCACGAACACAAGCCGAAGCTGATCCTGGCCGGTGCGTCCGCGTACAGCCTGCGGATCGACTTCGAACGCTTCGCGCGGATCGCGAAGGACGTCGGTGCGTACTTCATGGTCGACGTCGCGCACTACGCGGGGCTGGTCGCCGCCGGGGTCTATCCGAACCCGGTGCCGCACGCGGACGTCGTGACGACGACCACGCACAAGAGCCTGCGCGGACCGCGCGGCGGCGTCATCCTGATGAAGGAGCAGCACGCGAAAGCGATCAACTCGGCGATCTTCCCCGGGATCCAGGGCGGTCCGCTGATGCATGTCATCGCCGGCAAGGCCATCGCGTTCAAGGAAGCGGCGGATCCGGCGTTCAGAACCTACCAGCAGCAGGTCGTGAAGAATGCCGACGTGCTCGCGAAGACGCTGATCGCGCGCGACCTGCGGATCGTGTCGGGGGGCACCGAGAGCCACGTCATGCTGGTCGACCTGCGCGCGAAGAAGATCACCGGCAAGGATGCGGAGAGGGTGCTCGGCGACGCCCATCTGACGGTCAACAAGAACGCCATTCCGAACGATCCCGAGAAGCCGTTCGTCACCAGCGGCGTGCGCCTCGGCAGCCCGGCGATGACGACGCGCGGTTTCGGCGTCGACGAGGCGGCTCAGGTCGGCCACCTGATCGCCGACGTGCTCGACGCGCCGCAGGATGCCGCAGCGATCGCGACGGTGCGCGACAAGGTGACGGCGCTGACGACGCGCTTCCCGGTCTACGGCTGAAGGGGCATGTCGTCGCGGCGCGGGACGGGAGCGGTGCGGTTCTTTGTCGCCGTAAGACAATCGGCCGCCGCCCGCGTCATGACTCTCGATCCCGTCAGGATGTGCTGAGTCCGCCATGCACTGTCCCTACTGCGCGCATTCGGATACCCAGGTGCTCGACACGCGCGTTTCCGAAGACGGCGACTCGATCCGTCGCCGTCGCCGTTGCGCGTCGTGCGACAAGCGCTTCACGACCTACGAGCGTCCGGAGATCGCGTTGCCGGTGGTCGTCAAGAAGAACGGCAGCCGCGCCGAGTTCGATCGCACCAAGCTGTCGTTCAGCCTGCATCTGGCGCTGCGCAAGCGCCCGGTCAGCGCCGAGGCCGTCGATGCGGCGATCGAGAGGATCGAGGAGAAGCTGATGTCGTCGGGCGACAAGGAAGTGCCCAGCGACCGCATCGGCGAACTCGTGATGCGCGAGCTGAAGAAGATCGACAAGATCGCGTACATCCGCTTCGCGTCGGTGTATCGCAGCTTCGAGGACGTCGACGAATTCGCAGACGTGATCCGCGAAGTCGCCACGAAGACGCGGCAGCGGAAGTAAGGCGTTTTTTCGGGATTCCGCAGGAAAAGGATCGTAGCGCGGCGATGAATGGCGGGTGGCTGCCGATGCCTGGCAGGCCAGCCAGGCGAGCGCCCTGCCAAAATCTCGGGGTGAACACGACTCATCACCTCCGGGTTTCGCGTGCCAGGCTTTCCCGTCCGTTGCGACGCGAGGCCGGCTTCACGCTGATCGAAGTGATGGTGGCGCTGATCGTGCTGGTCCTCGGCGTGCTCGGCGCGGCCGCGATGACGCTGACGGCGGTGCGCGACAGCAAGCAGTCGGCGATCCGGTCGCAGGCCACTGCATTCGCCTACGAGCTGGGCGA
Organism: Burkholderiaceae bacterium; assembly: GCA_039936235.1. Taxonomy (GTDB): domain Bacteria; phylum Pseudomonadota; class Gammaproteobacteria; order Burkholderiales; family Burkholderiaceae_D; genus CAHJXF01. Next base: position 45,503 of record JBDTIS010000231.1, on the reverse strand, counting down.
GATGATGCGGATGAATCCCACGGAGGTGACCGCCTTCGTGAGCGGAACCGGAACGGCGTCCGCGTCCTGCTATGCCAGCAGTTGCACGCTCGCGGTGCTCGCGTCCAACGATTACTACGAGTGGCGCGCGAAGGTCTTTTCGCCCGCCACCGGGCTCCCGGGCGCGGTCGTCAAGGTCTGTCGCGACCACACGAAGCTGAACTCGATGATGAACTGCGACAACGATGTCCTTTCACCCGTCGTCGTCAAGTTCCAGTGGACCGAGAAGAACAACAACGGCAGCACCGGCGCCCTGCTCGCCACCGCGAATGCCGATCAGCCGAGTCTGGTCGTCACCTTGCTGAACTATTGAGCGTCAGACGATGATCGCCTTCGTTCGAGCCACCCGTCGCCAGCGCGGCTTCACGCTGACCGAATTGATGGTTGCGCTCGTCCTCGGCGCGCTCGTCGTGCTGGCGGCGACGGCGATGGTGGTGACATCGCGCGGGACCTACCGGACACAGGACGAATCGACCCGGGTCCAGGAGTCGTCCCGCTTCGCGCTGGAGCTCGTCAACAGGCTAGTCAGGCTCGCGGGATACACGGATTTCGGCGACTCCACGCAGCTCGTGCCCGCCTTCTATTCGGCCGATTCGACCTGGTCCACCAGCGATTCGTACGCGCTCAACGGTCCGAACCTCGTTGGCGCGGATAACGCCAGCCCGACCGGTGCGGGGATCAACGGGAGCGACTCGCTGACGATTCGTTTCTTCGGCAGCGGCACGTCGGTCGCGGCGGACGGTAATGTCCTGGATTGCGCAGGATCCTCGGTTCCCGCGCCGGCCGGGAGCGCCGCCGCCTATTCGACGAGTCGGGCCTACAACGTCCTCTTCGTCGGATACGACCCGGACAACGAGCCCTCCTTGAAGTGTCAGCGGCAGACCTACGATGCAGCCGGCAACCCGTCGGGTTTGCCGGGCGACACGCAGACGCTGATCCGCGGCGTCGAGAGCTTCCAGGTCCTCTATGGGGAAGCGAATTATTCCGGCGGGGATCCCGACCTTGTGCCACCCACCAGCCTCACTTATCGGACCGGGATCGGCGGCGTCAATCCGGTCGTCAACTGGAGCAATGTCGTGACGGTGCGCATCGCCATGCTGATCCGCAGCAATGTCGGCGCGCAGGTCGACACGACGGCTCGGACCTATGACCTCTTCGGCGTGGGTTATCCGAACAGCGGCACCGACATCGGTGCGCAGTTTCCGTTGGCCGGCGTGACGCTGTCCACGTCGGAACGGACGCGCATCCGTCGGGTGGTCGAGACGACGATCTTCGTGCGCAACCGGGTGGCGCAGTGGCCGGACCTGAATTGATCACCGTGCCGAAAGGTTCTCGCCTGCCTCGTGGTCGACGCGAGAGCGGCTTCTCGCTGATCGTCTCGCTGCTGATGCTGATCGTCATCATCATCCTCGGCATCAGCGCGTCGCAGATGGCGGTCAACGAGGAGCGTGGCGCGCGCAACGACCGCGACCGCCAGATCGCCTTCCAGGCGGCTGAAGCCGCCCTCAAAGACGGGGAGGCGGAGATTTCCGGTTCGGTCACCGGCTGTCCGCTCCGTCTGGTTCCGGCGCCCGGGACGGGCACCCAGCCCGGCGGAGGGCGGGCCGGAACGTCGCCGCTCGTCTGCTTCAACGAGACGGCCGGCGTGGGCTTCGTGTCTGCGGGAACGACGGCTTGTTCCACCAACGACAACATCGGACTGTGCGACGGCACGACGACGCCGGCCTACCTCAGTTCGACCGTCGACTTCTACGGGGACGCGAAGGGAGCCAACAGCGTGCCGACTACGGTCCGATACGGGCAATTCAGCAGCCGAACCTTCGCCTCCCAGTATGTACAGAGTGCGGCGACCGGTCTCGTCGGCCAGCCGATCGCGGTCTATCCGCCGCGTTACATCATCGAGCGGGTCTACAAGAACGTTTCGCTGGTCGACATGGCCGGCAAATACATGTTCCGGGTCACCGCGATGGGCTTCGGTGCCAACCCGAATACGCAGGTCGTCCTGCAAAGCATCGTCAGTACGGAGAATTGATATGAACCTGTCCCTCGCCGCGGTCCGGCGCCTCGCGATCCACGCATCGCTCCTGGCGCTCGCCGTCTTCGTGGCGCCGGCAGCTGCGCAACTGGTCGACATCTCCAACAGCCCGTTGTACGGCGCCAGGGCGGCCCACCCGAACGTGGTGGTGGCCGCGTCAGTCGAGTTTCCGGACGTGACGGCGGCGTATGCGAGCGCCCTGCCGAGCGGTGACGGCACGATCGCGAACGGGGCCGATGGATACAACTTCCTTGCTTACGTCCGGACCGCTGCCTATGTAGGCTATTTCGATTCGACGATGTGTTATGCGTACAACGGCACCCCGGACACAGATCCCTATCCTTCGGGATTTTCGAACAGCGACGTGTTCGTACCGAGTTTAGCGGCCGATTTAAACCATGAATGCGACGGGAACACCTTTAGCGGCAATTTCATGAACTGGGCGACGATGTCGGCCGTCGATGAATTCCGATACGCAATGACGGGTGGTAATCGTATCCTCGAGTTGCCTGTAAATGGTGCAGTGATCGAGCGCTCTTATTTGCCTGACGGCAATGTTCCCGGTGTCGAACCGTTTTATAAATCCTTGTATTTCCCCGGATTAAATTTGAGTGATTCAGGTACTACTCCCTTTTCCAGCACGCTGGGTCGGGTATTGCCTAGATCGCTTGTCACCGGCGGTAACGTATACATCACGAATTGTAGAAACGTTGTCTACTTCGACACTGCTAGTAACGTTCAGTCGACCAACTGTCTACCGGTTAGCGGTAGCGGTCAAAGCCAACAGCGGCCTGCGAGCGGCCGCAGCACCTATCACGTGGCCGTCACCGTCTGCGACAGCACCGAAGGACCGATCCGTACCGATCTCTGCAAGCTCTACGGCAGCGGAGTCGGCGCGAAATACAAGCCGGTGGGACAGGCGCAGGTTCATGCGGCCGACATGCGTTTCGCGTCGTTCGGCTATCTGATGGACCGCAACGTCGCGGGGTATACGGTGCCATCGAATTGTCCGCAGGCTCCTAATGGGGGCAGCAGAGGATGGAATCCCTGTCGTTACGGCGGCGTCCTGCGATCGCCAATGAAGTATCTCGGTCAGCAATCCTTCGACGCCAATCAGAACGCGTTGCGGAATGGAAACGCCGAGATCAATCCCGATGGATCCCTTGTCCCTGATCCTGAAGGCACCGCGGCCACGGCTGGCGGGGTCAATTCCGGCTTCATCAATTACCTCAACAAATTCGGCCAGACAGGCGTTTACAAGCGGTACGACCCGATGGGCGAGTTGTACTACGAGGCGCTCCGCTATTTGAGTGGACTGCCGCCGACCCCCGACGCGATGACTGGGGCTCCCTTGCCTTTCGCCGTGCTTGACAATTTTCCATTGGCCTATACCAATGCATCTGGCACCGCGTGGGCCGATCCGATGCAGAACCAGTCCACCTGCAGCGCCAACTACATCATCACGATCGCGGACAACCAAACCAATTACGATACCAATCTGCCAGGCTACGCCGGCGTTTGGGCCGACCCGTTTCGCCCCAGCAGTCGTCCGGTGGATGAACACGGTCTTGATACTCATCTTTGGACCCAGCGCATCGGCATTCTCGAATCGACCACGTCGCCATCATTGACCTCAGGCGACTACGACCGCGCTCTGGCGGGTCTTGAAGACACGCAGCCTATCTGCTGTCTCAGCAATCTCGTCGCGGGCGCCGCATTTTGGGCAAATACCAACGACATTCGTCCTGACCTGCCTGGGATGCAGACAGTGAAGTCGATTGGCATTGACGTCTTCCCGCAGGAAAAAAATAGCAGCGGGAACCCGATGCCCCTGAACAACCGCCAGCTCTATCTGATGGCCAAATACGGCGGCTTCAACAACGTGATCGATCGGTCGTCGGATCCCTATCCCAACCCGTTCTACTCCACGGATCCGACCAACCCGCTCGGCCCGGCGATCCGGACCAACGCCGAATGGGCCGATTCCACCGGCGCGCCGACCAATTACCTGCTGGCGTCCAACCCGCAGAAGCTCATCGACGGCCTGCGTTCTGCGTTCAACCGCATCCAGGCGAGTTCAGGCACCCTCGGCGGTGCCGCGCTGACGGCGTCGTCGCTGGCATACGGCGGCTCCAGCGCCTACGTCGCGACCTTCGACGCCAACTTCTGGTCCGGTACGGTCCTGGACAAGACCATCACGCAGACCAACGGCGTGGTCAGCACGTCGTCGGCGGCCGTCTGGGATGCCGGCGCGTTGCTGACGGCACGCTGCGGCACGACAGTGCCGTCCCCGACGACCTGCAGAGATACCAACTCGAGCGTCAACAACCGCAAAATCGTCACGACCATCCGGCCGCCCAGCGGTAACGGCACGCGCGTCGCCACGGCGTTCACCTGGGCCGGCCTGCAGTCCGACACGCAGTACACCGACGTGCTCAACATGAATCCGAGCCTCGGCTCGGCGGATGGGGCAGGTCAGCAGCGCCTCGACTACCTGCGCGGTTATCGCGGGGACGAGTCGTCGAGTCTGGGGTTCCGCGCGCGCAATTCGGCGCTGGGCGACATCATCGACTCCGGGCCGACTTACGTCGGCGCGCCGACCACGGCGATCGCCGACAGTGACTATCAGACCTTCTACACCACCAACGTGAACCGTACGCCGGCGGTCTACGTCGGCGCCAACGACGGAATGCTGCACGCGTTCAGCGCGGGCACCGGCGCGGAGCTGTTCGCGTACATCCCGAACTTCGTCAACTACGCTTTGAACGACCTGACGGACGCGAACTACACGCACGAGACCTTCGTCGATGCCCCGGTCATCGCCAGGGAGGTCAAGGCCAACGGCACCTGGAAGACCGTGCTCGTGGCCGGCGTGGGCAACGGCGCCCAGGGGGTATTCGCACTGGACGTCACCAGCCCGACCGCCTTCACGACGAGCAGCGTCCTGTTCGAATTCAGCGATGCCGACGACGCCGACGTCGGCAACGTGCTGAGTGCGCCGGAAATCGTCAAGCTGCAGACCGGCGGCACGGCCGCCGCGCCGACCTACGGCTATTTCGCCGCGGTGACCGGCTACAACAACAGGCGGACGACGACGAACGGCCGGACCGACACGAACGTCAGTGGGGATAGTGCGAACCGGGGCGTCCTGTTTCTCCTGTCGCTCGACCACACGCTCGGTACCTCGTGGCAGTTGGGAACCGATTACTTCAAATACCATTTCCCCGCGACGAATCCGGCCGCCCCGAACGGGCTCGGTCCCGTGGCATCGTTCCAGAATCGCAACGGCAGCGGCGCCGCTTCGTCGCTGTACTTCGGCGACCTGCAGGGCAACGTGTGGCGCTTCAACACGGTCGGCCTGCCGTCCGAATGGGCGCCGTCGCGCGGCACGGTGGCGTTGCCGTTACCGTTTTTCGTCGCGACCACGACCGTGGGAGCCGCACAGCCGATCACCGCGCGGCCGACGGTCGCGACCGGTCCCTACAACAGCGAACTGATCTTCGTCGGGACCGGTCAATATGTCGGCAATTCGGATCTGTCGACACCGTTCGCGCAGCAGAGCGAATACGCGCTCCTCGACAACAATCAGGGCGCCCTCATCACCCGCTCGACCGATCTCGTCGTCCGCACCGGCACGGTCGCCGGCAACAGCGTGACGGTAGGCGGCTCGGCCTTCGTCTACAGCGGTGCGTCGTCGCAGAAGGGCTGGGTCCTCGACTTCCCGAGCAGCCTCAGCGGCGGCGAACGCAATATCACGCAGGCTTCGGTCAGCAACGGTGTCCTATCGTTCACTTCGCTGACCGTTGCCTCCAGCATCTGTGGCGCCGGCGGCGGCTACATCTATCAGCTCAACGCGTTGACCGGCCTGCCCTATCCCACGCTGCCGGGCGGGACGTTGTCGACCGTCGGCATTCCCGGACCGCCGAAGGTCGTCGACCTCTTCATCACGCAGGGTCAGACGCGCGCGACCGGAGAACGCATCAACACGCGGACCACGACGACCCTGGTCGCCGGGACTTCGGGAAATATCGGAGCTCCGCCGCTGAACATCACATCGAAGGCGCCTCCGGTCGGCCGGATCACGTGGCGCGAGATCACCAACTACAACGATCGGCGCTGACCATGAATACGCTGCACCGGACGGGCCCATGGTCGTCGGATCGGTGGGGGGGTGGATTTACCTTGATCGAATTGATGATCACGGTCGCGGTCATCGGCATCCTCGCCGCGATCGCGATCCCGTCGTATCAGGACTCGGTGTGGAAGGGCAAGCGCGGCGAAGCGAAGGCGGCCATTCTCCGGACGCTGCAGACCGAGGAGCGCTGGTACACCCAGAACAACACCTACCAGGCCTTCTCGGCACCGTTGGCAGCCGGGAGTCCGTTCTCGACCTACTCGGCGGACAGCGCGTCGAATTCCCATTACAGCGTCTCGGCCGCGGGGTGCGCGACGGGCATCGCGCAATGCGTCGTGATCACCGCGACCGTCGTCGGCAATGCGGATCCGAAATGCGGCGCCTCGCTTTCGATGGACAGCACCGGCAACAAGCTGCCCACGACAAGCGGCTGCTGGTAGATCCCGATGAGGATCTCGATGCCGAGTCGCGGACGGGGGTTCACGCTGATCGAGTTGATGATCGTGATGGTGGTGATCGCGATCATGATGGCCATCGCGGTGCCGAGCTTCGTCTCGTTCATCTCGAACTACCGCGCGACCTCGGCGACCAACGAGTTCCTTCAGGGGGTGACGATGACGCGATCCGAAGCGCTCAAGCGGGGACGCAGGGTCCTGATGGTCCCGAATGCGAGCGACGGCGTCACGCCGAGCACGTCCGGCGACTGGGTCTACGGATGGACCGTCTTCGTCGACAACAATAACGATCAGACCTATCAATCGAACGAAGATCTCATCTATCAGCACGGCGCCCTGCCGGCATCCATCACCACGGTCGGCGCCGCCGGCGGCGTTGCTTTCACGGATGCCATACCCAAGACTTATGTGCAATTCGACGGCACCGGCTATCCACGCCTTATGTCCGGTGCCACGCTCAGCGGCGGGATCGTGATCACCGACGCGACCGGCAACAGTCGCAATGTCCGGACGTTATGCCTGGCCAATCTCGGCCGCCCTCGAATCGTTACCGGGTTGGACGCGAATGCATGCGCTGCTGGATGAATGGATCCGAGCAGGAGCTGGCATCCGATGCGTGATCGCCGCATCCCTTCAACCTGGGGTATTTCCCGGTGATCAAGTCTCTGATGTACCTCCCGGGTTCTTCCGGTCGTTGATGCCGTCGCGCGGGTGACGTCGAACGTCGGCACGCAGCTGATGTGCCGGCATGTGCGGCGAGGTCTCGGGCAGCGTTCGAGTCGCTTAATCGATCCGCCGGTTGTCGAGATCCGTCGGATCGACGTGAATCGAGTGCATGGAAAACCATGCACGGCGAGCCGAGAAGCAAGCAACCGCTTCCGTTTTCTCGTCATGCCGCCGCATGCGGCGCGCGGTGTGGGCGACACCTGACCGCGGCGTGTCCCTGATCGAGTCGATGATCGTCGTCGTGATGGTCGCCATCCTGCTGACGACGGCTATCCCGCGCTTCGCCCGCTTCCTGTCCGCGCATCGCGCGTCCGCGGCGATCAACGATCTGATGCACGGTTTCGCAGTCGCGCGGAACGAGGCGTTGCGGCGCGGCCGTCGTGTGTACATCGCGCCGTTCGATGGACACTGGCACGATGGCTGGTCCGTCTTCGTCGACCGCAACGACAATCGCGTTGCCGACGTCGGCGACGAGGTGATCGTGGTGCATGCGGCGCTTCCGCCGTCGATCACGATCACTTCGACGTCCGGGTCGGCTCGCGAACCCTTCACCGACCTGGGCCGTCCTCAACGTCCGTATGTGATGTTCGACGGCGGCGGATACCCGCGGCAGCGCAGCGGCGCCTTCAATGCGGGCGGCATCGTCGTGACCGATCGCACCGGTGACGCCACGACGATTCGAAGTATCTGCCTGGGATCGTACGGCCGGGCGCGCATCGTCGACGACCGATCGTCCTGTTGAGCGACCACGCGGCCGACGGAAGCTCCGTTTCGCGCCGCGGCAATGTCGCGAGCGCGGCTTCCCGCGTCGGGTTTGCGACAATGCGCGTCCCACCCCGCAACAGGGCGACCGCGCGTCGCTCGTCCAGCATGTCCGCCGAATCCGCGCAAGACAGACATTGGATGCAGCGCGCCCTGGACCGCGCACAGGAAGCCTTGCTGCGCAGTGATCCGAATCCTCGGGTCGGTTGCGTGCTGGTGCGCGATGGCAGGCTCATCGGCGAAGGGGCGACCCAGCCTCCCGGCCAGTCCCACGCGGAGATCGAGGCGTTGAACGAGGCGAGGCGACGAGGCATCGATCCGCGCGGCGCGACCGCCTACGTGACGCTCGAGCCGTGCAGTCACTTCGGACGCACGCCGCCGTGTGCGGATGCGCTGATCGCGGCAGGCCTGGCGCGCGTGGTCGCGGCGATCGAAGACCCGAACCCACTCGTTGCCGGTGACGGTCTCGCGCGGCTTGGTGCGGCCGGTATCCAGACCGACTGCGGCGTCCTGGCGGATGAAGCGCGCGAACTCAACATCGGATTCTTCTCGCGGATGTCGCGTGGACGGCCGTGGGTGCGGATGAAGCTCGCGGCCAGCCTCGACGGTCGTTCAGCGCTCGCCGACGGCACGAGCCAGTGGATCACCGGCGACGCGGCGCGGCACGACGGACATCGCTGGCGCGCGCGGGCGTCCGCCCTGCTGACCGGCATCGGGACGGTGAAGCTCGACGATCCGCGTCTCGACGTCCGCGACGTCGAGACGCCGCGACAGCCGTGGCGCGTGCTGGTCGACAGCCGCTTCGAGGTGTCGACCGACGCCCGGATCGTCCGTAACGTCGCCGACGGCAGGCGCCTGCTCGTGGTCGGCGCGATCGAAGATCGCGCGCGACAGCATGCGCTGGTCGATCGAGGGTGCGAGACGCTGGTAATGGGCAACGGTGACGGCAAGGTCGATCTCGTCGCGCTGATCGACGAACTCGGTCGCCGCGACGTCAACGAACTGCATGTCGAAGCGGGCGGCAAGCTCAACGGCTCATTGCTGCGCGCGGGCTGCGTCGACGAACTGCTGCTCTACGTCGCGCCGTGCCTGCTGGGACCCGGCATGCCGATGGTCGAACTGCCGGCGCTCGACGACCTGGATCGACGACTGTCGCTGACCTATCATGACGTCGATCGCGTCGGCGGCGACCTGCGCATCCGCGCGAGAATCGTCCGTCCGTAATTTTGTTTCTCTTCCGTGTTTTGTAGGTCGTTCCGAACGTATGCGAGGAACCTCTACCGCGCCGCATGGCCCGCACGACATGTCTGGAGGGTAAGAACCTTCCTTCGTCGGGACGACACTTGCTTTGTCGGAAGACGGTGAACGTGCGAAGCATGTCCAGCGCACGACACCACGGATCGTTTGACCGCTGCTCCACGAAAACTTTCGAGGCACCACATGTTCACCGGAATCATCGCGGCCGTCGGCCGCATCACCCGTGTCGTAGCCGAATCGACCGACCCGCGTGCAGGCGTGCGGCTGACGATCGATGCCGGAGACCTGCCGCTGGACGGCGTGTCGATCGGCGACAGCATCGCGATCTCGGGCGCCTGCATGACGGTCGTCGTCCTCGACGGAACGACGATGCAGTTCGATGTCTCGCGCGAGAGCCTGGCACGGACCGCCGGGCTCGACGCGGCAGGCGAAGTCAATCTCGAAAAGGCTCTGCGCTTCGGTGACCGACTCGACGGGCACCTGGTCAGCGGTCACGTGGACGGCACCGGCACCGTCGTCCGCTTCGAATCCACCGGCGAGTCGTGGACGCTGATCGTTCGCGCGTCGCGCGCTCTGGCGCGTTTCATCGCGTTGAAAGGTTCGATCGCGATCGACGGCGTGAGTCTGACGATCAACGCGGTCGACGATCACGACGACGGCTGCGACTTCGCCATCAACTTGATCCCGCACACGGTGGCGGTGACGACGCTCCGATCGCTGGTGGTCGGCCATCGCGTCAACCTCGAGATCGATACGATCGCGCGTTACGTCGAGCGAATGCTCGGTAGCGACGCGATCCCTCAGGCGACGCTAGCGGCGGCCTGAGAGCGCGAACGCGAGACCCTAGTCGCCGCGGCCGTTGCCGCGGTTGTGATGGTCGCCGTCGTTGCCGCGATGATCGTCGCCACGGTGATCGTCGCCACGCGGTCCACCACGGTCGTCACCGGGACGGCCGCGGTCTCCCTGACCGTCGTGGCGATGGCGGTGTACTTCCCGGTAACGCGGCGTGTAGACGTTGCGGTACCAGTTGTCCTGGACGAAATACACCGGCTGTCCGCAGGCGCCGTACTGCCTGCAATACCGACGCCAGTTGCGCTGCTGCTGCACAGGAACGTGCAGGTAGATCGGCGGCGCCTCCTGGGGACCTCGCTCGATGTAGACCGGCTGCGCGTTGTACACCTGTGGCTGGCCGTAGTCGCCACCGCCGATATCCACGCGGCCGTAGATGCCCGGCACGCTGATGGACACGCCGACGTCGGCGCCGAATGCGGGGGCCATCGTGAAGACCGTCACCGCGACGGCGAGAAATTTCATCATGGTTCGTCCTTGGTCAACGTTGCCTGGCGCCACGGACCACCGGCTGCAACAGGGGCGGCAAGCATGCGAGGACGTCGCCACGGATTGTGTAGGCCATGCCCCCTATTGACGATGCGTTCAGTGCTGTTCGGCTCCGTAGGCCTTGTCCTGTTCGGCGAACACCTTTGCGGCCAGATGAAAGGCCGAGTTGGCAGCAGGCACGCCGCAATACACCGCCGTCTGCATCAGCACCTCCTTGATTTCGTCGCGCGTCACGCCGTTGTTGCGCGCGGCGTTCAGGTGCAGTCGCAGTTCGTCGGGCCGATTCAGCGCCACCATCATCGCGATCGTCAGCAGGCTGCGCGTATGCCGCGGCAGGCCGGGCCGCGTCCACGTCTCGCCCCACGCGGTGCGCGTGATGTAGTCGAGGAACTCCCCGTTGAACGCGGTGCGCGACGACGCGCTTCGATCGACGTGCGCATCGCCGAGCACCGAGCGCCGCATCGTCTCGCCGATCGCGCGCCGGCCGGCCTCGGTGATCGTGTCGTCGGTCAGGAAGCGCAGCACCGTCGCGTTGAACGCGCCGGCCTGCTCGATGTTCGACAGATGGGCCGCATCGAGCTCGACGTAGCGCGCATCGGGGATCGCGTCGGCGATCTCGCGGCCGAGCGCCGGCGGCGTCGACGGATCGTGGGTGCCGGCGATCACCAGCGTGGGGATGCGGATGTGCGACAGCTGCGAACGCATGTCGGCGTCGCGGATCGCGCCGCAGTTCGACGTGTATCCGTCGCTGCTGGTGGCGTCCAGCATCGCGAGTACCGGCACGACCGTGGAAGGCGCGAGGTCGCGATGGCGGCGCGTGAACCAGCGCTCGAGCACGCCGCGGGTCACGTCCGCTGGCAGCCGTTCCGCGCCCATGTCGCGGATCGTGTCGATGCGGGCGTTCCAGAACTCGACCGTCCCGATCTTCGCGCCGGTGTTCGCCAGCACGAGACGCGCGATCCGCTGTGGCGCGTGGATGGCTAGCCACAGCCCGGTCAGCCCGCCCATCGACAATCCGCAGAAATGCGTCCGTTCGATCTGCAGATGATCGAGCAGCGCGAGCACGTCGTGCCCGAGCTGGTCGATCGTGTACGGGCCATCGGGCACCGAAGAGCCGCCGTGTCCACGCGTGTCGTAGCGGATCACGCGGAAGTTCGCCGCGAGCAGCTGCATCTGCGGCGCCCACATGTCCAGGTCGGTGCCCAGCGAGTTCGACAGCAGCAGCGGCGGCGCGAAGTCGTTGCCGTCGACGCGATAGTTCAGGACGACGTCTTCCAGCGCGAGTGTCGGCATGGCGTCAGACCCGCTCGATGACGCGTGCGATGCCCTGCCCGACACCGATGCACATCGTGCAAAGCACGTAGCGGCCATCGCTGCGATCAAGCTGATGAATCGCCGTCGCGACGAGGCGCCCGCCACTCATGTCGAGCGGATGGCCGATCGCGATCGCGCCGCCGTGAGTGTCGACGTGCGGATGGTCGTCGGCCACGCCGCACTCGCGCAGCACCGCGAGACCCTGGCTGGCGAACGGCTCGTCGAGTTCGATCACGTCCATTTCGGCAGGAGGCCATGGGTCTTCGCGGCGTCGCCGCCGGCGATCAGCAGCGCGCACGCGCTGTCGTCGACGCCCGATGCGTTGCCGGCCATGACGGCGCCATCGGGCCTGACGACGCCGTTGAGCTTCGCCAGCGCTTCCATGCTGTTCGCACTCGGATGCTCGTCACGGTCGACGATCAGCGGGTCGCGCTTCTTCTGCCCGACGGTGACCGCCGCGATCTCCTGCGCGAGCGTGCCGTCGGCCTGCGCTCGCGACGCCTCCGACTGGTTCGCGAGCGCGAAGCGGTCCTGGTCCTCGCGTCCGATCCTGAAGTCGGTCGCGACGTTCTCGCCGGTCTCCGACATCCGCGCGACGTCGCGGTTGTCTTCGCCGGCCTGATTCGCGCAGCCGTAGAGGACGTCGTCGACCTGCGTCCAGTCGAGCGACGGGTTGCGGGTCATCAGCGCCTTGATCGGCACCGCGCCGAGATCGTCGGTGCGTACCGACGACAGCACGCCGTCGTAGCGACCGATCGGTGTGCGGATCGCGTCGCAGATGAATTCATCGTTCATGCGTCTCTCTCGTATCGAGGTCGTGCGCCGGCGGATCGATGCCGCCGGCGTTTGCGGGTCACGATTTTGCCACGCATGGCCCGGGTCGGTCGGGGATGAGGGATACGCCTGACAACCGGCATGCCGCGCGTCGCGTTGTGGCCTTCGTGCGGTATTCATCGTCGCTTCATCGCGACTTCATCGGCAGGCGCCAGCATCGGCGCCGCTGGCACAATGCCGCGTCGATCAGGGGGAAGCATGTCAGGGAACGAAGTGCGCTTCGGGAGCGGCGCCGGCCGGCGGATGCGATCCGCCGCGATCCGCGGCATCGCGATGCTCGCATGCGCCGCGGCATGGATCTTCGCGCAGGCGCCGGACAACCGCGCCGATGCGGCACCGGCGGCCAGCGGCAAGAGCGTCTCGGTGCGCGTCTTTTCGCCGCAGGGCGAGATCGCCAGCGTCCGTCAGGCGCGCGCGACGTTCAGCGACGCGATGGTCGACTTCGGCGATCCGAAACTCGCCGCGCCGTTCGACGTTCGGTGTCCGGCGCCCGGTACCGGTCGCTGGGTCGACGATCGATCGTGGGTCTACGACTTCACGGCCGACGTCGCACCGGGCACGCGCTGCAGCTTCGACGTCAAGTCCGCCCTGCGGTCGCGCGACGGCGGCTCGGTCACCGGCAGGACCGCGTTCACATTCTCGACCGGCGGACCGGCGATCGTCCGCAATTTTCCGTCGGCCGGCGAAGGCGGTGCCGGCATCGACGAGGAGCAGGTCTTCGTGCTGGTCCTCAACGGGCCGGCCACGCCGGCCAGCGTGGTCGCCAACGCGTGGTGCGAAATTTCAGGCATCGGCGAGCGCGTGGCCGTCAGGCTGGTCGACGGGGCCGACAGGGTCGAGTTGCTGAAGCGTTTCGGCCTGCAGGGGCGTGCCGACAACGTCACGATGCTCGCTTGCGCGCGACGACTGCCGAACAGCGCGAAGGTCGCGATCGTCTGGGGTCGTGGCATCGCTGCCGCGAGCGCCGGGGTCAGTGGAGCGGCCACCACGACCGAGCGCCGACTGAACTTCGAGGTCCGCGCCGACTTCACGGCCAGCTTCGGCTGCGAGCGCGAGAACGCGCAGGCCGCCTGCACGCCGGTGCGCCCGGTCCGCGTCGACTTCACGTCGCCGGTGGCGCGCGCGCTTGCCGAGCGTTTCGTGCTGCGCTTCGTCGACGGCGGCAAGACGATCGAGAAGCATCCGTCCTTCGATCCGGACAACCACAGCGCCTCGGTCTCGCAGATCGCGTTCAGGCCGCCGTTCGCCGAGAACGCAGACCTGACGATCGAGGCGCCGAAGAATCTCGTCGACGATGCGGGTCGACCGCTGTCGAACGCATCGCTGTTCCCGCTGAAGTCGAAGACCGCGCTCGCGCCACCGCTGGTGAAGTTCGCCGCATCGCCGTTCGGCATTCTCGAACTGAACGCCGATCCGGTGCTACCGCTGACGGTGCGTCACGTCGAGGCCGCACTGGCGATCAAGGGCATCGACGTGACCGGCGGTGCGGCGCAGCCGTCGGGCAAGGCGCAGGGGATGGTGCGCTCGGTCAACGTGGACGCGGCGCAGGAGGATGCGGCGATCGTCGCGTGGCAGCGGCGCATCAAGCGCTATCACGAGTCGACGATCCCGAAGAGCCAGGTCGATCCGGCCGACCTGCCGCCCGGGATGAGGGCGGCGGCCGAGCGCGAACGCGTGGGTCGTCACAAGCGCACGCCGCAGCAGCAGGCCGCTGTCGACGCCCGAGAGGAGAACCTGGTGGCCACCCGCGAGCTGAGCCTGCTCAAGCGCGACGCGGCGGCCAGGACGCTCGCGCTGCCGGACGCGCGCTCCGGTGACCCGCGGCCGTTCGAGGTCGTCGGCATCCCGTTGCCCGAGCCCGGCTTCCATGTCGTCGAGATCGAATCGCAGCGGCTCGGCGCGGCGCTGCTCGGCAAGCCGGCGCCGATGTACGTGCGTACGAGCGCGCTGGTCACTAACCTCGGCGTCCATGCGAAGTTCGGTCGCGTCAACTCGGGTGTCTGGGTCACCACGCTCGACCGCGCGAAGCCGGTCGCCGGCGCGGCCGTGCAGATCTCGGACTGCCTCGGCAAGCCGTTCTGGAGCGGCACGACCGACGCGCGCGGCTTCGCATTGGTCGCGCGCGCGTTCCCTCCGCCCGACTACACGACATGCATCAACCGCGGCGACGACGCAGGCGACGGCGGCGGCGAGAACGGCTACTTCGTCAGCGCCCGCAACCCGATCGCCGACGGTCCGAATGCCGGCAAGACCGACATGGCGTTCGTCTGGTCGACCTGGAACGAGGGCATCGAGAGCTGGCGCTTCAACTTGCCCGGCGGCAGCCGCTACGGCGGTGAGGGCGGCGGGAGCGACGATGCCGCCGCGGGCCGACTGATCGCGCACACGGTGTTCGACCGCACGCTGCTGCGTGCCGGCCAGACCGTCTCGATGAAGCATTACCTGCGGACCGAGAACCTCGTCTCGCTGTCGTTTCCCGCGCCACCGGCGTTGCCGACGCAGGTCGAGATCACCCACGTCGGCTCGGACCAGAAGTACACGTTCGACCTCGCGTGGCGCGGCAACCGGTACGCCGACACGGTCTTCAAGCTGCCGGACGACGCGAAGCTCGGCGTCTACCAGGTGACGCTCAAGCGCGGCGATGTCGGCTACGACACCGGCAGCTTCCGCGTCGAGGAGTTCCGGTTGCCGGTGATGCGCGGACGGATCGTCGTCGGCGCGGGCGGTCCCGATGCGAAGCCGACGCGCGATCTCGTGCGGCCGTCGTCGCTGTCGGCGGCAGTCTCGATCTCGTACACGAACGGGGGCTCCGCGTCCGCGTTGCCGGTGCGGCTGTCGGCTGCGATCAAGCCGAGCTTTCCGCAGTTCCAGGCCTACGATGGCTACAGCTTCGTGCGCGCGGAACCGTCGGACGACACCGGCGACGCGTCCGACGATATCGTCGAGGACGGACCGCGTTACCAGCGCGGTGAGCCCGGCCAGCGGATCGTCGCCGACAAGCTCGCGGTGACGCTCGACAAGGACGGAGCCGGCAAGGTGGAGTTGAAGGATCTGCCGGTGATCGACACGCCGCGCGAGCTGCGCGTCGAGGCGACCTATCCCGATCCGAACGGCGAGATCCAGACGCTGTCGCAGACCGTCGCGCTGTGGCCGTCGTCGGTCGTGGTCGGCGTCCGTACCGACAACTGGGTATCGGTGCACGGCAAGGCGCAGGTCAAGCTGCTCGCGCTCGACACGGCCGGCAGGCCGGTTGCCGGCGTCCCGCTCGAATTGCACGGGATGTCGCGCAACGTCCGCTCGACCCGCAAGCGGATGGTGGGCGGCTTCTATGCCTACGACAACCAGGTCGAGCGCAAGGAACTCGGGCTGCTGTGCAGCGGCAAGTCGAACGCGCAGGGTCTGCTGTTCTGCGCGGTGTCGCTCGCCGAGCCGGGCAACGTCGAACTGCTGGCCGATGCGAAGGACGCGGCCGGCAACGTGTCGCAGGCCAGTGCGTCGGTGTGGGTGACGCGCCAGGCCGAGGTGTGGTTCGGCGGCGAGAACCAGGACCGGATCGACGTGCTTCCCGAGAAGAAGGCGTACGCGCCCGGCGAGATCGCGAAGTTCCAGATACGGATGCCGTTCCGTGCGGCGACCGCGCTGGTGGCGATCGAGCGCGACGGCATCGTCGCGACGCAGGTCGTCGAGATCCGCGGCGACGATCCGACGGTCTCCATCAAGGTGGAGGGCGACTGGGCGCCGAACGTGTTCGTATCGGTCCTCGCGGTGCGCGGGCGCATCCGCGACGTGCCGTGGTATTCGTTCTTCTCGTGGGGCTGGAAGTCGCCGACCGACTGGTGGCACGCGTGGCGCGACGAAGGCAAGCTGTACGAGCCACCGACCGCCATGGTCGACCTCGGCAAGCCCGCATTCAAGTACGGCATCGCCGCGATCCAGGTCGACAAGTCGGCGCATCAGCTGAAGGTCGCGGTGACGACCGATCGCCCCGACTACCCGGTCCGCGCCACCGCGAAGGCAACCGTCCACGTGACGCAGTCCGACGGCAAGCCGGCCCCGGCTGGGACCGAGGTCGCGGTGGCGGCCGTCGACGAGGCGCTGCTCGAACTGATGCCGAACGAGAGCTGGGACTTGTTCGACGCGATGATCCGGCAGCGCAGCTACGGCATCGAGACCGCGACCGCACAGATGCAGATCATCGGCAAGCGCCACTACGGCCGCAAGGCCGCGCCGCCCGGTGGTGGCGGCGGCGTCGGTCCGACCCGCGAGCTGTTCGACACGCTGCTGCTGTGGAAATCGTCGGTGGTGCTCGACGCGAACGGCAACGCGACGGTCGACGTGCCGCTCAACGACTCGCTGACCGCGTTCCGCATCGTCGCGGTCGCCGACGGCGGGACTGCGCTGTTCGGTACCGGCAGCGCCACGATCCGCTCGCGGCAGGATCTGCAGATCGTGTCCGGGTTGCCGCCGCTGGTCCGCGAAGGGGACCGCTACCAGGCCGGCATCACGTTGCGCAACACGACCAAGACGGCGATGGAGGTCGAGGTCGGCGCTGCGTTGACGCTGTCGAGCAGTGAGGCTCGCGCGAAAGCGCCGGCGGCAACGCCGTTGGTCGCAGGCTCCGATCACGTCGTCAAGCTCGCGTCGCAACGCGTGCAGCTCGCGCCGGATGCCTCCCAGCTCGTCGAATGGCCGGTGACCGCGCCGTACGGCATTCGCTCCATCGATTGGCGAGTCGACGCGAAGGCCACTGCTGCGTCCGACAGCCTGACCATCTCGCAACGCGTCGCCGAGGCGATCCCGATCAGCGTGCAGCAGGCGACGCTCACCCAGCTCGATCGCAGCTTCACACTGCCGGTCGCCGCACCTGCCGATGCCATGGCCGACGCGAACGGCGTCGTCCGCGGCGGCCTGTCGGTCGCGTTCAAGGCGAAGCTGGCCGATGGTCTGCCGGGCGTGTCAGAGTGGTTCCGCACCTATCCGTATGCGTGCCTCGAACAGAAGGCGTCGATCGCGATCGGGACGCTCGACGAGGCGAAGTGGAACGAGGTCGCGCGGCAGATCCCGCTGTACCTCGACAACGATGGACTCGCGAGCTACTTCCCGCCGCGCGCCGACGACGTCGCGTCGGGCAGCGACGTGCTGACGGCGTATCTGCTGACGGCCAGCGCCGAGGCGAGCGCGCTCGGGCGCTACGCGATCCCGGACGTGACGCGCGCACGGATGCAGAGCGGCCTCGTCGCGTTCGTAGAAGGTCGCATCAAGCGCGACCTGTGGTCGCCGTTCTCGAGCGATGCACAGCGCCAGCTCGACGTCCGCAAGCTTTCGGCGATCGAGGCACTCACGCGCGACAACAAGGCGACGCCGCGGATGCTGCAATCGATCCAGGTGCTGCCTAACCAGTGGCCGACGTCGGCCGTGATCGACTGGATGCTGATCGTCCGGCGGCTCACCGGCGTCCCGGATCGCAACGCGAGGCTCGCCGAGGCCGACCAGATCCTGCGGTCGCGGCTGAACTACCAGGGCACGCGACTCGATTTCTCCACCGAGAAGGACGACTTCTGGTACTGGCTGATGGCGAGCGGCGACGGCAACGCGTCGCGGCTGCTGCTTGCGGTAATGCAGGATCCGGCGTGGAAGGACGATGTCCCGCGACTCGTCGTCGGATCGCTGCAACGGCAGAGCCGGGGTCACTGGCTGACCACCACGGCCAACGCCTGGGGCATGCTGGCCGTCAACGCGTTCTCGAAGCGTTTCGAACGCGATCCGGTCACCGGTACGTCGCGCGCCGCCATCGCGGGTGTCCGTCCGCAGACACTGAGCTGGGCCGACAACCCGCAAGGTGGCAGCCTGATGCTGGCTTGGCCGATGGGCGACGTTGCCGCGAAGGATGCGTCCGCGACCGTGCGTCGTGACTTGCAGGTCACGCAGGACGGCAACGGCAAGCCTTGGCTGACGGTGCAGAGCCTCGCCGCCGTGCCGCTCAAGGTCCCGTTCACGTCCGGCTACCGGATCACGCGGACGATCACGCCGGTCGAACAGAAGGTGCAGGGTGTCTATTCACGCGGCGACGTGCTGCGCATTCATCTGGACATCGATGCGCAGACCGACATGAGCTGGGTCGTCGTGTCCGACCCGATTCCCGGCGGCGCCTCGGTGCTCGGGACCGGTCTGGGCCGCGACTCGCAACTCGCGGCGAGCGGCGAGCAACGCCAGGGCTGGACATGGCCGGCCTACGAAGAGAAGAGCTTCGAGACCTATCGCAGCTACTACCGCTTCGTGCCGAAGGGCAAGTTCAGCACCGAGTACACGGTGCGGCTGAACAACGTCGGCACATTCGGCCTGCCGCCGACGCGGGTGGAGGCGATGTATGCGCCGGAGATGTTCGGGGCGGTGCCGAATGCGACGGTGGAGGTGCAACCGTGATTCCAGACGGGCGCGCTCCCTCTTTCGACTGACCGATGAGAAGTCTTGTCTGGAATTCGTCGGACTGTCGCCCATGGAAAGCGAGGCTGAATCGAAGCCGATCCGTGCCGGGTCCGCCGTGCGTGGCATGAGGGACACGATCCGCAGCCGCGCTCGACGACTGAGCGTAGCAATGCTTTGCCTCGTCTTTCTGTCGTTTTCCGGCGCTCGGACAGCCGGAGCGGCTACCCCCACATTCCCCGAAGTCCGCGCCACCTACCGCACCAGCGAAACCACCTTCACCGATCGCCACGGCGAGATCGTGCAGGTCCTTCGTACCGATCCGTCGGTCCGCAAGCTGCCGTGGACCACGCTTGCCGACGTTTCGCCGGCGCTTCGAGTCGCGCTCGTGCTGTCCGAAGACCGCCGCTTCTACGAACACGCCGGCGTCGACTGGACCGCCGTCGGTTCGGCCGCGTGGGGCAACCTGTGGAATACGCGCACGCGTGGCGCGTCGACGATCACGATGCAGCTCGCAGGCCTGCTGGACAGCGACCTGCGCGCCGCGTCGGCCGGCCGGTCGATCGGCCAGAAGCTGTCGCAGGCCGCGACCGCGCTCGCCCTCGAACGCAGCTGGAAGAAGGACCAGATCCTCGAGGCCTATCTGAACCTGGTCGGCTATCGCGGCGAGATCGTCGGCGTCGCCGCTCTGTCGGCCACGCTGTTCGAGAAGTATCCGAGCGGCCTGGATGCACGCGAGGCCGCGATCACGGCGGCACTGGTCCGCGCGCCGAACGCGCCGGCGGCGCGGGTCTCCGAACGCGCCTGCGCGATCCTGGAGGTCGAAGCACTCGCCGACGAATGCCGCGGCCTGAAGGACTACACGGCGCTGGTGCTGGCGCGCAAGGCGGCGCCGCGTCTCGACAGCGATCCGCAACTGGCGCCCCAGTTCGCGCGAGCCGTGCTGCGCACGAGGACGAAGCCAGGCAGCGCGCGGCCCGACGCGACGATCGCCACGACGCTCGACGCGCGGCTGCAGCGTTTCGCGCGGTCGACACTGCACGACCATCTCGCCGAACTCGCGCAACGCAACGTGGAGGACGGCGCGGTCGTCGTGATCGACAATCGGAGCGGCGATGTGCTCGCGTGGGTCGGATCGTCGGGCGGCCTGTCGGGTGCGGCCGAGGTCGATCACGTGCTCGCGCCCAGGCAGGCCGGCTCGACGCTGAAGCCTTTCCTGTACGAACTCGCGATCGAGAAGCGTTGGCTGACGGCGGCGTCCATCCTCGACGACTCGCCGGTCGACCTCGCGACCGCCGGCGGCCTCTACATTCCGCAGAACTACGACCACGACTTCAAGGGTCCGGTCAGCGTTCGGACCGCGCTCGCATCGTCGCTGAACGTGCCGGCGGTGCGCACGCTGGTGATGGTCACGCCGGAGCGCTTCCACCAGCGGCTGCGTGCGCTCGGCATCTCGACGCTGCGCGAGTCGGGCGATTACTACGGCTACTCGCTCGCGCTCGGTTCGGCCGAGGTGACGCTCGCCGATCTGTCGAACGCCTATCGCGCGCTCGCGAACGGCGGCGTCGCCGGGCCGATCGCGGTGACGCCGCGTGCGATTCCCGTGGCGACGGCGTCGCGCCCGGCGATGGACGCCGGCGCGTCGGCCATCGTCGCCGACATCCTGTCGGACGGCAGCGCGCGCACGACGACGTTCGGCATGGACAGCGTGCTGGCGACGCGTAGCTGGTCGGCGGTCAAGACCGGCACCAGCAAGGACATGCGCGACAACTGGTGCATCGGCTTCACGGATCGCTACACGATCGGCGTGTGGGTCGGCAACTCGAGCGGTGCGGCGATGTGGGACGTGTCGGGTACGACCGGCGCCGCGCCGGTGTGGCACGCGCTGGTCCACTATCTCGCACAGCGCGACGCCGGACTTGTCCAAGTCCGGTATGCGAAGTCGTCGATGGCCGTGGATCGTGCGGCGGTCCCGGGCGTCTTGCGCCGCGACATTCGTTTCGCCGGCGACCTCGAGGCGCCGCGCAGCGAGCTCTTCCTCACGGGGACCGACAGCGCGCGGATCGTCCGCAGCAATGCGCTGTCGCTCGCGCCGACAGGACGTCGCGGGAACGGCGCGATCCTCCACCCTACCGACGGCACGATCGTCGCGATCGATCCGGACATCCCACCGCAGCGGCAGCGGCTGACCTTCAAGGCCGCGGCGAGACGCGCGCGAACCGCGCAGTGGCGTCTCGACGGCCGGATCGTCGGGCGCGGCCCGGTCTTCGAATGGGCGCTGTGGCCGGGCAGGCACAGGCTCGAACTGCTCGACGCGGAACGCACCGCTGTCGACGCGGTGGCGTTCGAGGTGCGCGGGGCCAGCGTGCGGTCCGTAACCGCGACGAAGTAGATTCGTGCGCTGAATTCGTGGAAGTCGATGTCATTCCGGCGAAGCCCCTGTCGGCCCGACGCAGCAGGGCGCTCAGCCACGTGCAACCGCCTGTGCCTGGCGAACCGGGTGGGATCCCTCCTGCGTCAAGATGACGAATGGAGAGTTGAACGGTGGTTCCGACGCAAGGTCCTTGACCTGCACGCTTGACGCGCGCACCCCGGGCCTCGCGGCAGAGGCTCCTCACATCCGTTCGGAACGACCTACCAGCAACTTGTCGTCCCGACGAAGGAGCGACATTACCCGCCAAGCATGACGTGCGGGCCCATGCGTCGCGGCCGAGGTCCTCACATTCGTTCGAAACGACCAACGCGTGCGGCTCGTTCAGGCCTGCGACATCACGCGGTTTCGCACCAGCAGACCGGCAAGAATCATCCCCAGCACGATCGCGGACACGCCCAGCGACGTGTGGATGCCGATCCAGCTGCCCGCCAGGCCGACCGTGATCCCGCTGAAGGTCCGCATCCCGAGCGACGCCATGTTGAACAGCCCGATGACGCGGCCGCGGATCGGCGCCGGCGCGTTCAACTGCACCAGCGCCTGCGCCATGCTGCTGAACGACAGCTCGAAGAAGCCGGCCAGCAGCAGCAGCGCGAGCGCCAGCGGATAAGACTTCGCCAGCGCAAAACCGAGCAGCATCACGCACCACAGCATGGCAAGCACGACCGCGGTCTGCGGCCGCGTCGGGAACACGCTGCGGCTCTCGAGCAGGAAGGCCGCGATCAGCGCGCCGAGCGCATCCGCCGCCAGCAGCATGCTGTACGAAACGCCTGGATCGCCGTGGCCGAGATCGGTTGCGAAGCCCGGCATCTGCGCCTGATAGCTGCTGCCGACGAAGCCCGATGCGGTGGCGACCAGGATCAGCATCGGGACGATGATCGCGTGGCCGCGAATGTCGCGCATCGTGTCGACGATATCGGCCATGCCGCGCACCGCGCGGGCCACGACCACGTGCCCGGCTTTCCGGAAGCGCGGCCCGTACGGCGCCTTCCAAAGCCACAGGATGACCGGCAGATAGAAGGTCGCGTCGAGCAGCATTCCGTATTTCGGTCCGAGCGTCAGCATGATAATGCCGCCGACGCCGGGTCCGACCAGGATGCCGAGGTAGCGCGCGGTAGCGAGCAGTCGCACGCCGCTGGGCAGCAGTTCGGGCTCGACGATGTCGTGTAGCAGCAGCTGACTCGACGTGTTCCACAGCACGCCGGCGCAGCCATGGATCACCAGCAGCACCATCGCGTGCCACATCTGCAGGGTGTCGGTGATGAAGAAATAACCCCAGCCGAGCGCCGCGGTCATGAACATCAGCATGCCGAGCTGGATCAGGCGCCGCGGATCGAAGCGGTCGCCGAGCGCGCCGGCCGGGACCGAGAACAGCAGGAACGGCAGCCAGTGCGACACCACCGCGAAGCCGCCGAGCGCCGGCGAATGAAACTTCTGGTACATCATCCAGTAGCTGATGACGTGCTCGATGTTGTCGGCCGTCATCGCCAGGAAGAACGTGCTGAAGTGCATCCTGAATCCCGGGTTGCGCATCGCCGCGAACGAACGTTTCGCCGCGATGGCGGCTGGTGCCGGGGTGGCTGGCTTCATCGGACTCGGATCTCGCACGGGCGAAGCTTATTGCATCTTCTATCCACGTCGGCTCGGCGCAGCACGATGCCGCTGCATGTCCGGATGTCTGCGAAGATCGGTCGCCCCGGCCGCTTCATGAACCGCACCGATTCGACAGACCCGCGATTCGCTTATCGCATCCCGATGATCCCGGCCTTCTACTCGCCGCGAGTCCCGCATCGTCGCCCGCCATCGGGCGATGGACTCTTTCGTTCTTCCGCCGGATGATCGCGATCGGCACCGCGGGCTGGACTATTCCGCGTGCCGCGGTTGCCGGGTTTCCGCTCGATGGCCGACATCTGGAACGCTACGCACGGGTGATGAACTGCGTCGAGATCAACTCATCGTTCCATCGCCCGCATCGCACCGCGACCTACGCGCGATGGGTCGACGAGACGCCGGACGGATTCCGCTTCGCGGTCAAGCTGCCGAAGACGATCACGCACGGCGCGCGTCTGCGCGATTTCGACGCATTGCTCGATCCCTTCGTCGCCGCAATCCGCGGGCTCGGCAGCAAGCTCGGCGCGCTGCTCGTGCAGTTGCCACCTTCATCGGCATTCGATCGCGCTGTCGTCACGGCATTCTTCGATGCGATGCGGCGGCGACACGACGGTGCGATCGTCTGCGAGCCGCGGCATGCGTCGTGGTTCACCGCCGAGGCGGAAGAAGTGCTGATCCGTCATCGGATCGCCCGGGCTGCGGCTGATCCTGCGTCGATCGCGTCAGCGGCCGAACCGGGGGGATGGCTCGGTGACCACGGAGACGGGCGCGACGCGCTGGCCTACTACCGCTGGCACGGTTCGCCCCGGATGTACTGGTCGGCCTACGACGACGCGTGGCTGCGGGAAAGAGCCGAAGCCGTCGGCCGATGGCCCGAGGCCTGTGACGTCTGGTGCGTGTTCGACAACACGGCGGCCGGTGCCGCGACAGCCGACGCGCTGCGCTTCGCGGCCATGACCCGCGAACGCGGCGGTCAGTCGCGCACGCGCCTCGCGACCGATCTCGCCATCGCGGCCGCGCCGCCGAGATAGTTCGCCGGATCGGTCAGTTCGCGCAGTCGCTGCACGCCTAGTCGCCTGACGATCGGCTCCTCCTTCATCAACGCGTCGAACAGCGACGTCCGCTGCTCGATGGCGTCGCGGCACGCGTCGTAGACGACGTCGTGCGCTGCCTGGCGGCCGATCTCGGGCGCGAGTCCCATCATCACGGCCTCGGCGACGATCAGCCCGCCGGTCAGGTCGAGGTTGCGCTTCATCCGGTCCGTGTCGACCGCGATGCCGCGCAGCAGGAACGCCGACTGATGCAGCGCGCTCGCAGCGAGCAGGAAGGCTTCCGGCAACGCGCTCCACTCGAGATGCCACGGACCGGTCGCCCGTTCGAAGTCGGTCAGCATCGCGTCGAGCATCAGCGATGCGCGCTCACGCAGCATCTTCGCGGCGGCGAAGATGAGTTCGCTCGAAATCGGATTTCGCTTCTGCGGCATCGTCGAGCTGCCACCGCGGCCGGCCACGAAAGGCTCGGCGACCTCGCCGAATTCGGACGACGCCATCATCATCACGTCGACGGCGATCTTGCCGAGCGACGCGCCGATCGCCGCGAGCAGCGACACCCATTCGTTCGGCGCATCGCGCGCGACGTGCCATGTGATGCCGGGGTCGCCGAGTCCGAGTTCGTCGGCCAGAAGCGCGCGGACCGCGATGCCGTTGGCGGGCGCACCGAGCGATGCCATCGTGCCGGCCGCGCCGCCGAACTGCACCAGCAGCGATCGCTGCTTGGCCTGCGCGAGCCGTTCGGCATGCCGGTCGAGCGCAGACAGCCAGACCGCGCAGCGAAAGCCGAACGTGACCGGCAACGCGTGTTGCAGATGCGTACGACCCGCCGTGACCGTCTCCGCATGCTGCTCGGCGAGCGTCGCCAGCGCGGTCCTCAGGTCCAGCAACTGGGCCTCGATCAGCGCCACCGCGTCGCGACACTGCAGCATCGTCGCGCTGTCCATGATGTCCTGCGTCGTCGCGCCCCAATGCACGTAGCGCCCGGCATCGCCGCACTGCGCCGACAACTGCCTGACCATGGCGAGGATCGGATAGCCGACGATCTCGGTTTCCGCCTGCAACGCGTCGAAGTCGAACGCGGACGGATCGGCCGCGTCCGTGATGCGATTGGCCGCATCGACGGGGATCAGGCCGTGACGCGCTTCGGCGCGTGCCAGCGCGGTCTCCACGTCGACGCAACGGGCGATGAAGGCGCGCTCGTCGAACAGGGCGCGCATCGCGGCGGTGCCGAACATGTCGCGCAACAACAGGGAGTCGAATACCGATGTGGCCATTACGGATCCAGGCGGGAAGTGGGGGCGTGTGCGTCGGCTTCGTCCGTCGCTGGGCGACACGTCGCGATCGACCAAGCGCCTAGAATAGAGCCGTTGCACTCCGGCCGCGCGGCGTCCGCCTCGGCCGACACTCTCCTTCGACGGAGGATCCCATGCTCGCAGTCGTCAACCCGTTCACACCTTCGGCGCCTTCCGCGGTCGGGGCTATCTCGATCTCGCCGGTTCCCGAGATCGTCGCCGAGCTCGCGGCAGGCCGCATGGTCATCCTGGTCGACGAGGAGGATCGCGAGAACGAAGGCGACCTCGTGCTCGCCGCCGACTTCGTCACGTCCGATGCCATCAACTTCATGGCGCGCTACGGCCGCGGACTGATCTGTCTCACACTGACCGAGGAACGCACGCGTCAGCTGCAACTGCCGCTGATGACCGCGGCCAACGGCACGCGTTACGGCACCAAGTTCACGATGTCGATCGAAGCGGCCGAAGGCGTCACGACCGGGATCTCCGCTGCCGATCGCGCGCGCACCGTCCAGGCTGCCGTCGCCAGGGATGCGAAGCCCGCCGACATCGTTCAGCCGGGCCACATCTTCCCGATCCGCGCGGAGGCCGGCGGCGTACTGATGCGCGCCGGCCACACCGAGGCCGGCTGCGACCTCGCGCGGATGGCAGGCACCACGCCGGCCTCGGTGATCTGCGAGATCCTCAAGGACGACGGCACGATGGCGCGGCTGCCGGACCTGATGATCTTCGCGCAGCAGCACAGTCTGAAGATCGGGACGATCGCCGACCTGATTCACTACCGATCGGCCAACGAGAGCCTGATCGAGCGCGTCGCCGAGCGCGTCGTGTCGACCGCGCACGGTGCCCTGCGCGCGATCGCCTACCGCGATCTGCCGAGCGGCTCGGCCCACGTCGCGCTGACGCACGGCACGATCGATCCGGAGCAGGAAACGCTGGTGCGCGTGCACGAGCCGACGTCGCTGCTCGATCTGCTCGACGACGGCACGTCGACGCACTCGTGGACCGTCGCGCGCGCGCTCGCTGCGGTCGCGAAGTCCGAGTCCGGCGTGCTCGTGCTGCTGAATGCGAACGAGTCGGCGGACCGGCTGTTCGGACAGTTCGATTCGCTCGCCGAGGTCGATCGCACCGGCGTCTGCCGCGAGACCCACGTCGAACGCAAGATGGACCTGCGGACCTACGGCATCGGCGCGCAGATCCTGCGCGACCTCGGCGTCGGCCGTATGCGGCTGATGGCGAAGCCGCGCAAGATGCCGTCGATGGCCGGCTACGATCTGCGTGTCTGCGGCTACGTGGATCCGTGACCATGACCGTCGAGATCCTGCTCCCCGAGCTGGCCGGTGCCGACCTGCGGATCGGCATCGTGCAGTCGCGCTTCAACGAGCCCGTGTGTGTCGCGTTGCGCAAGGCCTGCGTCACCGAGTTGCTGTCGCTCGGTGTGCTGGCCGAGGACATCCTGATCGCGACCGTGCCCGGCGCGCTCGAGATCCCGTTCGCGCTGCAGAAGATGGCCGTTGCAGAGCAGTTCGATGCGCTGATCGCGCTCGGGGCGGTCATCCGCGGCGAGACCTATCACTTCGAGCTCGTATCGAACGAGAGCGCCGCCGGCATCTCGAAGGTCGCACTCGCTTTCGAGATTCCGATAGCGAACGGCGTACTGACCACCGAGGACGACGCGCAGGCCGAGGCACGTGTCGACGACAAGGGGCGTGGCGCTGCGCGTGCCGCGGTGGAGATGGCGAACCTCGCCAGCCGGCTCGACGACCTCGCCGGCGACGACGAGGAAGAAGCGCAGTAGCTTTCTCTTTCACCTTTATAGAAGCCGCCCTTGAACGCCACATCACCACCGACCGAACCGTCGTCGTCCGCCGCCACGCCGGTCGCCCGCAAGGGTCCGCCGAAAAGCGCCCGCCGCCGCTCGCGCGAGTTCGCGCTGCAGGGCCTCTACGAATGGCTGCTGTCGCGCGATGCCGGCAACGAGAACGCCGGCGCGATCGACGCGCACATTCGCGAGACGCCGGGCTTCGAGAAGGCCGACGCCGCGCACTACAACGCGCTGCTGCACGGCGCGATCCGCGAGGTGGCGCCGTTGCGCGCGGCGATTTCGCCCTATCTCGACCGGCCGATCGTCGAACTGTCGCCGGTCGAGCACGCGGTGCTGTTGATCGGCGCCTATGAACTCGCACATCACGTCGAGATTCCTTATCGCGTCGTGATCAACGAAGCGGTCGAGGTCGCGAAGTCGTTCGGCGGCACCGACGGCTTCAAATATGTCAACGGTGTCCTCGACAAGCTCGGCGTCGACCTGCGGCCCGACGAGAGCGCTGCACGCGGCCGGAGTCGCTGATCGCCGTTTCGAGGCAGCCCGGCGCGCCGTCGTGACCGAGTTCGAACTGATCGCGCGGTATTTCGATCGTCCTTCCGCAGTTTCCGACGCACAGACGCGGCTCGGCATCGGCGACGACTGCGCGCTGCTGGCGCCGACAGCGGGTCACGTGCTCGCGGTTTCCACCGACATGCTGGTCGCCGGCCGTCACTTCTTCGACGACGTCGATCCGGCGTCGCTCGGCTGGAAGACGCTGGCGGTCAACCTGTCGGACCTCGCGGCGATGGGCGCGCGTCCGCTGGGCTTCACGCTCGCGGTCGCGCTGCCTGCGATCGACGAGCGGTGGCTCGAGGGTTTCTCCGACGGACTGTTCGACTGCGCGACCACGTTCGCGTGTCCGCTGGTCGGCGGCGACACGACGCGCGGACCGCTGAACCTGTGCGTGACCGTCTTCGGCGAGGTCGTCGAGGGTCGGGCGTTGCGCCGCGGTGCCGCGCAGGTCGGCGACGACGTGTGGGTTTCGGGCACGCTCGGTGGCGCGGCGCTCGGGCTGCGCCGGGCGCTCGAGCGACGCGACGGCCGACACGGCCTGCCGATCGACGATCCCCTGCAGGTTGCGCTCGAGCGACCGACGCCACGCATCGCGCTCGGCCTCGCGCTCGCGTCGATCGCGCATGCGGCCATCGACGTGTCCGATGGTCTTGCACAGGATCTCGGCCACGTCCTGCGCGCCTCCGGCTGCGCGGCGCGGCTCGCGATCGACGATATCCCGGTCGCCGGGGCACTGATGGACTGCGACGTCGACGATCGCCGTCGCCTCGCTGTGACGGGCGGTGACGATTACGAACTGTGCTTCACCGCCGCGCCGTCGCGACGTGACGACGTCGCCCGCGCAGCGGATGCGAGCATGACGCGCGTGACGCGCATCGGCACGATCACCGCAGGCGATGGACTGACGCTGCTCGACGCGGAGGGCGCAGACTGGCGTCCCGCCGCGCTCACCGGCTTCGACCATTTCGCATGAAGCCCGACCTTCGTTTCCTGTTCTCGCATCCGGCGCACCTGATCGCGCTCGGCTTCGGCAGCGGACTGTCGCCCAGGGCGCCCGGCACGTTCGGGACGCTGTTCGGCTGGGCGACCTACGTGTTGATCGCCCCGCACCTGACGAGCGTCGGCTGGGCGATCGTGCTGGTCGCCGGCTTCGCGCTCGGCTGCTGGGTCTGCACACGGACCGGCCGCGACCTCGGCGTCGCCGATCACGGCGGGATGGTGTGGGACGAGATCATCGCGATCTGGCTGGTGCTGCTGTTCACCCCTTGGGGGTGGCTGTGGCAGCTCGTCGCGTTCGGCGTGTTCCGCTTCTTCGACATCGTCAAGCCGGCGCCGATCAAGCGCTTCGAGCGGCGCTTCAAGAGCGGCAACTGGGCCGGCTTCGGCGTGATGGGCGACGACCTGATCGCGGCGTTCTACAGCCTGCTGACGATCGCCGTCGCGATCCGGCTCTTTGAATCGTTCTCGCGATCATGATGAACGGAATTGCATGAACGACACGATCCATAGTCTCGCCGCGCAGCTCGGGAGGCAGCTGATGGAACGCAACTACATGGTCACGACCGCGGAGTCGTGTACCGGCGGCCTCGTGGCGGCGGCGCTGACCGACATCGCCGGATCGTCGGCGTGGTTCGAGCGCGGCTTCGTGACCTATTCGAATCACGCGAAGGTCGAGATGCTCGGCATCGCGCCGGACCTGATCGAGTTGCACGGCGCGGTCAGCGAGGACGTGGCACGCGCGATGGCCGAAGGTGCGCTGCTCGAGAGCCGTGCGCAGCTCGCGGTGTCGATCACCGGCATTGCCGGTCCCGGCGGCGGCACCCGCGACAAGCCGGTCGGCACGGTCTGCTTCGGATGGGTCGAGATGGAGCAGGCGGCGCAGAGCGAGACGATGCATTTCGCCGGCGACCGCGCGCAGGTCCGCGAGCAGTCGGTGCAGCACGCCCTCGGTGGACTACTGCTGCGCGTGCTGGCGCAGAAGAAGGAGTCACGATGATCGCGATGCCGGGTTTCGACGGCTACGCGGAGCGCGACTTCGACGTCGCCGGCATCCGCATCCATGCACGCGTCGGACCCGATAACGGACGGCCACCGCTGTTGCTGTTGCACGGTTTTCCGCAGACGCACGTGATCTGGCATGGCGTCGCTGCCCGGCTCGCGCAGACGCACCGCGTGGTCTGTCCGGACCTGCGCGGCTATGGCGATTCGGCCAAGCCGGTCGGCGCGGCCGACCACGGCAACTACTCGAAGCGCGCGATGGCCGCCGACATGGTCGACGTGATGCGGGCGCTCGGTCACGAGCGCTTCGCGGTGGTCGGCCACGACCGCGGCGGGCGCGTGGCGCATCGGCTCGCGGTCGATCATCCGGCCGCGGTCGAGCGGCTGTGCGTGATCGACATCGCGCCGACGCTCACGATGTACGACCAGACCGACTTCGCGTTCGCACAAGCCTACTGGCACTGGTTCTTCCTGACGCAGCCGTACCCGTTGCCCGAGACGATGCTCGGTGCCGACGCGCCGCGGCTGCTGCGGACCTTCCTCGGCGGCTGGGGCGGCGCGGACCTGTCGGCGTTCGCGCCCGAGGCGGTGGCTGAATACGAGCGCTGCTGGGCGACGCCCGAAGGGCTGCATGGTAGTTGCGAGGACTATCGGGCGTCGGCCGGCATCGACCTGGTGCACGATCGCGCGAGCGATGCGGCTGGCGACAAGGTGTGTTGTCCGATGCTGGTGTTATGGGCCGAGCGCGGCGTCATCGCGCGGCTGTTCGATCCGCTGAAGAACTGGCGGGCGAAGTGCAAGGCGCCCGTGACCGGCACGGCGCTGCCGGGCGGACACTTCATTCCCGAGGAAGCGACCGCCGCGATGATGGCCGAACTCGCGCCCTTTTTCGCGACCTGATCAGGATCGGTAATCCTCGACCGCATCTATCCCCGCATGGATGCGGTGCCGGGACAGGAAGAACGCACCGATGCGATCCTCTCCGATGCGGAGACCCTGCTGCACGAAGACAACGGCTGCCTACGGTGGGGATGCGATTTCGGGAACGGAATCCGTTCGCGACTCATCCCATGGACAGGAGCAACCGATGCCGCCGCCAGTCGCCACCCCAACCCAACGAACGCCCTTGCAGAGCCTCGGCGATAGCGAGCTCGCAGCGATGGCGTCCAGCGGTACCCCGGCCGCCTTCGAAGTGATCATGCGGCGCCACAACCGACTTCTGTTTCGGACGGCGCGCAGCATCCTGCGCGACGACGACGATGCCAAGGACGCACTGCAGGAGAGCTACCTGCGGGCGTGGCGTTCATTCTCCGGCTTTCGCGCAGAAGCCAAGGTTTCCACCTGGCTGGTTCGCATCGTCATGAACGAAGCCATCGGTCGGTTGCGAAGCCGTCGCTCCCAGGTGATTCCGATGGAAGCGAGCATCGATATCGATGCGGCGCACGAGGAGCCGGATGTGGAAGACGACGTCGATCGCGGGCCCGAGCGGATTGCCATGAGGGGTGAATTGCGCCATCTCATGGAAAAGCGGATCGATGCCTTACCCGATGTATTCCGCACGGTCTTCATGCTTCGCGGGGTCGAGGAGATGAGCGTCGAGGAAACCGCGACGGCGCTCGGAATCCCCGAAGCCACCGTGCGCACCCGCTTCTTTCGCGCCCGCAGTCTGCTGCGCGAAGGTCTTTCGCGCGACGTCGATTTCGCCATCGGCGACGCCTTCTCGTTCGCCGGAGCGAATTGCGACCAGATCGTCGCCAACGTTCTCGCCAGGCTTTCCGAAGACCGGGACGATTCCCGGCCCTGACAACTCGACCGATCAGAGGAACGTGCCATGTCTTTCCTTCAAATGACGACACCGATCGTTGCGCGCCGCCTCTTTCTCGGTCGTTCCGGCGCTCTCATCCTATCCGGCACGGCGGTCGCGCTGCTGGCCGGCAGGCTCGCGCTCGCTGCGACCGCAGGCGGCGGCAATCCTCAGGACGTGCAGATCCTCAATACCGCGCTCGCGGCGGAGCTCGAAGCCATCGCGGCCTACCAGCTCGGTGCCGAGAGCAAGCTGCTGCAGAAGCCGATACTCGACCTGGCCGTCACCTTCCAGGGACACCACAAGGCGCATGCCGAGCTGCTCAGCAGCACCGTCACCAAGCTCGGCGGAAGTCCCGTGGCGGCCAAGGCCGACTACCACTTCCCGGCGGAGCAACTGAAGACGCAGGCCGACGTGCTCCGTTTCGCGGCGAAGCTTGAGCAGGGCGCGGTCAGCGCCTACCTTGGCGCGGTGCCGCTGTTCGCCAACCGCGATCTCGCGAAAGCGGCTGCCAGCATCCTCGGTGACGAGGCGATGCATTGGGCGGTGTTGCGGAACGTGCTTGGCGAGGTTCCGGTTCCCAGCGCATTCATGGCATGACGCGCTGAACGGCATCCGGGTGAATCCCGAAGTGCGCGCCAGGAAGCCGATCCGGTGAGCGCGCGCCGGCTCGTGCTGGCCGGTGCGCTCTCGATGTGTCTGCTCACGCCTGCCAAGGCGGCGCCAACCGCGGCTCGCGGCGAGCAGATCTATGCCCGCTGCGAGGCCTGCCACGCGCTCGGCTATGACCGTGTG
This sequence comes from Burkholderiaceae bacterium, assembly GCA_039936235.1. Taxonomy (GTDB): domain Bacteria; phylum Pseudomonadota; class Gammaproteobacteria; order Burkholderiales; family Burkholderiaceae_D; genus CAHJXF01. The sequence goes on along the minus strand of JBDTIS010000231.1, from coordinate 12,825 downwards.
GGACCGCGCCACTGCGGCCTCCTAGGCCGCCCGGCGGGCAGCGTCCCAGGGTTCGCCTATTCCGCCGCGATGAAGAGCTCGCACCTCGTCTGGAACGAGAAGACGCTCGACCGATTCCTCACCTCACCGCTGAAGATGGTTCCCGGCACGGCGATGACTTACGACGGCGTATCCGACCCCAGGGACCGAGCCGATCTGATCGCGTATCTCAAGAGCGTAGATCGGACGCCGGAGTGCGAGGCACTGAAGTCGAAGCACTGAAGCCGCGGCAGCCCCGGCAGACTCGCCGAACGTACCTGCCTAGTGTCGCAGGTACACGGCGTACGAGACGCAGGTCGTGACAGGACGCCACCTCGCTTCCAAGCGGCTCGGCCACGAGCGCGTAACGAAGAAATCGGTCGTCATTCGTCTGCCGCATCGCCATCGAGACCGCGTGGCGTCGATACAGTCGCGCTGCGGAAATGGTCGCTAGGCAGCGATCCGCGCAGGCAATGTGCATCAAAGAACGACGAGCGAATTCGGGAACGTCCATCGCCGTCGACGCATCCATCGGATGGGAGCCCTGAATTGAGCCCACGTCGGCATCGCTGCCAACGGTGCGCGAGCATAGAGCGTGACCCGTCGCGCGGCATTGGCCGTCCCGTCTGATCCATCGCATCGAAGGAAGAGGGAAAGACCATGAGCAGGTTCACGCGCAGGGAATGCCTATCAGGTGTCGTGTCCATCGCACTCGGTGCCGGCCTCGCCGGATGCGGTGGCTCCAGCGACGACGATGCGGCGCCCCCCAACGTGCTCGCCACGGCACCGGCGAATGCAGCCACCAACGTTCTGAACACGTCCAAGGTCAGTGCCACCTTCGATCAGGCAATCGATCCGGCAACGCTGAAGAACGCGAATTTCAGGGTGAATTGTCCAGCCGGTGCAGATCCTTTCGGATCGGTCAGCTATGACCCGTCGACCAGGACGGCTACATTCGTGCGCATTACGGAATCACCCACCAACCTGCCGCAGTCCGAGGTGGCCGAACCGATGGCGGCGAACGTCATCTGCACGGCGACGATCACCACGGGGGTCAAGGCCGTCAATGGCGCTGCCCTGGCGCAGAACGTCACGTGGTCCTTCTCCACGATCACGGATACCGCGTTCCTGGCACAGGGCCAGAAGATCTTCCGCTTCGACACCTTCGGCGATGAGACGACGTGGACCGACACGCTCCACATGAACGATGTCATCGCCGCCGCCGTCGATCCGACCACGGCGCTGGCAGTGGGCCTGAAGGTGGACGCCGAAGCACTGCCAGCGTCGGTCGTCGCAGGGATCCGGAACGGCAGCATCAGCCTGACCGATCCGGCCACCACGATCGCATTGATCAGCCTCGATGCAGTGGTGGGCATCAAGGGCACGGTGCGGAACATCGACGGCAGGAACACGTTGACGCGTGTCGGCATCACTTGTGCGCTGTGCCACTCCACGGTCGACAATGCGTTCGCACCGGGTATCGGCAAGCGTCTCGACGGCTGGCCGAATCGTGATCTGAATCCCGGCGCGATCATCGCCTTGTCGCCGGCACTGACCGCGGCGCAAATAACCGTCTACAACTCGTGGGGCCCGGGCTTCTACGATCCTCGCTACAACATCGACGGCTTGAACGGGCCGCAAGTGATCTCGCCGGCTTATGGGCTGCAGAACGTTCGCAAGATCATCGCCACGGGCGATGGGGACGACCTGGCGTATTGGAACCGATATGTCGGCGTGACCCAGATGGGTGGACACGGCAACTTCACCGATGCCCGCATCGGCACGCACGGCGTCAACATCACCAACGGAGCCGAAGACCTCATCACCGCCAAACTGCCTGCACTGCAAGCCTATCAACTGTCGATTGCCGCACCCGTGGCGCCAGCCGGAAGCTTCGACATGGCGGCCGCGGCCCGTGGCAAGGCGCTCTTCAGTGGCAAGGCAGGCTGCGCAGGCTGCCATAGCGGCCCCGAGTTCACCGACGCCAACCAGCGACTGCATGCGGCAAGCGAAGTGCCGAGCGAGCCGGAAGCGCCGGGGGTGCCGAGCTATGCGTCGCGCACGGCCACCAGGATGTATCGCACGGCTCCGCTCAAGGGAGTCTGGCAGCATCCGCCGTACTTCCACAACGGTTCGGCAGCGACTCTCGTCGATGTGGTGGACCGGTACAACGTCAAAGGCTCGCTCGGTTTGACGCACGCCGAGGTTGCGGATGTGGCGCAATATCTGAAGTCGCTGTAGGGCCGCCGCCTCGCTACTCGGGATGTCGATGCCCTGCACCCACGATCCCCTATTGCCTCCGGAGCGCACGTGAACGCCAATACGCAGAAACTCCACGCGCTCGGCCAGAGCCTGTGGCTGGACAACATCACGCGCGAGATCCTCGACAACGGCATGCTGGCGCGCTACATCGCCGAGCTTTCGGTGACGGGGCTGACATCGAACCCGACGATCTTCGAGAAGGCAATCGCCGAGGGCAACGCCTACGACCCTTCGATCAGGGAACTTTCGCTTCAGGGTGAATCGGGCGAAGCGCTCTTCTGGACCCTGGCACTGCAGGACCTGAGGCGCGCCGCAGACCTGTTCCGGCCGGTCCACGACGCGACCGGCGGCGTCGACGGATGGGTGTCGCTGGAACTGTCGCCGCTGCTGGTCGATGACACCACGGCGACGATCGAAGCCGCGGCACGGCAGCACGCGACCGCGGCGCGGCCCAACCTCTTCATCAAGATCCCCGGCACGCCGGCCGGCATCCCGGCGATCGAGGAATCGATCTACGCCGGCGTGCCGATCAACGTCACGTTGCTGTTCTCTCGTGAGCAATACCAGATGGCGGCCGAGGCCTACCTGCGCGGCATCGAGCGGCGGCTCGCCGCCGGCCGCTCGCCGGTGGTCGAGTCGGTCGCGTCGCTGTTCGTCAGCCGCTGGGACGTGGCGGTCAAGGATCGGATTCCGCCTCAGCTCCACAACCGGCTCGGCATCGCGATCGCGATGCGCACCTATCGCGCTTACTGCGAACTGCTGGCTTCGTCACGCTGGCAGAAGCTCGCGGTGGCCGGCGCCCATCCGCAGCGACTGCTCTGGGCGAGCACCGGCACCAAGGACCCGGCCGCCGCCGACACGGTCTACGTGGAGGCGCTGGCGGCGCCGGGGACGATCAACACGATCCCGGACCAGACGCTGCACGCCTACGCGGATCACGGCCGCGCGGACGGGGTGCTGCCCGCCGATGGCGGTGGTGCCGAGGCAATACTCGAAGCATTCCGAGGGAAGGGCGTCGATGCCGGAGCGCTGGCCGAGCGGCTGCAGCGCGAGGGTGCCGAGAAGTTCACGAAGTCATGGCACGCGCTGATCGCGCGGATCCGCGAGAAGACCGGACAGCTCGGTGGCTCGGTGCCTTCGTGAATCCAGCAGACGCGATTCAGCCCGCGTGCGACACGGCCTGCACGGTCCGGGGCAACCGATCAGGATCGGCAGGCCTCGATCGCGTCACGCGTGTCGATCGCGACGCGCCGCGCCGCATCCGCGAAGTCCTCGCCGTTGCCGGCGTACAGCACCGCCCGCGACGAGCTGACCAACAGGCCGCCGGCCGCCGTCGCGCCCGCAGCGACTGACGCCTCGAGGTCGCCGCCCTGGGCCCCGACGCCCGGGACCAGGATCGGCATGTCGCCGACCACTTCACGAACGGCGGCGAGTTCCTTCGGATAGGTCGCGCCGACGACGAGGCCGCACTGGCCGTTCGTGTTCCAGTGTTCGGCGACGAGCCGCGCGACGTGCAGGTAGAGCGGTTCGTCGCCGCGGTCCGAGCGGACCTGCAGGGCCTGCAGCTCGTCGCCGCTGAGGTTGGACGTGCGGCACAGGATGATCGTCCCCTTGTCCGGATACGCCAGATAGGGCGCGATCGCGTCGTAGCCCTGATAGGGCTGCACGGTGGTGGCGTCGGCGCCGTAGCGCTCGAACACTTCACGCGCGTACTGCTCGGACGTGGAGCCGACGTCGCCGCGCTTTGCGTCGAGAATCACGGGGACGTCGGGATAGCGGGCGTGGATGTGCGCGATCAGATCCTCGAGCTGGTCCTCGGCGCGATGGGCCGCGAAGAACGCGATCTGCGGCTTGAATGCGCAGACCAGGTCGTGCGTCGCGTCGACGATTGCGCGGCAGAAGTCGAAGATGGCGGCGTCGCCCTTCAGATGCGCCGGAAAGCGGGCGGGGTCGGGGTCGAGGCCGACGCACAGCATCGTCCGTCCGGCGGACCATCGGTGCGCGAGCCGGTCGACGAATTTCACGACGTCAATGCGTCGTTCGGGCACCGCGTCCATCGGACCTCTCTTCGCATGTCTTTCCCAACGAATCCATTTTTGTCATTCCGAACGCATTCACTTTGTCATTCCGAACGAAGTCGAGGAATCCGAACCGTGGCGCATCGGCCAGCACGTTGCGCTTCGTGGAAGAGATCCCTCGCTGCGCTCGGGATGACATGAACCTGCTCGGGACTACATGAACCTGCTCGGGACGACATGGGCCTGTTCGTCACTCCGAACGAACATCTGCCGTCTCGACTACGAAGCATCGGTGCGCTCGATGTTTTCTGGGGCAAGATCCGTCGCCGCGCTCCGGATGACAATGCCTGAGGAACCGAATGCGGCAGAATTCTACCCGCCACCGCGTGGCTGTGGCCAGACCCGTCAACTGAGGATCACGAACCATGTTTCGCTCCCTCGCCCTGCTGGCCATCCTCACGCTCGCGTGGGGCATGAACTGGTCGGTGATGAAGATCGGCGTGATGGAGTTGCCGCCGTTATGGTTTCGCAGCATCGGCCTCGTCCTCGGGACTGTCCTGCTCGGTGCGATGCTCGTCGCGCGCGGCGTGTCGCTGCGGCTGCCGAAAAGATCGCTCGGCCGCATCGTGGCTCTGTCGTTGCCGAACATCGTTGTCTGGTACATCGTGGTGACGCTCGCGATCACGATGCTGCCGGCGGGTCGCGCGGCGATCCTCGGCTTCACGATGCCGGCCTGGGCCGCGCTGATCGGCATCGTCGTCTATCGCGAGCCGCCGGACGCACGGATCGGCATCGGCGTCGCGTGCGCGGTCGCCGGCGTCGCGTTGCTCGTCATCGGCGACTGGTCGGCATTGATCGCGCATCCGCTCGGCGTCGCGCTGATGCTGCTCGCCGCGTTCGTATGGGCCTGGGGCACGCACGTCTACAAGCGGACGACGCTGATGATGGACACCCTGGCACTGACGTTCTGGATGATGGCCGTCGCATGTCCGTTCATCGTCGTCGCGTCGGCGATCTTCGAGGGATCGCAATGGCGCATTCCGATCGGCGTCGAGTGGTGGCCGATCCTCTACAACGCGATCCTGGTGCTCGCGATCGGCAACCTGATCTGGTTCACCGTGGCCCGGACGCTGCCTCCGACAACGGCCGGACTGTCGTCGATGCTAATCCCGGTCGTCGGGGTATTCTCGGGGATGGTGATGCTGGGCGAGACGCCGCCGTGGCGCGACTTCGTAGCGCTGGCTCTCGTCTGCATCGCCGTGATCGCGGCGTTGATCCCGCGACCGTTGCCCCAAACTGCCGCCTAGTCGGCCGGCTCCGTCGGCCTCCCATTCGTCAACGATCCAAGGAAGTTCCCATGCGCATGTCCATCGCCTCGTCCGCCTCGTCGCACCCGGCCCGCCCGCTCGGTACTGCCCGCCTGCTATTGCTCGCCGCTTGCGCGACGCTGCTTTCCGCGTGCGGTTACAACGACTTTCAGACGAAAGATGAGTCGGTCAAGGCCGCGTGGAGCGAAGTGGTGAACCAGTATCAGCGTCGTGCCGACCTGGTGCCGAACCTCGTCAACACCGTCAAGGGATATGCGGCCCAGGAGAAGGACGTGCTGATCGGCGTGACCGAGGCGCGCGCGAAGGCGACCAGCATCCAGGTCACCCCGGAGACGCTGAACAATCCGGAGGCCTTCAAGAAGTTCCAGGCTGCGCAGGGGGAGCTCACCAGTGCGCTGTCGCGGCTGATCGCGGTCACGGAAAACTATCCGCAACTGAAGTCGGACCAGAATTTCCGCGACCTGCAGTCACAGCTCGAAGGCACCGAGAACCGCATCACGGTCGCTCGCAATCGCTACATCCAGACCGTGCGCGACTACAACGTGACCGTTCGACAGTTCCCGAACAATCTCACCGCGATGGTGTTCGGCTACAAGCCGAAGGAGAACTTCACGGTGGAGAACGAGAAGGAAGTCTCCAAAGCGCCGACCGTCAAGTTCTGAGTGGCTGCCCCCATGCGCTTCCTCGCGGCGTTCGTGCTCACGGCCTGTGCGACGTTCGCGCAGGCCCAGGATCTCGCGGCCATTCCGCCGTTGACGGCGCGCGTGACCGACGGTGCGTCGCTGCTGACGCCTGACCAGCGATCGGCACTCGAAGCGAAGCTGACCGACTACGAGAGGCAGAAGGGCTCGCAGATCGCGGTGCTGACGGTCGCGTCGACGGCGCCCGAGCAGATCGAGCAATACGGCATACGCGTCGCGGAGGCGTGGAAGATCGGCCGCAAGGGCGTCGCCGACGGGGTGATCGTGATCGTCGCGAAGGACAATCCGAGCGACCTGCGGCGGCTGCGGATCGAAGTCGGCAAGGGCGTCGAAGGTGCGATCACCGACGCGCAGTCGAAGCGGATCATCGACGAGGACATCGCACCGCACTTTCGCCAGAGCGATTATTACGGCGGCCTGGTCGCCGGCGTGGGCCGCATCGAGTCGCTGCTGGTCGGCGAGGGTTTGCCGCCACCGCCGCCGCAGCGTGAACAGGTTCGCAGCAACGGATCGTTCGGCTTCGGGCTGCCCGCCCTGTTCGTGCTGTTCGTGATCGTGTCGCTGCTGTTTCGCGGGCGCGGCTCGCGGCAGGTCGGCTACATGGCCGGTAATCGTGCGCTGAACCGGTCGATCACGCCGATGATCGTCGGCGGCATTCTCGGCAGTCTGCTCGGGCGTGGCGGCGGCGGCGGTGGTGGCGGCGGATTCGGTGGCGGCGGCGGTGGTTTCAGCGGCGGCGGCGGGGACTTCGGCGGCGGCGGTGCGTCTGGAGACTGGTAATGGACTGGTCGCGAATGTTCCGGCATTTGTCTGCAACGCACCGCGGCGCGCGCCCGCTGTTCGACGCCGATACGATGAAGCGGCTGCAGCAGGTCATCGCATCCGGTGAAGACGCTCACCGCGGCGAAGTGCGACTGATCATCGAATCGGCGCTACCGCTGCGCAAGGTCCGCCGCGGCATGACGACCCGGCAGCGCGCGCTCGATCTGTTCGGTACCTTCCGCGTGTGGGACACCGAAGAGAACAACGGCGTGCTGCTGTACATCAACGTCGCCGACCGGAAACTCGAGGTCGTCGCGGATCGTGCCGCGTCGCGCCGCATCGGTGATCCGCAGTGGGCGACGATCTGTGGCGTGGCGCAGGCGGAGTTTCGCGAAGGTCGTTTCGAGAAGGGCGTCACCGACGCGCTGCTGGCCATCCACCAGGCGTTGGCGGTCGCTTTTCCAGCCAGCATCGGCGAACAGAGGCGCAATGAACTGGACGACAGCCCGGTCGTACTCTAGCTTGGACCGAGGTCAGCCTGCCCTGCCGTGCGCCCAGATGTCGGCCTGCCGATGCGCCACGTCGGAGAAGGTCCGCGTCTGCGCATAGATGTCGCGCAGCAGGTCCGCGTCGTTGCGTCGCGACGACGCCGAGCGGTACAGCATCTCGAGAGGCGCCTTGGTGCCGATCTCGTCGGCCGCGGTTGCCAGCCCGTCGATCGTGCGGCAGATCATCTGGCCGATCGGGCCGCGGTCGCCGGTCTTCACGTCGATCCATTCGCCGGACAGTCCGTAACGTGCCGCGTTGAAGCGGTTGTGTCGGTAGGCCGCGTAGATCTGCTCGACCGGCTGCCGGGTCGGGTCTTCGCGCATCGCGTGCGCGAGCGTCTGCGCATACGCCGCGAGCGCGGCGGCCTTCTCGATCGTCAGCGGGGTGTCGCAGACGCGCAGTTCGATCGTGCCGAACTCGGGTTTGGGGCGGATATCCCAGTAGAAGTCCTTCATGCTCTCGATCACGCCGAGCTGCCGCATCTGCTCGTAGTAGGCCGAGAAGTTTGCCCAACTGGTCACGAACGGCATCGTCCCCGACAGTGGAAACGCGTTGATGGTCGTCAGCCGGCTGCTCGCGAAGCGCGTGTCGCGATCCTGGTAGAACGGCGACGCGCCCGACAGCGCGACGAACGCGGGTACGTGTTCGCTCATCAGATGGAGCAGCCGAATCGCCTCGTCGCCGCTCGCGCAACCGATGTGGACGTGCTGGCCGAACACGGTGAACTGCTTGGCGAGATAGCCGAACTTCTTCCACAGCATCTCGTAGCGTTCGCCTTCGAAGATCTTCTGATCGCTCCACATCTGGAACGGATGGGTGCCACCGCCGGCGACGCGGACGTTGAGCAGTTCGGCCTTCTCGACCATCACGTCGCGCAGAGCACTCAGGTTGGCGAGCAGCGTGTCGTGGCGACGATGCACGCCGGTGTTCAGCTCGATCATGCTCTGCGTGATCTCGGGCTTGATCTCGCCTGCGCACGGCAGCCGCGCCAGTTGCGCGAGCAGATCGTGCGCAGTCGACAGGTCGTAGTTGCGCGTGTTGAGGCACTGCAGTTCCAGCTCGACGCCGAGCGTGCCGGCGTCGGATCGGGCGAAGGGAAGGCTCATCGGGTTGCCTCTTCGGCGCGGTTCATGCTTCGTCGACCGGATGCGTCTCGCGCGCGCGGCGGAACGCGAACTGCACCATCAGCGGCCCGGTGAGCTCGAGGATCGCGACGGCCGTCAGGAATACCGCGATCAGCCGCCCGTTGGCCGCGAAGCCCGCAGCCGCCGGATCGACCAGCACCAGTGCCGTGAAGCCGGATAGTGGCATCAGTCCCAGCCCGACGAGTCCGGCACGCGACAGTCCGAGCGGAGTCAGCGGCGAGATCGCGAAGACCGGCAACAGCTTCGCGACGAAGCGGACGACGACCAGCAGCAATGCGGCGGCGAGGATGCCGGGCGCCGCGCTGAAGTGCGCCGAGGCACCGGCCACGATGAACAGGATCACCGACATCACCTCCGACGTGAATCCGAATTCGATGTGCCGGATGCGACGCTGCGGATCGGCGTTCTTGATCAGCACGCCGATCGTCAGGATCGCGCACAGCACCGACAGGTCCAGCCCGTCGGCGAGTCCGATCGTCAGCAGCACCATGCCGATCGCCAGCACGAACTGCGCCTGCGGACGCTTCCCGTACCAGCGCGCGCAGAAGCGATAGAGGCCGAAGACGAAGGCGCCGAGCAGTACCGAGCCGACCAGGCGCCAGGCCGGATGAAGCATCATCGCCGCGATCTCCATCAGGCTGTTGCCGCCACGCTCGACACGCAGCAGTGGCAGCAGCAGTGTCGCCAGGACGAACGCTGCGAGGCTGTTGATCGCCGTCAGCGCCAGCACGCGGTTGCTGACCTGGCCGTCGGCGCTCTCTTCGCGCGCGACGTACATCACGACGACCGGCGACGTGGACACGACCGCGGCAGCGAGGAAGGCCGCCTCGGCGTGCGAGAAGTCGAAGACCTTCAGTGCCGTGAACGACAGTAGCCAGGTCAGCGCGATCTCGCCGCCGGCGATGACCCACAACCAGCGTTCGCGGCGCATCCAGTGCAGGTCGAGCCGCTGGCCGAGCTCGAGCAGCAGCAGCGCCAGCCCGACCTCGACGAACGGGCGCAACAGCTCGCGCACATCGCTTCCGAGCCAGCCGGTGCCGGTGTCACCGACCAGCAGGCCGAGTACGACATACCCGGTGAGACGCGGCAGGCCGCAGCGTCTGGCCGCTTCGCCGCAGGCGTAGCCCCCCAACAGCAGCGCGGCCAGCAGCATCGACGCGCCGCTGAAGAGCGGCAGGCCGTCGGCCCGTGCAGGGAACCAGTCGACGAAGGACAGCTTGAACCTCGTGGGGTGGGGTGAAGGCCCTGACAGCGCGACCGCAGACGATTATCGCGGAGTTCGTATCATTCGAGATCCGACGATAGATCGCCAACCCGTCCCGACGCATGCGCCACGGATCGGTAGTCGAGCGCCACCCCCAAAGCAAAAAAGCCGTGAGCTTGCGCTCACGGCTTTCACACGGGCTTCCAGAATCCAGATCAGGTTCTTAGAAGCTGTAGGTACCGCGCATGTAGAACGCCCGTCCGGTCGGATCCGTGAAACGGGGATCGTAACCCGTCTGGAAAGTCGCCGACTGGTTCGAGAACGGGGCCTGCCGATCGAAGGCATTGCGCATGCCGACGGTCAGCGAAACGACCTTGATTGGCGTCCACGTGCCGTAGATGTCCCACACCGAATACGATCCGACGCGGTTGTTCTCATCACCGGCATTCTGATCGGAGTAGCCCGTCTTGAAGCGATTGGCGACACCGAGACTGACCGGTCCATAGGTCCAGCCTAGGTTCAGGCTTTGCTGCCAGCGGAAGATCGGACCGGCACCGGAATAGATCCCTACGTTCTCGATGTAGTCGCCACCCTGTTCGTTCTGGTAGTTGTACTTGTGGACCCAGGTCCCGTTGAATCCGACCGTGAACGTTCCGATCGCGGCCGAAGGACGGTAGCGATAGTTCGCGCTGAAGTCGACGCCGTTGGTGACGATGCCTCCGAGGTTCTGCGTGCGCAAGTCGACATAACCGCAATCCGGACCCGGACATTCGGAACCGTCGGTCGACAGATGACCGTCCGGCGCACGATGGAACAGGGATGCGTACTTGGCCGGAGCGGCGAAGACGGTCACGTCGGCCAGCCCGCCGATCTGCTTCTGCAGGCCGATGCGGAAATAATCCACCGAGAAATTGAGATCGGCCATCGGTTCGATCACCATGCCGATACTCACGTTCTTCGCGGTTTCTGCCTTCAACGCCGTGTTACCACCCGACTGCGACTGGAACTGCACCGCGCAGTTGTCGGATCTGGACACCCCGGGGATCGGATTGCCACCGGGGCAACGAGTCGGATCGCTGTCGTTGTTCGCCGTATTCGTGTAGGTCACCGGTGCGTTCAATTCGTAGAGATCGGGCGCACGGAAGCCCTTGGAGGCCGATCCCCGGAAGAGGACTTGCTGAATCGGCTGGAAGCGGAATGCCAGCTTGGGATTCGTGGTGCTGCCGAAATCGCTGTACTTGTCGTAGCGCACGGAGCCGGTCACGTCGAGCGTCTTCAGAAGCGGAACGTTCATTTCCGTGTATACGCCGGCGACATGGCGGGCACCTACGTTGTTCGTCGCCGGATCGAACCCTGTGCTCGAAACGAGCGCCGTCGCGAGGTCCACTTTCGCGACTTCCTTGAATTTCTCGTAGCGGAATTCCGAACCGATGGCGATGGCCACCGGTGTTCCTGCGCCGAGCCAGTCGCCCAGATCCCGGCTCACCTTGCCGTCGACTGTCGAGACCTTGCCGATGGCTTCGAACAACTGCCCTTTGCGAATTGCGCCGGCGAGTACTGCCGTGCCAGCCGGGGTCTGCGGTCCGAACGGATTGATGGTGCCGTTCAATACTGCTGGCGTGACGATGGTTCCGTCCGTGTATCCGCCGGTGATGTAATCCTTGATGATGTTTTCGTTGTACGCCACGCCGGCCTGATAGTCCCATCCGACGATCGTTCCGGTCGCGGAGAAGACGAGGCGGTGCTGCGTGTTGTCCGTACGCTCCTGCCGCCCACCGCTGACCTGGTCGCGCCAGCGCAATTTGACCGCGCCGGGTAGCGAGCCGCCGCCGGCGCTGTACGCCGGATCGAGGGTGAACGCCGTCGGCAGCGGAGTGATGCCGTTACCCGGGAAGAACGGAGTCCCCGGATTGATCCGCAGCGCGCCGTACGGGACGCCTGCGATCAACGTGTTGTTTCGGTTGAACGCGCCGAAATACTCCAGGTTCAGCTGCAACTGATCCGAGATCGCGGCAGTGCCCTTGAGCAGGCCGGAGAAACGCTCTGTATTGGGAATCAGGTCGACCTGGCGCGCATAGAGATAGCCGCAGGTCTTGTCGCCGCCGGCCGCAAGGCTACCCAGGAAGACACCGTTCGGGGCGCCGCAGCCGGGCGCCACGGGACTCTGCACGTTTCCGCCCTGGTTGTACTGGCCGGGAAACGTCGTCGGCGAGGTCTTCTGCAGCTTGTCGATATATGCGCGCTGCGATGCGCGGATCGGATCCTGCTTCTGATAATCGAATACGCCGAACACGTTGAAGCGGTCGGTCTGCAGGTCACCGAAGCCGTAGGCGATGTTCGCGTTCGTCGCGTCTCCACCATGCGAGATCGGACGATCGGCACCGATCGTGACGACGCCACCGGTGAAGTCCTTGCGGGTGATGAAGTTGATCACGCCGCCGATCGCATCGGTTCCGTAGAGAGCCGATGCGCCATCACGGAGAACCTCGACGCGCTCGAGCGCGGCGAACGGAATCATGTTCAGGTCGGGCGCCGATGAATCGATCGCGTTGTTGGCGATCCGCCGGCCATTCAACAAAACCAGCGTCTTGGTGGTCCCGAGGCCCCGCAGGTCGGCGAACGACGCGCCGCCGGTGCCCAGCCCGACCGACTGACTCGTGGCCTGTGTGGCCTGACTGGCCGAAATGCGCGCGAGAACCTGTTCGGTCGTTGTGACGCCTTCCTTCTTCAGGTCGTCGATCTTGATGACCGTGACCGGGACCGCGGTTTCTGCATCGACGCGACGGATCGCGGAGCCGGTCACTTCGACGCGTTCGCCCTTTTGAATTTCTTGCGCCA
>JBDTIS010000230.1:0-7532 GCA_039936235.1 Burkholderiaceae bacterium | reverse complement strand
CGGAACAGCGCCTCGTGCTGGCGCGCCAGCTCGTCCTGGCGCAGCGTGTAGAACACCGCGAGCATCACGGCGATGAACAGGACGATCGCGAACAGCGGGGCGAGCCAGTACCAGCCCGCCAGTGCGGCCATCCGGCGCGTGATCGCATCGCGCACACCGTCGAAGGCGCGCTCGATGCGGCCGCGACGGTCGACGACCGTGTCGTGATCCTCAAGGGGCGGGACGTCGGGAAGGGCGGGTCGCACGGTCGCGGATCGAAAGCGGGGAAGCCGTCAGTATCGCAGGCTTACCCGTTTGCAAGCGCCATGGAGCGGCACGTCTCCCCTCGGCTTGATGGCCTGCAAACCGTCCTCTACACTCCACCGGATCGAGGAGGCACGTTCAGAGCTTCCTTCGGCAAATCGCATGCATCGACCGCGCATCTCGCCGCGGTCGGCTGCGCCTCCAACGGCTCGAACGACGCCCGGTCGCGTCCCGGCATGCTGGATGGATAACGAGGAGAGTTCGATGGCCGCCCAGCCCGACCAGATTCAGCCCGCCGGTCCCGACGACAGAGACCCCGGCGAGACGCGCGAGTGGCTCGATGCGCTGACCGCCGTCATCGAGCGCGAAGGGCCGGAGCGTGCGCATCAGCTGCTCGCCCAGTTGATCGACAGGGCGCGCCAGTACGGCGCCGAGATTCCGTTCTCCGCCAACACGCCGTACATCAACACCATCCCGCCGGATCAGGAGGTGCGCAGTCCGGGCAACATGGAGATGGAGGAGAAGCTGCGGTCGATGATGCGGTGGAACGCGATGGCCATCGTGGTCCGCGCCAACAAGGGTGAAGGCGATCTCGGCGGCCACATCGCTTCGTTCGCGTCGCTGGCCAACATGCTGGGCGCTGGCTTCAACCACTTCTGGCACGCACCGACCGAAGACCACGGCGGCGACCTGCTGTACATCCAGGGCCACTCGGCACCCGGCATCTACGCGCGCGCATTTCTCGAAGGCCGGCTGACCGAAGAACAGATCAGCAACTTCCGCAGGGACGTCGACGGCAAGGGCGTGACGTCGTATCCGCATCCGAAGCTGATGCCGCACTTCTGGCAATTCCCCACCGTGTCGATGGGTCTCGGCCCGATCCAGGCGATCTACCAGGCACGCTTCCTCAAGTACCTCGAGGCGCGCGGCATCGCGAAGACGGCCAACCGGAAGATCTGGGTGTTCTGCGGCGACGGCGAAATGGACGAGCCCGAATCGCTCGGCGCGATCAACATGGCCGCGCGCGAGAAACTCGACAACCTGATCTTCGTCGTCAACTGCAACCTGCAGCGGCTCGACGGGCCGGTGCGCGGCAACGGCAAGATCATCCAGGAGCTCGAGGCCGACTTCCGCGGCACCGGCTGGAACGTCATCAAGGTGATCTGGGGTTCGTACTGGGACCCGTTGCTGGCCAAGGACAAGGACGGCACCCTCAAGAAGATCATGATGGACACGGTCGACGGCGAGTATCAGAACTACAAGGCGAACGACGGCGCTTACGTCCGCAAGAACTTCTTCGGCAAGGATCCCAGGACCCTGGAGATGGTTTCGAAGATGACCGACGAGGAGATCTGGCGCCTGAACCGCGGTGGCCACGATCCGCACAAGGTCTTCGCCGCATACACGGCCGCGGTCAACACCGTGGGCCGCCCGACCGTGATCCTCGCGAAGACCGTCAAGGGTTTCGGCATGGGCAAGATCGGCGAGGGCAAGAACACCACGCATCAGCAGAAGAAGCTCACCGACGAGGCCGTCCGCGAGTTTCGCGACCGCTTCAGCCTGCCGATCCCCGACGACCAGCTGGCCGACGTGCCATTCATCCGCCCGAACCCGGACAGCCCCGAGATCAAGTATCTGCAGGAACAGCGCGCCGCGCTCGGCGGCTACCTGCCGCAACGCCGCGTGAAGGCCGACGAGTCGTTCACGACACCGGCGCTGTCGGCATTCGAGGCTGTCACGACCGCGACAGCCGAAGGGCGCGAGATGTCGACGACGATGGCTTTCGTGCGCATCCTCACCGCCCTGCTGCGCGACAAGCAGCTCGGTCCGCGCGTCGTGCCGATCATCCCCGATGAGGCCCGCACGTTCGGCATGGAAGGGATGTTCCGGCAGCTCGGCATCTTCAGTCAGCAGGGCCAGCTGTACGAACCGGTCGATCGCGACCAGGTGTCGTACTACAAGGAAGACAAGGCCGGCCAGATTCTCGAGGAAGGGATCAACGAGGCGGGTGCGATGAGTTCGTGGATCGCGGCGGCCACGTCGTATTCGACCAACAATCGCATCATGATTCCGTTCTACATCTATTACTCGATGTTCGGCTTCCAGCGCATCGGCGACCTGGCATGGGCCGCCGGCGACATGCAGGCGCGCGGCTTCATGCTGGGGGGCACCGCTGGCCGTACGACGCTGAACGGCGAAGGACTGCAGCACCAGGACGGTCACTCGCACATCCTGTCGGCCACGATACCGAACTGCGTCTCGTACGATCCGACCTTCGCCTACGAACTCGCGGTGATCATCCAGGACGGCCTCAAGCGGATGATCGAGAACCAGGAGAACGTCTACTACTACATCACGTTGATGAACGAGAACTACCCGCACCCGGGCCTGAAGTCGGGCCAGGAGGAGGGGATCATCAAGGGGATGTACCTGTTCTCGCGTGGTAACACGGCAAACAAGACGCGCGTGCAGCTGCTCGGTTCGGGAACCATCCTGCGCGAGGTCATCGCCGGCGCCGAACTGCTCGAGAAGGACTGGGGCGTCGCGGCCGACGTGTGGAGCTGCACCAGCTTCACCGAGCTCGCCCGCGAAGGCGACGACGTGGTGCGCGAGAACATGTTGAATCCGACGAGCAAGGACCGTCAGGCCTACGTCACGCAACAGCTCGAGAAGACGTCGGGTCCGATCGTCGCATCGACCGACTACATGAAGCTGTTCGCCGAACAGATTCGTGCCTTCATTCCGAAGGGACGCAACTATCACGTGCTCGGTACAGACGGCTTCGGTCGTTCCGACACGCGGGCCCAGTTGCGCGCGCACTTCGAGGTCGATCGGCACTACGTCGTCGTCGCTGCGCTGAAGGCGTTGGCCGAAGACGGCACGGTGCCGGCCTCCAAGGTCGCCGATGCGATCCGGAAATACGGAATCGACCCGGACAAGACGAACCCGGCGACGGCGTGAGCGAGGGACGCCACGCGCGAGCGTGACGTTTCTGTTCGTCCCGAACGCGGTTTCCTGGAACACGGCAGTCGTCCCTGGCGGGCGACCAAGAGAATCGAGAAGAATCCATGGCATTGATCGAATTGCAGGTTCCCGACATCGGCGACTTCAAGGACGTCGAGGTGATCGAGGTGCTGGTCAAGCCGGGCGACACCGTCGCGACCGATCAGTCGCTGATCACGATCGAGAGCGACAAGGCGTCGATGGAGATTC
Source organism: Burkholderiaceae bacterium (assembly GCA_039936235.1). GTDB lineage: Bacteria > Pseudomonadota > Gammaproteobacteria > Burkholderiales > Burkholderiaceae_D > CAHJXF01. Next base: position 4,076 of record JBDTIS010000230.1, on the reverse strand, counting down.
CGTCCACCGGCGCCGGCGTGATCAAGGAACTGAAGGTCAAGATCGGCGACAAGATCAACCAGGGCATGGTGATCGCGACGGCGGAAAGCGGCGGCGATGCTTCGGCGGCCGCTGCGCAGACTGCTGCGGCGCCCTCCAAGCCGATGCGCGCGCCCGAGGCGGCGGCCAAAGATGCCGCATCGCCCGCGCCTGCGCCTTCGCCTGCGTCGTCCGGCGGCGGCTCGATCGACGCGACGGTGCCCGACATCGGCGATTTCAAGGACGTCGAGGTGATCGAGGTGCTGGTCAAGGTCGGTGATACGGTCGCGGCCGACCAGTCGCTGGTCACGATCGAGAGCGACAAAGCGTCGATGGAGATTCCGTCGTCGGCAGCAGGTGTCGTCAAGGAACTGAAGGTCAAGGTCGGCGACAAGATCAACCGGGGCGACCTGCTCGCGATCCTCGAAGGTGGGGGCGGGACATCCGCCGCCGCTCGGCCTGCGGATGCGCCTCCGCCGGCAGCGCAGGCCGGGTCACCGAAGGAGCCGTCGAACGAAGCGCCTGCCGCAGAAGCATCGCCATCGGCCGGTGTGCCGGCCACGAGCGAAGCGGTGCCGCCGGTCGGCGACCAGACCCTCGCACATGCGAGCCCCTCGGTGCGCAAGTTCGCCCGCGAACTCGGCGTCGACCTGAACCGCGTCAAGGGCAGCGGACCGAAGGATCGCGTCACGCAGGAGGACGTCCAGGGCTTCGTCAAGGCCGCGCTCACGGGAGGCGGGCCGAAGTCCGCGCCGGCAGCGGCGCCGTCGGGCAGTGGTTTCGGCGCCGGCTGGCCCGCATGGCCGTCGCTCGACTTCTCGAAGTTCGGCCCGACCGAGATCCTAGCGCTGTCGCGCATCCAGAAGTTGAGCGGTCCGAACCTCGCGCGCAACTGGGCGTCGATTCCGCACGTCACGCAGTTCGACGAGGCGGACATCACCGAACTCGAGGAATTCCGCAAGTCGACCAACGAGACTTTGGCGAAGAAGAGCAAGGACGCGCCGAAGGTGACGATGCTGGCCTTCGTGATGAAGTCCTGCGTGGCCGCACTCAAGCAGTTCCCGCGCGTCAACAGTTCGCTCGACGCCGACGGCGCCAACCTGATCCTCAAGCAGTACTACCACCTCGGCTTCGCCGCCGACACGCCGAACGGTCTCGTCGTGCCGGTGATCCGCGACGTCGATCGAAAGGGCATCGCGGAGATCGCGAAGGAGACCGGCGAGCTCGCCGCGCAGGCGCGTGCCGGCAAGCTCGGGCCTGCGGCGATGCAGGGGGCGAGCTTCACGATCTCGTCGCTCGGCGGCGTCGGCGGCACGTTCTTCACGCCGATCATCAATGCGCCCGAGGTCGCGATCCTCGGACTGTCGAAGTCCGATCACAAACCGAAGTGGAACGGCTCGAGCTTCGAGCCACGGCTGATGCTGCCGCTGTCGCTGTCGTACGACCATCGCGTGATCGACGGCGCGCAGGCTGCGCGGTTCACGACCTATCTGTCGGAGGTGCTGGCCGACATGCGGCGGGTGCTGCTATGACGATCGAGCTGAAGGTACCGGACATCGGCGACTTCAAGGACGTCGAGATCATCGAGATCCTCGTCAAGCCGGGCGATACCGTCGCGGCCGACCAGTCGCTGATCACGATCGAGAGCGACAAGGCGTCGATGGAGATTCCGTCGTCGGGCGCAGGCGTGATCACGGAACTGAAGGTCAAGATCGGCGACAAGATCAATCAGGGCACCGTCATCGCGATCGCCGACGTCGGCGCTGCGCCCGCAACCACGAGCGCGCCGCAACCCGCGGCGCCCGAGTCGCAGGTCGCGAACGCACCGAAGGCCAAGCCCGATTCGGCCACGGCACCTGCACCCGCAACGGCGAAGCCGGTCGGTCCCGCACCGGCCCAGTGGTCCGGCAAGGCCGACGTCGAATGCCAGATGATGGTGCTCGGCTCCGGGCCCGGCGGCTATGCGGCGGCTTTCCGTGCCGCCGATCTCGGCATGCGCGTCGTCCTGGTCGAGCGTTACACGGCGCTCGGCGGCGTCTGCCTGAACGTCGGCTGCATTCCGTCGAAGGCGCTGCTGCACGTCGCACAGGTGATGGACGAGGCCGCGCACTTCGCGGGCCTCGGGATCACCTATGCGGCGCCGCAGCTGGATCTCGACAAGCTGCGCGCGCACAAGGACGAGATCGTCGGACGCCTGTCGGGCGGCGTCGGCGGCATGGCCAAGGGGCGCAAGGTCGACGTGCAGACCGGGGTCGGCAGCTTCCTCGATCCCCATCACATCGCGGTCGTCGCCGCCGACGGTTCGAAGAAGGTCGTGAAGTTCGAGCAGGCCATCATCGCCGCCGGGTCGCAGCCGGTGCGGCTGCCGTTCCTGCCCGAAGATCCACGGATCGTCGACTCGACCGGGGCGCTGCAACTGCGGTCGTTGCCGAAAAGGATGCTGATCATCGGGGGCGGGATCATCGGCCTCGAGATGGGTACCGTGTACTCGACGTTCGGCGCGAGGCTCGACGTGGTCGAGATGCTCGATGGCCTCATGCAGGGCGCTGATCGCGACATGGTCAAGGTCTGGCAGAAGTTCAACGAGAAACGCTTCGACCACGTCATGATGAAGACCAAGACCGTCAAGGCCGAGGCGAGGGACGACGGCATCTACGTGACCTTCGAAGGCGAGCAGGCGCCGAAGGAGCCGCAGCGCTACGACCTCGTGCTGCAATCGGTCGGCCGCGTGCCGAACGGGAAGAAGATCGGCGCCGGCAACGCAGGCATCGCGGTGACCGATCGCGGCTTCATCGACGTCGACAAGCAGATGCGGACCAACGTGGCGCATATCTTCGCGATCGGCGACATCGTCGGCCAGCCGATGCTGGCGCACAAGGCGACCCACGAAGGCCATGTTGCCGCCGAAGCGGCGTCCGGGCAGAAGAGCTTCTTCGATGCGCGGGTGATCCCGTCGGTGGCGTACACGGACCCGGAGATCGCCTGGGTCGGCGTCACCGAAGACGACGCGAAAAAGGAAGGCCGCAACGTCGGTGTCGCCAGGTTCCCGTGGCTCGCGTCCGGCCGCGCGATCGCGAACACGCGTGACGAAGGCTTCACGAAGCTGATCTTCGATCACGATACGCATCGCATCGTCGGCGGCGCGATCGTCGGCACGCACGCCGGCGACCTGATCAGCGAAGTCGTGCTGGCCATCGAGATGGGCGCGGACGCGACCGACATCGGCAAGACGATCCATCCGCACCCGACGCTCGGCGAGACCGTCGGCATGGCCGCCGAACTCTACGAAGGCGTACTCACCGATCTGCCGCCGCCGCGGAAGCAGTGATCGCCGACGGCGCGCGTGACGATCGCGTGCACGTCGTGACGCAAGCCCCTGTCCGTGCCCGCGGCCTGCCGGATCGATTGCTGGCGTGGTACTTCGTCGTCATGTGGGGCTCGGGCTACCTCGCCACGAAGGTAGGGCTGCACTACGCGGCGCCGTTCACGTTCCTCACGCTGCGCTTCCTGTTCGGCGTCGCCTGCATGCTCGTGCTGGTCGCGGGGAGCCGCCCGCGCTGGCCGTCCGATCGGCGATCGCTGTTCCACATCGTCGTGGCCGGATTGCTGATGCACGTCGGCAACCTCGGCGGCAGTCATTACGCGCAATACCTCGGCATGTCGGCCGGCATCACCGCGCTGATCGTCGCCACGCAGCCGCTGCTGACGGCGCTGTTGCTGGTCCGTTCCGACCACCTCGGTGGGCGGCAGTGGCTCGGCATCGCGATCGGCCTCGTCGGGGTCGGTCTGGTCGTCGCGCACAAGGTCGACGTCGATGCCGCATCGACCGCCAGCCTCGTCGCGGTACTCGTGGCGCTGCTGTCGATCACTGCAGGCACGCTGTACCAGCGCCGGTACTGTGCCGACGTCGACCTGCGCAGCGCCGGGCTGATCCAGTTCGTCGCCGCTGCGCTGGTCTTCGCGCCGCTCGCCGCGGGTGTCGAAGGCTTCGTCGTCCAGTGGGACGCGCGCCTGTTCGCCGCGATCGTGTTCCTCGTGATCGGTGGATCGATCCTGGC
>JBDTIS010000229.1:0-4412 GCA_039936235.1 Burkholderiaceae bacterium | reverse complement strand
TAGAGGATCGTCGGGACGCACGACGCGAACGTGGACAGATAGGCGCCCAGATTCGCGGTCGTGTTGACGCGCATCGCGCGGAACGTGCCGTCCTGATCGGTGCCTAGCTCGACCGTGGTCACGTGATCGCGGCCATGCGCATCGGTCAGGAACGCCTCGCTGCGGTCGGCGGTCCACTTGATCGGCCGCTTGATCCGCTTGCTCGCCCAGACCAGCGCCGTCTCCTCGTTGTAGAGGAAGATCTTCGAGCCGAAACCGCCGCCGACGTCGGGCGCGACGACCCGCATCCGATGCTCGGGGATGCCGAGCACGAACGCGCACATCAGCAGCCGCTCGACGTGCGGGTTCTGGCTGCCGACGTACAGCGTGTAGCTGTCGTCCGAAGGGTTGTACGACGCGTTGCACGCGCGGGTCTCGATCGCGTTCGGGATCAGGCGGTTGTTGCGGAACGACAGCCTGCTGACGTGCGGCGACGCGGCGATCGCTTCGTCGACGGCTGCCTTGTCGCCGCAGCCCCAGACGTAGCAGACGTTGTCGGGCGCTTCGTCGTGGACCGTCGAGCCGGCGCCGGCGGCGGCGGCGGTGTCGACGACCGGTGTCTGCTCGTCGTAGGCCACGTCGACCAGCGCGGCCGCGTCGCGCGCCTGGTCGAGCGTCTCGGCGATGACGACAGCGACCGGGTCCCCGACGTAGAGCGCCTTGCCGTCGGCCAGCACCGGATGCTTCGGCTCGGTCATCGGCGTGCCGTCGATGTTGTTGATCAGCCAGCCGCACGGCAGCCCGCCGACGTCGCGGAAGTCGGCGCCGGTGTAGATGCCGAGCACGCCGGGCGACCCCATCGCGGCGGCCGTGTCGATCGCGCCGATCTTCGCGTGCGCATACGGCGAGCGGACGAACACCGCGTGCGTCTGGTGTGCGAGCGTGATGTCGTCGGTGTATTGACCGCGGCCGGTCAGGAAGCGGTGATCTTCCTTGCGCTTGACCGGCTGGCCGATGAAACCTTGTCTTGCGTTCATGTCTGCGCTCCGGTCATCCCCGCAGCCCCGACCTGCACCGCCCTGACGATGTTCTGATACCCGGTACACCGGCAGAAGTTGCCGACCAGGGACTCGCGGATCTTCCGGTCATCCGACGCGTTCTCGGCGTGGTTCATCACGAGGTCGATGGCGCTCATGACCATGCCCGGCGTGCAGTAGCCGCACTGCAACCCGTGGCATTCCTTGAACGCCGCCTGCATCGGATGCATCGTGCCGTCCTGCTGCTCGACGCCTTCGATCGTGGTGACCTCGCGGCCGTCCGCCTGCAGCGCGAGGATGTTGCAGGACTTGATGGCGTGGCCGTCGAGATGGACCGTGCAGGCGCCGCATTGCGCGGTGTCGCAGCCGATGTGGGTGCCGGTCAACCGCAGCTGTTCGCGCAGGAATGTGACGAGCAGCGTGTTCGGTTCGATGTCGCGGACGACATCCTTGCCGTTCACGCGCAGTGAAAGCGTCGTGGTCATGCAGTCTCCTGGGATTGTCTTTCGAGACGACGCCTGACGGTCCGCGTCGCAGTTTCGGGGCATTATGCGACGCGCCCGACCCGTTGCAAAGCACGAAAGCATCGGGGTTTGCGCGCAGTTTCCGGACATCGATACGCACGCCGTCGCATGGACAACGTAGACCTGAACGTATTGAAGACCATCGTCGCGTGGCGCGCCGAGGGGCGCCGCGTCACGATGGGCACCATCGTCCGCACCTGGGGGTCGGCGCCGCGGCCGGTCGGTGCGATCGTCGCGATCGGGGAGGACGCCGCCGGCATGGCGAGCATCGCCGGCTCGGTGTCCGGCGGCTGCATCGAGGACGACCTGGTCGAGAAGGTGCGCAAGGGCGACGGCGCGGGACTGCGAGTCGACCGGCCCGGCCGCATCACCTACGGCATCAGCGCCGACGAGGCGAACCGTTTCGGCCTGCCGTGCGGCGGCACGATCGAGCTCGTCATGGAGCCGATCGGCGAGCGGTCCCGGATCGAGGAACTCGCCGATGCGATAGGCAGCGGCCATCGCGTCCGTCGCACGCTCGACCTGGACGACGGCCACGTGACGATCGAGGATGCGGCCGCCTACGACCGCCGCGGCGAGTCGCTGAAGCTCGACGGCACGACGCTGTCGACGCTGCACGGGCCGAGTTGGCGGCTGATGATCATCGGCGCCGGACAGATGACGCTGTATCTCGCCCAGATGGCACAGGCGCTCGACTACAGTGTCATCGTCTGCGATCCGCGCGAGGAGTACACCGCGCAGTGGCACGTCGCAGGCAGCGAGCTGACGACCGCGATGCCCGACGACGCGGTCATCGCGATGAAGCCCGACGCCCACACGGCCGTCGTCGCGCTGACGCACGATCCGAAACTCGACGACCTCGCGTTGATGGAAGCGTTGAAGGGCGAGGCGTTCTACGTCGGCGCGATCGGCTCGAAGGCCAATCAGTCGAAGCGTCGCGCGCGGCTGCTGGAGTTCGATGTGACGGCCGAACAGATCGCGCGCATGCACGGACCCGTCGGCCTGAAGAACGGCGCTCGGACGCCGCCGGAGATCGCGGTCGCGATCCTGGCGGAGATGACGGCCGTGCGGTACGGGTATCGCATACCGGAGCCGGTGCGCTTGTGATCCATTGCCGCCACTCGTCATTCCGAACGCAGTGAGGAATCTCACCCGGTTCATCATCGCGACGCGTGGGTGAGATCCCTCGTCGCTGCGCTCCATCGGGATGACATGGAACACCGCCGCTCATGCAGTGAGGAATTGCGCCCTTTGTCGTTCCCTCCCATACCGTCCACGGAATAAGCCATGCAGCAGCAGACCCTCGACGGGATTCTATGGACCGTCGACGACCGCGGCATCGCGCGGATCGTGATGGACCGCCCGGCCGAAGCGAACACGATGACACTGAAGGCGAGCACCGCGTTCGCGCACGCGGTCGACGACGTCGCGGCCGCATCGCCGCGCGTGGTGCTGCTGACCGGCACCGGCCGGATGTTCTGCGCCGGCGGCGACATCGGCGAGTTCCAGCAGAACATGGGCGCGTTCGCCAAGCTGATCGAAGGCATCCTCGACGTGCTGCATCCGGCCGTGGTGAAGCTCGGCGAGATGCCGGTCCCGGTCGTCGTCGCGATCAACGGATCCTTCGGTGGCGCCGGGGTCGGTCTCGCATTGTGCGGCGACTTCGCATACGCGGCCGCGTCGATGAAGCTGCGGACCGGTTACGTCGCGCTCGGGCTGTCGCCGGATGCCGGCGCGTCGTACTTCCTGACGCGCCGCATCGGTGCGGCGCACGCGAAGCAATTGTTCCTCACGAACGACGCACTCGATGCACAACAGTGCCTGGCGGCCGGCATCGTCGACGCGGTGTTCCCGGACGATCGTGTGCTGGCCGAAGCGGAGAAGCTGTGCGCGCGGCTCGCGCAGGCGTCGTCCGGGTCGATCGCGGCGATCAAGCAGTTGTGCGACGGCGCAGAGCGGCGGACGCTCACGGCGCACCTCGCGCTGGAGAAGCGTCTTCTAGAAGAGCGTGCGCGGGACACCGACGCACGTGAAGGCGTGACCGCGTTCCTCGAACGCAGGCCGGCGATGTTCGGGTCGAGACGCACGTAGCCGAACGCACCTACACCCGCAGCGCGGCGTCGAGCGCGCGCTCCGCGTCGGCGAGGCGGCCGAAGGCGTCGACGATCGCGCGTCGCAGCGCGTCCATCTGCTGCTGACTCGGGCCGTCCCCGTTGCGCAAGCTCCTGAAGACCTTCTGGCATGTGCTCCGATCCGCATCGGACCAATGCGCGACGGTCAGTTTCATCGCGTCCAGGATCGGCAGCAGTCGGGCGATGTTCGCGACCGCGTCGGTCCGGATCGCATGCGAGCGAATGTGGACGAACGCGAACAGGCATAGCGACCGGTCTAGCAGGATCCACGGGAAGTTCTCGGCCTTGTACGGTCCGATCACGACGTCGCCACCGCCGAAGCGCAGCGCCGACTTCGCGAAGGCGGGCAGCGACGGACCCGGCCAGCCGATCGACAGTTCCGGTCGACGCCTTCCCATGATCCAGGCGCCACCGGCACCTGTCGCCGCACCGACGGCCGCCCCGAGCCCGAGCGAGTGACCGAGCGTGGCCGCGTCGATCCCCGCGCCCGCGATACCGCCGGCGACCGTCGACAATCCCATCAGTTGCCGCACGCCCAGGCCGAACAGTTTCCAGGTCTCTTCGGCGAACAGGCCGCTTTCGAACAGGTCTTCCGGCAGCGCGTCGGGCGCGACGCGATGGTGGGCATACGACGCGATGATCTTCCGATGCGCCGTTCGCTCTGTCGATGCGATGGCCTCCATGAACTTCTGCTTCAGACGCGCCACGACCACGTCGCGGTCAGCCGCGCCCATCGCCGC
>JBDTIS010000228.1:0-10041 GCA_039936235.1 Burkholderiaceae bacterium | reverse complement strand
CCGGGATTGAACGCGTTCCAGATCCGCCAGGAGGCACGGCTGGACTACGAATCGACCGATGTGATCCTCGAGAAGCTCGAGCAGGACGGCATCGTGATCCGTACACGGCAGATCGTGCCGCAGGGGCGGACCCGCTTTCGCAACGACGACCTGTGGCTGTTCGCGGCCGACGCGTCCGTCGTCAGGCTCGACCGCGTGTTCAGGCTGTTCGCATTCGATGCGGAGCACGTATCCGAGATGGCACTCGACAGCGACGATCCACTCGCCGTCTTCGTGCGCCGGCAGAAGCTCGCGAATGGCGACGAGACGCTCGACCGCGTGTTCGGCTACGCCGGCGAGCCGAAGATAGTGGAATCGGGGGCGGGTCCGGAGGTTCTCGCCGCAGCGTGACGCCGCATCGCGATGCGCTATTGCAAGCCGCGCTTTCGAATCAACGGTGCGACGTCCGGATCCCTGCCTCGAAAATCGCGATAGAGCTGCGCGGCGTCCTTGCTGCCGCCTTGCGACAGCACCGTATCGCGGTAGTGCAGACCGTTCTCGCGTGTCATGCCGCCGTGTTCCACGAACCACTGGTATCCGTCGTCGGCAAGAATCTCCGCCCAGAGGTAAGCGTAGTAGTTGGCCTCGTAACCGCCGTCCCAGATGTGGCTGAAATAGCTGGACTTGTAGCGTGGCGGCACCTGTGCGAGATCCAGGCCGTACTTCTGCAATGTCGCGTGCTCGAACGCTTCGACATCGTCTACCCGCGGTGCGTCGGCCGCGCGTGAGTGCCATTCGAGATCGAGTAGTGCGGCCGCGAGGTACTCGGTCGACAGATAGCCCTGGTTGAAGCGGCGCGACTGTTCGATCTTCGCGACGAGCGCCCTGGGCATCGCTTCGCCGGTCCGATGATGCTTCGCGTAGTTCGCGAAGACGCGCGGCTCGATCGCCCAGTTCTCGTTGAACTGCGACGGGAACTCGACGAAGTCCGACGTCACGTTCGCCCCTGAAAAATAGAGGTACTTCTGCCGGCTCAGGATGCCGTGCAACCCGTGGCCGAACTCGTGGAACATCGTCGTCACTTCGTCGAACGAAAGCAGCGTGGGTTGTCCCGCAGCGGGTTTGACGAGGTTGAGGTTGTTGATGACGACCGGCTGCTGGTCCAGCAACGTGGACTGATCGACCAGCGTGTCCATCCATGCGCCGCCGTTCTTGCCGTCGTGCGCGTAGGGGTCGAAGTACAGCAGACCGAACGCCACACCGGCGGCGTCGCTGATCTCGAACACACGCACGTCGGGCTGATAGACCGGCAGGTCCCGGCGCTGCCGGAACGTGATGCCGTACATCTCTTGCGCCGCGAAGAACAGACCGTCGTGCAGAACGCGTTCGAATTCGAGAAAGGGTTTGATCGACGCTTCGTCCAGGCCGTATTCGGCCGCGCGCACCTGGGTCGCGTAGAAGTCCCAGTCCCACGGCTCGAGCGTGAAGCCGCCGCCCTGACGGTCGATCAGCGCCTGCAGCTTCGCGGCTTCGGCGCGCGCGTTGCGGGCTGCGGCACCCTTCATGCCGCCGAGCAATGCCTGCACCGCCTGCGGCGTCTTCGCCATCTGGTCGTCGAGCACATAGTCGGCCCACGTCCGGTAACCGAATAGCTGCGCCCGCTCTGCGCGTAGTTGGGCGAGCCGCGTCACGATGGGTCGGTTATCGTTCGGGCCCTGCGTGTTGCGGCCCACCGACGCGCGATAGATACGTTCGCGCAGCGCACGATCTTTCAGCGACGCGAGCATCGGCTGCGTCGTCGTGTTCTCCAATGAAACGAGCCATTTCCCGGCCAGCCCCCTGGCCTTCGCCGCCTCACTGGCCGCCCCGATCTGGTCCTCGTTCAGTCCGTCCAGCTCTTCGCGTCGCGCCACGACGACCGCCTGTGCAGCGACCTCGTTCAGGACGTGATCGGTAAACGTCGTCATCAGCGTCGACTCCTCCTGGTTGAGCGTTTTCAACCGTTCTTTGTGCGCGTCGTCGAGCAAGGCGCCGGCGCGGACGAATTGCGTGTAGTACCGCTCGACGAGCCGCAGCGAGACCGGGTCCAGGGCTGCTCCGGCGCGTTGATCGTAGACGCGCCTGATCCGCACGAAGAGCACAGGGTCGAGGTTGATCGCGTCGGAATGCGCGGCGATCCGTGGTGCCAGCGCGGCCTTGTCCGCCTGCAGGCGCGGACTGGTATTGCTCGACGTGAGATTGTTGAAGATCTTGCGCGCCCGCCGCAAGTCGACGCCGGACCGTTCCAGCGCGACGATCGTGTTGTCGAACGACGGTGGTGCTGGGTCCGCGTCGATGTTCCGGATTTCCGTGCGTTGTTTCTGCATGCCGGCTTCGATGGCGGGACGGTAATCTTCGTCGTGCAGCCGGTCGTACGCAGGCGCCTGGAGCGAAAGCGGACTGGGCGTCGCCAGCGGTGGTGAGGTTGCCCCGCGGTCCTGCGGTGTGACGTGACTGCATGCGTCGAGGAAGAGGGCGGCGCAAAGGACCGGCAGTAGTCTTGGAGTCATGTTGTCCGGGGTGTCGTCACGACTCGGGGGTCGACGGCGTGCGGTGACTAAAGCGACACCCTGCCGCGCAGGATGTCGCGATACATCGCCCAGTCGCCTATGAAGCTGTAGATCGGATGCCGGAAGGTCGCGGGTCGGTTGTGTTCGAAGAAGAAGTGGCCGACCCAGGCGAAGCCGTAGCCGCACAGCGCGGCGATCGGATACCACCACGCGTTGCCGGTCACGACGGCGGTGACCACGCACGCGATGACGCCGGTACTGCCGATGAAGTGGAGGCGCCGCGATGTCCTGTTCGAATGCTCCGACAGGTAGAACGGATAGAAGTCGGCGAACGAGCGGAACACGGTCGGGGTCGCGGGCAGGTCGCTCATGTGTTGCTCCCTCGGTCTGAGAAACCGCTCACTCGACGGCGCGCGCTGGCAGGAAAGCGTTCAACGCATCCAGCGTCTCGTCCGGTGCCTCGGCCATCACGAAGTGTCCGACGTGCGCGAATTCGACCAGCGTCGCATCGGGCATCGTCGATGCCACCGCACGCCCCGATCTCGCGGGCGTCATCGCGTCGTTGGTTCCGAGGATGAACAGAGACGGACAACGCACAGCCGCCGCCGCGCCTTCGCCGTTGCGATAGACGTTGCACGCGACGAAGTCGATGTGCAACACGCCGGGCGACTGACGACGCATCAGCCGCCTCCCGCCGATCATCACCGAGAAGCCAGGTCCCGGCGACGACGGCTTCTGCGAATAGCCACCGTGCGCCGTATCGACCGACCACAGGCTGATCATCTCGATCGCGCGCGACTCGTCGTTCAGCGTGGCGTCGAGCAATGCGTCGGACACCTGCATCGGATACGCGGTCGCGATCAATGCGATCGCATCGATCGCGATGGATGTGCCGCGGGACGCCGTCTCCAGCGCGATCAACGATCCCATGCTGTGACCGACCAGCGACGCGCGTTCGACGCTGACCGCCGCAAGCAACGCGAGCGTCCAGTCGGCCATCGCCTCGACCGACGTCAGCGCCGGACCGTCGCTGCGCCCATGCCCCGGCAGGTCGACGGCCAGAACGGCACGCCCGTGATAGGCGAGGTAACGCGACTGGAGGATCCACACACTGTGGTCGTGCTGCGCACCGTGGATGAAGACGACGACCGGCAACGTCGCGTCGAAAGCCTTGCCGCCGGTGTACGCGTAAGCGGCCTTGCCGTCGACGTCGATCCGCATCACTTCACCTTCGATGCGGCCTTCAGGCCACGCGCGAGATCGTTCAGCAGGTCGTCGGCATCCTCGAGACCGATCGAAAGCCGAATCGTCCCGGCGCCGATCCCGGCGGCCCTCAGGTCGGCCTCGGCCACGCGGAAGTGGGTCGTCGATGCAGGGTGGATCACCAGCGACTTCGCATCGCCGACGTTCGCGAGATGCGAGAAGATCTGCAGTGCCTCGACGAACGCGATGCCGTGCGCGCGCCCGCCCCTGACCGTGAAGCTGAATACCGATCCGCAACCGCGCGGCAGAAGTCGCATCGCGAGCGCGTGGTCCGGATGGTCGGCCAGTTCCGGATAGCCGACCGACTCGACCATCGGATGCGCGGACAGGAACGCGACCGCCTTGCGCGCGTTCTCGACGTGACGCGCCATCCGCAGCGGCAGCGTCTCGATGCCCTGCAGTAGCTGGAACGCGACCTGCGGACTCATGCAGGCGCCGAAGTCGCGCAATCCTTCGCGCCGGGCGCGCAACGCGAACGCGGCGACGGTCGATTCTTCGCTGAAGACCATGTCGTGGAAGCCGGCGTACGGCTCCACGAGTTCTGCGAAGTGCCCGTTCTTCACATGCGCGGTCTCCCAGTCGAAGCGGCCGCCGTCGACCAGGAGCCCGCCGATCGCGACACCGTGGCCGCCGATGAACTTGGTCGCCGAATGAAACAGCAGGTCGGCGCCATGATCGAACGGCTTCAGCAGCCACGGGGTCGTGAACGTGGAGTCGACCACCAGCGGCAGCCCGCGCTCGTGCGCGATCGCCGAAACCGTCGGGATGTCGAGCACGTCCAGCCCCGGGTTGCCGAGCGTCTCGCCGAACAGGAACTTCGTGTTCGGCCGGATCGCGTCGCGCCACTGGTTCATGTCGCGCGGATCGACGAAAGTGGTCTCGATGCCGAAGCGGGGCAGCGTGTAGGCCAGAAGGTTGTGCGAGCCGCCGTACAGTGCGCGGCTCGCGACGATGTGGCTGCCGGCGCCGGCGATCGTGGATGCGGCGAGATGCATCGCGGCCTGGCCGCTCGCGGTGGCGAGGCCGGCCACGCCGCCTTCTAGGGCGGAGATGCGTTCCTCGAGCACGGCGACGGTCGGGTTCGAGATCCGCGAGTAGACGTGGCCCGAGCGTTCCATGTTGAACAGCGACGCCGCATGGTCGCTGTCGCGGAACACGAACGACGTGCTCGCATAGATCGGTACGGCGCGCGCGCCGGTCGTCGGATCGGGCGCGGCCCCGGCATGCAGCGCGAGCGTGTCGAAGCCCGGGTCGTGCGGGCCCGGTGCGCGTGGGGATCGGTGGGTGGTGTCGGCCATGGTGGGCGGCAATCCTAGCACCGGGTCTCCACCCGGCAAGGGCCGCGGTGCTAGCATCCTTCGCAACGCCGCCTACCCACCTTCTTCATGCGCGACCTCAGCCAGCTTCGTTCGGAACTCTATCCGCCGATCGACGTGCGCACCTCCGGCATGCTCGAACTCGACGACTTGCACACGATGTACTGGGAGGACACTGGCGCACCGGCCGGCGTCCCGGTGCTGTTCCTGCACGGCGGTCCCGGGGGCGGCGCGAGTCCGCGCGCGCGCCAGTTCTTCGATCCGTGGCATTACCGCATCGTCGTGTTCGATCAGCGCGGCGCGGGCCGTTCGACGCCGCTCGGAGAAACCCGCCTCAACACGACGCAACTACTGATCGACGACATCGAGCGGCTGCGGCGCAAGCTCGGCATCGACCGCTGGCTGATCTTCGGCGGCTCGTGGGGCTCGACGCTCGCACTCGCCTATGCCATCGCGCATCCGGATCGCTGTCTGGGCTTCGTGCTGCGCGGCATCTTCCTCGGCGCGCCTTACGAGATCGACTGGTTCATCGCGGGGATCCGCCACGTGTTTCCCGAGGCGTGGCGCGCGCTCGTCGCTCACATACCCGAGTCGGACCGGCACGATGTCGTCCGCTGGTTCCACGACCGTCTCGCCGATCCGAACCCGGCCGTCCACATGCCGCTCGCGCGCGCATGGAGTAGCTTCGAGGCGTCGTGCTCGACGCTTCTGTACGACGCGTCGCTGATGGCGCACTCCGAGGAAGATGTGGTCGCGATCGGCATCGCGCGGATGGAGACCCATTACTTCGTCAACGACCTGTTCCTCGCGGAGGGCGCGCTGCTCGCCGGGGTCGCGCGATTACGGCACCTGCCGTGCAGCATCGTGCAGGGTCGCTACGACATGGTGTGCCCGATCGTGACGGCCGACGCGCTGGCGCGCGCGTGGCCGGAAGCGCACTACACGATCGTGCCCGACGCCGGCCATTCGGCCTGGGAGCCGGGCATCGCGGCCGCGCTGGTGCGGGCGTGCGAGCGGATGAAGGGCGCGATCCGCGGCTGAAGCGGGAAGCGGCCCCATACAATCCTCGGTTGTAGCAAGACGGGGATGGGGGTACCGTGAAGGCCGGCTGCGGGTTTTGGATCCGGGCTTGCAGGCGTCGTGCCGGTTGCGCGGCGCGATCCACCGAAACCTACGGAGACCACGATGATCGTCAGCGAAATTCTTCAGGTCAAGGGCGGGACGCTGTTCACCGCGACGCCGGAGATGAAGCTGGTCGACGCGATTTCCACGATGGCCGAGAAGGACATCGGATCCCTGGTCGTCATGTCCGGCGGTGCGCTGGTCGGCATGCTGACGTTCCGTGAACTGATCCTCACGTTGCATGAGCACGGCGGCAGTGTCGGCGGTGCGCTGGTCGGACCGGTGATGGACGAGGCGCCGCTGACCTGCACGCCGAATACCGACGTCAACGAGGTGCGCCGGATGATGCTCGAGCATCACGCGCGTTACCTGCCGGTGATGGACGGCGCCATGCTGTTGGGCGTGATCTCGTTCTTCGACGTCGCCAAGGCCGTGCTCGAGGCACAGAACTTCGAGAACCAGATGCTGAAGGCCTACATCCGCGACTGGCCCGCCGAGGCCACCGAATAGTTTCGAGTCTTTCGATCGCGGCCTTCGTCGCGTTCACACCCGTATCTCCTTCATGGAACGCTGACATGCATATTGCCGTCATCGGGGCCGGCGTCGCCGGTCTTGCCTGCGCACGACGCCTGCTCGAAGGCGACCACACGGTGACCGTGTTCGAGCGCGACGATCGACCCGGTGGCCGGGTCGCCACGATGCGGACCGAGATCGGCGGTTTCGACCACGGCGCGCAGTACGTGACCGCGCGCCACCCGGAGTTCGAGCGCCAAGTCGATGCGTGGAGCAGGGCTGGCGCGGTCGCGCCGTGGCCGGTCTTGGTCCACAGCCTCGAGGCGGTCTCCGGGCACGCGGCGGTTCGCGAGCCGTCGACCGGGAGGACGCTGCGCTGGGTCGGTGTGCCGGGCATGTCGGCGATCACGACCCTGATGGCCGAAGGCATCGACATCCGCTACGGTGCGTGGATCGTCAGCGTCGACGCGGTCTCGGGCCAGACGCCGCGCTGGTCGCTGCAACGGCGCGAGCAGGGTGGCGACGAGCGCGCGATCACCGAAGGGATCTTCGACACGGTCGTGGTGGCGCTGCCTGCCGAGTCGGCGGCGGTGCTGCTGGAACCGGTTTCGGCGCTGCTGCAGCAGACCACGCAGGCCCACGTCGAGCCCTGCTGGGCGCTGATGATCGGTTTTGCCGAACCGATCGCGGCCGACCTGCAGCGGGTCGGCGATGCGGCGTTCGTCAACGGCGGACGGCTCGCGTGGATCGCGCGCGAGTCGAGCAAGCCGGAACGCCGGCCCGGCGAACGCTGGACGCTGCACGCGCAGTCGGCCTGGAGCGTCGAGCATCTCGACGACGACCCGGAGGACGTGAAAACCAAGATGCTGAAAGCCTTCCACGAGGCGACCGGCACGAATGAGCAGCCGATCTACGCCATGGTCCATCGCTGGCGGCATGCGCTCGCCCGCAGGTCCCTGGCGAGCGATTTCCTATGGGACGCGGGACGCCGTGTCGGTGTCTGCGGCGACTGGTGCCGGGGCTATCGCGTCGAAGACGCTTGGTTGAGCGGCGTGGCGCTGGCGCGCACGGTCGCGTCAGCCGGTTGAAGGAGAGGGCTCGCGGGGCGCCGCCGGATTCGTCGCGATGGGCGATGTCCATCGCCAGCGGATCTTGCTGACCTTTGATCGGAGAGAGCGGCTCGACGTCGGACAGATCGCCGACGTGTCGACGCTGTCGCGCTCGGCGGAATCGCACCACCTGAAGGTGATGCGCGAGGCTGGCGTGCTGGGCAGCGAGAAGGTCGGCAAGGAGGTCTGGTTCTGAATCGAAGGCGAGTCGCTGCTCGCCGCACTCGCCAGCATTTCGCGGTACATCCGCGAGCACGCGTGACCGATTTTCATCAACTTTCGCCGAACGACACGTCGGCTCCGTTTTGAGAAACCTCCGATGAGTTCGTCGAGCCAGTTCACGCTGCTCAGCCAGCGCCGCTTCGCCCCGTTTTTCTGGACGCAGTTCTGCGGCGCGGCCAACGACAACATCTTCAAGGTCGCGTTCACCGCGCTGGTCACCTATCAGACGGCGCTGTTCGAAGGCGTCGACGCGAAGACTGCTGCGTTCGTGATCTCGGCCATCTTCATCCTCCCGTTCGTGCTGTTTTCCGCGACGTCGGGACAGTTGTCCGACAAGTTCGACAAGGCCCGTGTGATGCGCTTCGTGAAGTCGCTCGAGATCGCGATCATGATCCTCGGCGGTGCCGGCTTCCTGCTGCACGACGTGTGGCTGCTGTACGCGGGCACCTTCATGATGGGCGTCCATTCGACGCTGTTCGGTCCGGTCAAGTACGCCTACCTGCCTCAGCAGTTGAACGACAAGGAACTGGTCGGCGGCAACGGGATGATCGAGATGGGGACCTTCGTCGCGATCCTGGTCGGGACGATCATCGGGGGCGAGCTCGCCGACATGGGCGCCAGAGGCCCTGCCGTCGTCGCGGCGGTCTGCCTCGGCGTCGCCGTCGTCGGCCGCGTCGTCGTGTCGTTCGTCCCGACGTCGCCGTCGGACCAGCCCGACCTGAAGATCAACTGGAATCCGTTCACCGAGACCTGGCGCAACCTCAGGATGGCCCGGGAGAACCGGTCGGTGTTCCTGTCGCTGCTGGGAATCTCGTGGCTCTGGTTCTTCGGCGCGACTTTCCTGACGTCGTTCTTCAACTTCGCGAAGGAAGTGCTCGGCGGCGATCCGCAGGTCGTCACGTTGCTGCTCGCGATCTTCTCGATCGGCATCGGCTTCGGCTCGTTGCTGTGCGAGAAGCTGTCGCGCGGCAAAGAGGAGATCGGCCTCGTGCCGTTCGGCTCGATCGGGATGACGATCTTCGCGGTGGCTCTGTACTTCGCTTCGCGTGCGCTGCAGCCAGGGCCGTCTCTGGTGGGCGTCAGCGCGTTCCTGACCGAACAGTCGCATCGCCTGGCGCACTGGCACGTCATGGTCGACCTGTTCCTGCTGGCGATGTTCGGCGGTCTTTACAGCGTGCCGCTGTACGCGATGATCCAGAGCCGCTCGCAACCGTCGCATCGCGCCCGCATCATCGCGGCGAACAACATCCTGAACTCGCTGTTCATGATCGTCTCGTCGGTCATGGCGATCGTGCTGTTCTCGTTTGGCGTCACGATTCCGCAGTTGTTCCTCGTCGTCGGACTGCTGAACGCGGTCGTCGCGGTCTACATCTACACGCTGGTGCCCGAGTTCCTGGTCCGCTTCCTGGCGTGGTTGCTGGTGTCGACGTTCTACCGGATCCGCACGACCGGGGTCGAGCACATCCCCGCCAACGGCCCGGCGCTGCTGGTCTGCAACCATGTCAGCTTCGTCGACGCCGTCGTGATCATGGGAGAGAGCCCCCGGCCTATCCGGTTCGTGATGGACCTCGGCATCTTTCGCGCGCCGCTGATCGGCTGGTTTTTCAAGGCCGCCGGTGCGATCGGCATCGCGTCGGCGAAGACCGACCCGAAGATGTTCGCGAAGGCGAACGCACTGATCGACGAGGCGCTGCGGAGCGACGAACTGGTCTGCATCTTCCCGGAGGGGCGCATCACGGACACCGGCGACCTGTATCCGTTCAAGCAGGGCGCAGCGCGTATCGTCGAACGCAATCCGGTACCGATCGTACCGATGGCGCTGCGCGGCCTGTGGGGCAGCTGGTTCTCGCGCGCGTCGGGTCGGGCGTTCACGTCGCTGCCGCGGCCGCTCAAGCAGGGGCTGTCGAGCCGGCTCGAACTGGTGATCGGTGCGCCGATCGCGGCGCGCGACGTCGACGTGGACAAGCT
>JBDTIS010000227.1:0-38699 GCA_039936235.1 Burkholderiaceae bacterium | reverse complement strand
TGCGCTCGACGACCGCGATCGGTTCGGCCAGCGTATCGATGGCGGCCGCCGCGGTGCGGCTGTCGGAAAGGATCTTCGAACGCCTCAACCGGCAGCGCATCCTGCTCATCGGGGCCGGCGAAATGATCGAACTGGTCGCGACGCACTTCGCGGCCCACAGGCCAGCCGCGATCGCGGTCGCCAACCGCACGATCGAACGCGGTCAGCGCCTCGCGACGCGACTCGCCGCGACCGGCGTCCCGTCGCACGCGATGCTGCTCTCGGACCTGCCTTCGGAACTCGCGCTTTTCGACATCGTGATCTCGTCGACCGCGTCGACGCTGCCGCTGGTCGGCCTCGGCATGGTCGAGCGTGCGTTGAAGCAGCGCAAGCGCAAGCCGATGTTCATGGTCGACCTCGGCGTGCCGCGCGATATCGAACGCGAGGTCGGCGAACTCGACGATGTGTTCCTCTACACCGTCGACGACCTCGGGCAGGTCGTCTCCAACGGGATGCAGCAGCGGCGCGATGCGGTCGGCGATGCCGAACAGATCATCGATCGCGAAGTCGGACAGTTCATGCGCTGGCTCGAGGGGCGCCAGACCGTGCCTGCGATTCGTGACCTGCATCGGCGCGGCGACGCGTTCCGCACGATCGAACTCGATCGTGCGAAGCGCCGGCTCGCGAAAGGCGACGATCCGGCGGTCGTGATCGAGGCGCTCGCGCAGGGCATCACGAACAAGTTCCTGCACGGTCCGACGCAGTTGCTGCACGACGCACCGGACGACGTCCGCGCTCATCTGCTGCAATACCTGCCGCGGCTGTTCGGGGCGAAGAAAGATGAATAAGCCGCGCATCGTCGCGATGCGCGACGTGACCCGCGACGTGACCGGGCCCGCATGAAGGCCAGCCTCGCGGCGAAGCTCGACCAGCTCACCACCCGTCGCACCGAACTCGAACGGCTGCTGTCCGACCCGCAGGCCACGGCCGACCTCGACCGCTATCGCAGCCTGACCCGCGAGCACGCTGAGCTCGGGCCGCTGGTCGCCTGCCATGCGCTGTATCGCGCCGCGCTCTCCGATGAACACGCCGCCATCGACCTGCAGGACGATCCGGCGATGCGTGCCTATGGCGACGACGAACTGGCGAGCGCCCGGGCGCGGATCGCCGAACTCGACACCACGCTGCAACGGCTTCTGTTGCCGAAGGATCCGGACGACGCGCGCCCGATGTTCCTCGAGATCCGCGCAGGGACCGGCGGCGATGAATCGGCGCTGTTCGCCGGCGACCTGCTGCGGATGTACCTGCGCTACGCGGAGCGGCAGCGCTGGCAGGTCGAGATCGTCTCGTCGTCGCCGTCCGAACTGGGCGGCTACAAGGAAGTGATCGTGCGGATCGCGCCGGGCAGCGGCATCGGCGACGCGCTCGCACCGTACGCGCGGCTGAAGTTCGAGTCCGGCGGCCATCGCGTCCAGCGCGTACCGGTCACCGAAACGCAGGGGCGCATCCACACATCGGCGTGCACGCTCGCCGTGATGCCGGAGCCCGACGACATCGCCGACGTCGACATCCGGCCCGACGAGATCCGCATCGACACGTTTCGCGCGTCGGGCGCCGGTGGGCAGCACATCAACAAGACCGACTCGGCGGTGCGCATCACGCATCTGCCGACCGGCATCGTCGTCGAATGCCAGGATGACCGCAGCCAGCACAAGAACAAGGCCCAGGCGCTGAAGGTGCTCGCCGCGCGGATCAAGGACAAGCAGACCCGCGAGCAGCAGGCGACCGAGGCGGCGACGCGACGCACGCTGGTCGGCTCCGGCGATCGATCGGAACGGATTCGCACCTACAACTATCCGCAGGGTCGCGTGACCGACCACCGTATCGCCCTCACGTTGTACAAGCTCGAGTTCATCCTCGACGGCGATCTGGACGAGCTGACCGATGCGCTGGTTGCCGAGAACCAGGCCGAAATGCTCGCGTCCCTGTCCGACACGTGATGTCGGTGGGACCGTTCGCCAGGCTGGTCGCGTCGACGCGGCTTCCGCGGTCCGAAGCGATCACGCTGCTCGCGTCGGCGTCCGGCCATAGCCGCGCCAGCATCGTCGCGGACGGCGATGCCGTTCCGACGGGCGAGGCGATCACGCGCTTCCGCGTGCTCGCCGCGCGTCGCGAGGCCGGCGAGCCGATGGCCTATCTGCTCGACCATCGCGAATTCTTCGGGCGACCGTTCTCGGTGGACTCTCGCGTGCTGATCCCGCGGCCGGACACCGAACTGCTGGTCGACCGGAGCGTCCTGTGGATCGCTGCGCGTCCGACGGATCGGCCGGTGCGTGTCCTCGAACTCGGGACCGGCAGCGGCGTGCTCGCCATCACGCTGGCACTCGAGTGCCCGACGGCGGTCGTCGTCGCGACCGACATCTCCGCGGCCGCGCTCGACCTCGCGCGGCACAACGCGACCACGCTCGGCGCGACGGTTCGATTCCTCCAGAGCGACTGGTTCGCAGGTCTCGCCGCGGCGGGTGGACAGGTCGCCGAGTTCGATCTGATCGTGTCGAACCCGCCGTACATCGCAAGCGACGACCCGCATCTGCTGCAGGGGGACCTGCGCTTCGAACCGCGGATCGCGTTGACCGACGGGGCCGACGGTCTGACCGCGTTACTGCATATCGTGTCGGCGGCGGTCCGCCATCTGGCGGCTGGCGGCGTCCTGATGCTCGAGCACGGCTACGATCAGGCCGCGCAGGTGCGCGCTGCGATGAGCGACGCCGGCTACAGCGGCGTCGGCTCGCCACGCGACCTCGCCGGCATCGAGCGCGTCAGCCACGGGACCAGCGGGGCAGCCGGACGGCCCGTCAACATCGAAGAGATGCTTGATTTATGATGCATCCCTGATTTTCCGGCGGGCACGACAGGCGCTCGACCCGCACCGCGCACCGCTACGCCCAAGAAGGAAAGCCTTGAATGAATCGAACTCTCTTCGCCGGTCTGTTCGTCGTCGCGGCGCTGGTTGCCTGCAGCAGGAAGATCGACGATTCGCCTGCGATGAGCAAGGCCAAGGAAGAGACCAACAAGTCGATAGCTGCGGCGAAGAGCGCCGTCGGCAACGCCGCCGACGCGGCCAGGGATCAGGCGAAGGAAGCCGCCGACCGGGCCAAGGTCGTGGTCAATAGCGCCACCGACAACGCGAATGACGCGACCGGCACAGGCACCGAATCGTCGAAGGCCGCGATTGAACAGGCCAAGGACACGACCAGCAACGCGGTCGATGCCACCAAGGAAAAGGCGGTCGAGGTCGGCGACAAGACCAGGGAACTCGCGATCAGGGCCGGTGACGACTTGAAGGAAGGCGCCGAGAAGATCGCCGACAAAACCAGGGAATTGGCCAGGAAAGCCAGGGACAAGGTAGAGGACTGATCTTCGTGGACGGGGTCGACGTATGATGGAGCGCATCGGCCGTACGCGGGTCACAGCCTGATCAGGCCACCGGATCAATCGAAAGGACAGCCATGAGCGACACCATCAACCCAGTGCAGACGGTTCACGAGTTCATCGATCAGACGGTGCATAAGAATCCCGTCGTTCTGTTCATGAAGGGTACGGCCCAGTTTCCGCAGTGCGGCTTCTCGGGGCGCGCCATCCAGTTGCTCAAAGCGAACGGCGTGACCAGTCTCGTGACGGTCAACGTCCTCGAAGACGACGAGGTGCGCCAGGGTGTCAAGTCGTACTCGAACTGGCCGACCGTGCCGCAGCTCTACATCAACGGCGAATTCGTCGGCGGTTCGGACATCATCGGTGAGATGCACGACAGCGGAGAACTCAAGAAGATGCTCGAGGCCACCAGCTGAGCGAGCGGATGGATCGATCCCCGAAACCGGCTGATGCCGGTTTTTTTTAGCGACGCGTCGACGAGCGCAGCGCCCGATGAAAATAAAAATCGGCGATCGCGGATTTCGACGCGTTACGATAGTGCCGGCTACTTACTCGGCATGTTCGACATCCGCCACTTTCCATGAAGGGGCCTCATGGCTCAAATCGCGCTTTCGGAAGCAATCCAGAATCTGCGAAGCGAATTGACGCTCGCCATGAAAGCCGGAGCGGGCGAAGCGTTGCAGTTCCAGCTCGGGCCGATCGAAATGGAGCTGGAAGTGGCGGTCGAAAAAGAATCAGAGGGCAAAGGCGGCATCAAGTGGTGGATCATCGAGGCCGGCGGCGGGACCAGGCAGACTGCAGGATCGACGCACAAGATCAAGTTGACGCTCGAACCGAAGGCTCGCGGCGGCGGTGCCGTCAACGTGTCCGATAGCGACGGCGGGCACCCGAAATAACGGCCGCCATTCGCGCGACAGGCACGATATGGCACCCCAGGCAGATTGTGTCGCCGAGATCTATGCGTCGCAACCTGGTGGCGCCGAGTCCTTCGGAACGGGCTATCTGATCGCGCCGGGCCTGGTGCTGACGGCGCTTCACGTCGTCGCACCGGCGCTGGTCGATGGCGGTACCTGCGAAGTCCGGCTGGTCGGCGACTTCCTCGCCAATCGCTGCGAGTGGCAGGCCTTCGTTCCTTGCTGGTATGAACGCGAACTGGATCTCGCGCTGCTGCGCGTCGGCGCCGACGATCGACCCGCCCGTGACGGGCCGCAGGCGATCACCCGCTTCGCGACGCTGGTGCGCGACGATCACCCCGAAGACTGCAACGCGATCGGCTTTCCGAGGATCCTGCGTCACGAAGGGCAGAACGACACGCAGCAGGTCCACGGCACCGTCTACAAGCAGTCGCTGCTCAAGCGCGATCTCTGGCAGGTCCTCGTCAAGAGCGGCCGTCCACGCGATGCGAACGGCTGGAAGGGCGTCTCGGGTTCAGCGGTCTTCTCGGCGGACCATCTGATCGGCGTGATCGTCCAGACCGATACCTGGTTCGACGACGGCGTTCTGATCGTGCAACCGCTCGAGCACGCGTTCCGGTGCGCAGACTGGCACCGGCATCTGCCCGAAGGGTCTCCGCAGGACCTCGAACCCATCCCGAGGCTGCGCACTTCCAATCCGTGGCCCGACCTCTACGGTCTCGCCTATCTGGTCGATCGCCAGGCGCAGTCCGCCGATCTCCAGGGCGCCGTCGAGATCGCCGTGAAGGCGCCCGCGGGATCGCGTGTTCTCGTCTGCGGGGCGCCTGGGCGTCCCGAGGATTGTCATGGCGACCTGATGGATCTGTTCCGCAACGAGACGATGCCGGGCCTGTTTCCCGGTCGATTCGGATTCGACCAGATCGTGCCGATGGATTGGCCCGCCAAGGAGGACAGCGTGGCGCGGGGCCTGGCTTCGCTGCGCAGGCAATTGCGCCGGGCGCTCGGTATCGCGAACGCCGATCCGGCGCACAGTGCCGAAAACATCCGCGCGGCGTTCAACGCAGGCTCCAAACCGCGCGTCTGGTACTGGGACATCCGCGCCAGCGCGTTCACGGCCCTGCAGCGCGACATCCTCCTGGCCTGGCTGGATGAATGGAGCAGGATCAGCGCGGCCGGACTCAACGACTTCGTCGTGCTGTTCTTCAATTTGATCCTCGACCGGACACCTGCGCCGCCGCCGAAGTGGCGGTTCTGGGCCGGCAGAGTCGATGCCGAGTTGTCTCTTCTCGAGTTTGCAATCCAGCAGTTCCGCCCGTCGGCCGACGAGGAACTACTCCACGATGCCGCGCATCTCCGGCTCCTGTTGCTTCCGGAACTCGGCAAGCTCCAGCGCAAGCCGCATCTGCCGGACTGGCAGAAGAAGCTCGAGAACGACCGGGTGCACCGCGGCCTCGCCAGGTTCGTCAGATCGGTGGAGATGAAAATGCCCGAGCATCCGTTTCCACTGAGCACGCTGATCTCGACGCTCGACAACATGAAGCACGAACCGACCGAAACCTGACCGATGACGACACGCTTCTATACCGGGATCGCCGAGGCGCCACGCAAGCCGTTGAGCGAGCGTCCGCCACCGGCGTACGAGGTCCATCGCAAGGGAAGGTATCGACCCGACCCCGGGCTCGCGGCCGCAGCCAACGTCGCGATCCTTCTCGGCCAGCCGCTGCTGCTGACCGGCGAACCGGGCACCGGCAAGACCCGATTCGCGTATGCGATGGCCAGCGAGCTGGGGCTTGGCGAGGTCCTCGAATGCTTCGTCAAGTCGTCGACTTCGGCAAAGGACCTGTTCTATTCGTTCGACGAGCTGGCGCGCTTTCGCGACATCCATGCCAACGAGCACCTGCCGCTGCAGCGCTACCTGAGCTTTCATGGACTGGGCAAGGCCATCCTCTTCGCGGGCGGCCCCGATCGTGCATTGAAGGTGCTGCCAGGAAGGGCGTTCGAAAGCGCGCCATCACGCGGTCTGTCGAAGGAGCCGGTTCTCGCGCGCCGCGATGCGGCTGCCGGAAGGCCGCAGACCTTCGGAGACCTGTATCCGGCTACCGCATTCCCCCCGAACGGGCCGCGCGCCAGCGTCGTGCTCGTCGACGAACTCGACAAGGCCCCGCGGGACACGCCCAACGACATGCTCAACGAGATCGAGCGGCTCGGCTTCGACATTCCCGAACTCGGCGTCCGCGTCGAGGTCCCCGGCGATGCGACGGTCCGGCCGATCGTCGTCATCACGAGCAACTCTGAAAAGAGCCTGCCCGATCCTTTCCTGCGTCGCTGCGTCTATTTCGACATTCCGTTCCCGGTCGACGACCTGCGCGAGATCGTCTATGCGCAGGTGTGCTGGCTCACCGAGGGGATGTTGCTCGACGAAGCACTAGAGGTCTTCGCGCTGCTGCGCGATCGCAGCCGCATCCAGCGGCCGCCCGGCACCGCCGAGCTGCTCGCCTGGCTCGACGTGCTCGGGTACGACGCGATGAAGCCGGCCGACTCGTTGCGCGACCGGTTCCGCGGTACGACCGACAAGGACCTGGAGATCGTACAGGCGACACTCGCGACGCTCGCCAAGAGGCCCGAGGACCGGGCGACCGCGTCCGACATCCTGCGCAGCTGGTCGACCGACACGCGCTGAGGGCGTCCGTGAACGAGGCCGTCCCGTCGAACGCCGCGTTGCCGGACTGGCTCGACGACATCCACGACTTCGTCACCGAGCTACGGGGACCCGATTTCAGGATAGGCATCGCCGAAGAAGTCCGGGCGGTGCAGGTGCTCGACTTCCTGCGTCGCCAGCACGACGTGCCGCAGACGCCCGACGGCATCGCGATGTGGCTCGGTCCGGTTTTCTGCACGAACGCGCGGCAACAGGCGTCGTTACGCTTGCGGCTGCGGGACTGGGCCGAGCGCCACGGCAGCGCGACGCAGAGTGACGGACGACGTGCGCCGCCGGCGCCCGCAACGCCTGAACCTGTCCGCAAGCTGCGCGTCGCGGCGAGCGTCGATCGATGGATGGTCTACGTCGGCATCGTCGCGCTGGTCGCGCTGATCGGCTTCGGCCTGCTGAGGGTCGTCTCGCAGTCACAGCGGGCCGGCACCGACGTCGCCGTCACGTCCGCGACGCCCGGATCGACGGTCGCGTTTCCGAAGCCCGCCGTCGCGGCCGGGCTCGTCGTCGGCGCGGTCCCGCTGCTCGGATGGCTCGGCTTCATCGCGTGGCGCCGTCGCAGGCCGGAGGCGCTGGCGCGACGTTTCACGGCTGCGTCGACACCTGGCCGCAATGTCAGCTTCGCGGCGGCGAAGCGCCTGCTTTTCATCGACAGCGGCCTGTCGCATCACTTCCAGGCGCTGCGCCGTCACGCCGAGATCCCGTCCGACGCGATCGACGTGCAGCGCACACTGCGCGCCACGATCCGTGCCGGAGGGCGGGTCGAGCTCCGCTACGGGACACGGCGACGGCTGCCCGACTACCTGCTGCTGGTCGATCGGATCTCGGTCGACGACCATCTCGGATCGCTCGCCGATGTCGTCATGAAGCGCATGACTGTGGAGCAGGTGCCGTTCACCTGCTACGAGTTCCACGGTGATCCGCGCCGCGCCCGCCTGCATGCGACCCATGCGGCCGGTCATCGCGTCGCGGACCTGAGCGACCTTGCGGCGCTGCACGGCGATCATCCACTGGTGCTCTTCACCGACGCCGACCGCTTCTTCATCGGGACGAGCGATCGACCCCACGCCTGGCTGACGCAGTTGCTCGAGTGGCCGATGACGATCATCTTCACGACGAAGCCTCGCAACGAATGGGCGCGGCGCGAGCAGTGCCTGCAGGCGCTCGGTTTCGCGCTGATGCCGGCGACGTCTTCGGGTATCGCGGGGTTCGCCGACTTGCTGCGGGGCGGCAACCGCGAGACCGCTCCGTTGCCCGGCAGGACGGACACACGGCGGCTCTGGCAGTTGCTCGGCGCACGGCCCGACCGCTGGATACGCAGCACGCCGCCGGATCAGAAGGACATCGAGCGGCTCGTCGGCGGACTGCAGGATGCGCTCTCACCGGCGGCGTTCACGGTGCTGTGTGCAACGGCTGTGTTCCCCGCCATCAGTGCGGAGGTCACGCTGTGGCTGGCCGACCGTCTGATCCATGCCGGCGAAGCGCCGTTCGACGAGGCGAGCTTCTGCCAGCTCGCCCGCCTGCCGTGGCTGCGTCGCGGCAGCATGCCGGACTGGTTGCGCGCCGCGTTGATCGACCGGCTCGGCAGCGATCGTCAGGCGGAAGTCCGCGACCTGTGCTTCCAGTTGCTCAGGCCGGCCTCACGCGCAGGAGAGAATTTCCAGCTCGAGATCGCGCGGAACGATCAGCCGGTCTGGATCGCGACCCTGCTCGCGGTCCTGCGGCACGACCGGGAGTCCGTCCTGCGTGATCAACTCTTCCTCGGCTTCGTGCGCAGCGAAGACCGGACGGGGCTCGCGGTCGACGCGCCCGAGGAACTGAGCAGGCTGCTGCGGCCGCAACTGGCGAAGGCGGATGTCGGCGCCGCGATCGTCTGCGTTCTGGCGGCGGTGCTGCTCTACGAGTTCAGCGGGTCGATCATCGATCTCGCGAAGCGACTCTTCGGGGCGTTCGCGGCGAGCGGTATCGCCGCGCAGGTCGAGTTCACGGCGAGGATTCAGCGCAAGGCTTTGCCGCCGACAGTGCTGGCCGAAGTCGTCGCCTGGCACGTGATGGCGTGGGCGGGACAGCGAGCGGCATTACGGACCGGCGTCCTTGTGCGCGCCGTGCTGATCACGATGGCGGCGCTCGTGACGGTTTTGTCGCTGACGGTCGCGCTCGTGCTGCACGACACCGGTGACTGGGCGATGGCGCTGGCAGCGGCTGCCGCCTCGGCGCTGCTCGCGGCGGGCGGTCTCGATCCCGGCGGCGACAAAGCACGCGACCCGTTCCGCCTGTTCCGGAGCGGCACCTGGCTCGGCGGCGCCGCGACGACGCTGATCGGATTGATCGGGCTCTACTTGGTCGCGCGGTACCTGCCAGAGTTGATCGATGCGCTCGAGGGTAAGACCTATCCGTTAGCACGAGGGAAGGGGTTGGATTTCCTGGGGGACCTGGGCTGGTACGCGGTCTGCGGGATTTTTCTCACCATCCCGTTCGCGGCTGCGATGGCGCACCGGCTGCGGCTGACCGGGTCCGTTACCGGCACCGCCTGGGCCGCAGCCGTCGTCGCGATGGTATTCGTCACGGGTATCGAAGTCGCGGCTTTCGCTGCTTACGGCCCGTTCGCCGACGCTTCGTCGATGGTCCTGTCGGCGATCGGTTTCAGCGCATTGCCGCTGGCCGGACTCTGGGGCGCGTCCATCGTGCTGTGGCGCGCCGGGGCGGCGAGATCCGGTTGGGTCGGTACCTGCGCAGCGCTGATGTCGATCGGCTGGCTGCTGCCGTTCGGCGCGTTGTGGTTCGGAGGCGCCGCCTTCGCTGCCCTCCATCTGATCGCACCGCTGATGCTCTTCGTCATCCTGCTGCGCAGCGACGGCCGGCGCATGTGGCAGGTACGGTCGGCGCTCGGTGCCCTGGTGATCGCGCTGCCGTCTGCCGCAGTCCTGTGGACCAATCCGCTGGACGCCGTCGTGCCTTCGTTCGTCGCTTTCCTGTCGATCTGGCCGGCGCTGCGGATCGCACGGCCCGAGCTGTGGAGCGCGCGAGTCCGCAACGACACGGAGAAACGTCCGGTATGGGGCGCGTGGACGCTGGCCCCGCTGATGTGGCTGCTCTGTATTTCCTACGACTTCGGGATCTTCCGCTTCGGCCTGTCGTACCTGTGCATCCCGATCGCCGCCTGGTGGGCCGACCGCTTCGGCAGGCGGGGCCTGCCGGCATTGATTGCAGGAACCTTCTTGCTGTTGATCGACTACAACGCGGGTCCTCTGCAGGTGGGCGGCGGCGCCGGGATCTTCATCGCGTGCATCGTTATCCAACGTCTCGTGACCGATCGCACTTATCTGCGCGACAGCCTGCGAGCCGATTCGTTGACGATGCGGCAGATGGCATTCCTGCTCCTGGGGACGACCTGTACGATTCGAACGACCGGGGTCGCCGGCTTCTCGCTGTCGTTTCCCCTTCACGAGTATCTCCTGCTCCTCCTGCTGTTGATCGGCATGTCGAACATCCGCCTGCATGCGTTGCCATTGTTGCTAGCGGCGGGACTGGCCTTCGGCTTGCTCATGCGTTTCCTGTTCAGCATCGAGGCGCCGATCCCCCTCTACTACGGGATCGGCGATCCGTCGGCGCTCGTCGCCTGTCTCACCGCGCTGTATCTGCCGCGCCTGATGAGGCGGCTTGCAACGACACGCCTGCCGGTCGCGCCTTCGTCGACCATGCGCGCATCGGGCGCGATCGGCGGCGAGTCGGTGGTCGCGAAGAGTCGCCGCTCGCGAAAGGGGCTCCTGCCGGCGCTGCCTTACCTGCTCCTGATAACCGGGTTCGTCGCGATCGAATCCGGCTTCCGGATTTTCCTGCCTGTCGACAGGAACGCATTGGACGTCATTACCAACGCCGGTCTGATGGTGATTGCATTGCTGATCGGATGGTTCGATGGACGAAGGGGCATGGCAGTGGGTATCGCCCTGATCGCGGGCGTCACTGCCGTCGCGACCGCGGCGACGTTCCCGAGCCCCGAGCTCTCCGGCAAAGGCGCGCCAGGGGCGCCGATCCAACTGCAATATTTTTTCTCGGTCCTCAACGCCTGGCAAGGCGCTTTCGTCACATCCGCGTTCCTCTGGATGGGCGCGGTATTGGCGAGGCGTGCGCCGATCGTCGGATTTACCGCACATCGGAACGCAGAAGTCGTCCTGTCCGACCGGACCGGCGAAGCCGAGGCGTCGAAGCCGTCGTTCCCGCCGTTGACGTTCGCCTACTTCGATTACGTGGCGATCGCCATTCTCGGGGTCGGATGGGTGGTTCAGGTCGGGATGCAACTCGCCCGCTAATCCACACGATGATCGTGCAAGCACTGGCCGTCGCCGATTCGGCGAGATGCAACACTTTGGAGTCGTGATGACAGGCAGCGGGAGGCTCATGATGGACCTGGCGGACGGGCATCAGTACCGTCTGTTGATCGAGGCCGTGACGGACTACGGCATCTACCTGCTGGAGCCCACGGGTCGGATTGCAAGCTGGAACCGCGGAGCGGAGCGCTTCAAGGGCTACACCTCGCAGGAGATCGTCGGCCAGCATTTTTCGCGCTTCTTCACGGCGGAAGACCAGAGGACGGGCAAGCCCCAGGCCGCGCTCGCAATCGCAGCGGAAACCGGGCGCTTCGAGGAAGAAGGATGGCGGGTGCGAAAGGACGGCACGCGATTCTGGGCGAGTGTCGTCATCGATCGGATTCAGGACGCCGACGGGAAACTGGTCGGCTTCGCGAAGATCACGCGTGACGTGACGGAGCAGCGGGATGCAAGACTCGCGCTTCAGGAATCCAGCGAGCAACTGTTCCAGGCCCAGAAGATGGAGGCGGTCGGTCAGCTGACCGGTGGGCTGGCTCACGACTTCAACAACTTGCTGACCGGCGTGGTCGGCAGCCTGGAAATGATGCAGACACGGATCGCACAGGGGCGCATCAGCGATCTCGAGCGCTACATCGTCGCTGCACACGGGTCCGCCAAGCGCGCTGCCGCATTGACGCACCGCCTCCTTGCCTTCTCCAGAAGGCAAACGCTCGACCCCACGCCGGTCGACGTCAGCCGACTGGTGTCCGGGATGGAGGATCTGATCCGGCGTACGGTCGGTCCCGCCATCCAGGTGGAAAGCGTCGGTACCGCGGGTCTCTGGCCGACGCTGGTCGATTCGAATCAGCTGGAGAACGCGTTACTCAACCTGTGCCTGAACGCACGCGACGCGATGCCGGGCGGCGGTCGACTCACGATCGAAACCGCCAACCGCGCGATCGACGATCGCGGGGCGCTGCTCAGGGAGGTGCCGGCCGGACAGTACGTATCGCTCTGTGTCAGCGATACCGGGACGGGCATGACACCCGAGGTCGCGAAGCGCGCCTTCGAACCGTTCTTCACCACCAAGCCCACCGGATCGGGAACCGGGCTCGGCCTGTCGATGATTCATGGCTTCGCCCTGCAGTCGGGCGGCGTGGCCCGGATCTATTCGGAATTGGGCCGGGGCACGATGGTGTGTCTTTATCTGCCGCGTCTGCACGGCCGCGATGCGGACGAGTTCGCGGACACCGAGCGGATGATGCGCGCCGCACCCCATGGCCACGGAGAAACCGTGCTCGTGGTGGACGACGAACCGATCATCCGCATGTTGATCACCGAATTGCTCGCCGAACTCGGCTACGTCTCGATCGAGGCTTCGACGGGCGTCGAAGGCCTGCGGATCCTGCAATCGGATACCCCGATCGCCCTGCTGATCTCCGACGTCGGCCTGCCGGGCGGCATGAACGGGCGACAGATGGCGGAAGCCGCGCGCCTTGCGCGACCGCATCTGAAGGTGCTGTACGCGACCGGTTATGCGGAAAATGCCTTGATCGGCGGCGGCGCGCTCGAGCCCGGCACGCACGTACTCAACAAGCCGTTTTCCCTCGACGAACTGGCTCAGAAGATCCAGCTCATCCTGCCGAAGTGAATTTTACCCAGCGGAGAACGGGGGGCGAGAGCTGTTCTCGAATGGGAATCTGGTGCCGACTGCAGGAATCGAACCTGCCACCTGATGATTACAAATCAACTGCTCTACCAAATGAGCTAAGTCGGCGAACGAAGAGTTTAACGGACTGCATCGCCGCGCGGAAGTTGTCTCGCTGCGACCGTTTTTACTTGACGATCGTCAGATGTGGCCGGCCCTTGGGGCTGTCGGTCGGCGGTTGCGGACTGTCTTCGGGTTGGACCACCTTCAGTGCATCGCGGCCCTTGCTCGACTCGCGCTCGGGCTGCGCCTCCTCGGGCGAACCCACGACTTCCGGTGCCGGCAACGCCGGTGGTTCGTGGCCACGCGCGATGGCCGCGTCGGCCAGGTCGAACGCCATGCCGTGGCCGTTCTCGCGCGCATAGATCGCGCTGACGTTGATGACCGGCACGGAGATCGTCCGTGCCTTGCCACCGAAGCGCGCCTGAAACTCGACGACGTCGTTGCCGATCTGCAGCTTGCTGGTGGCCAGCGCACTGATGTTCAGCACGATCTCGTTGTTCTTGACGAACTCCTGCGGCACGCGCGTGGTGGCATCCACGTGAACAGCGAGGAAGGGCGTGTAGCCGCTGTCCGTGCACCATTCGTAGATGGCACGGATCAGATAGGGCTTGGTGGACGGTTCGGACATGGCGATCGGATTGTCGACCATGCTACGAAGAAAAGGTCGCGTAGCGCAATCGGTTCAGCGACGCATCACCTTTTCGGAAGGCGTCAGCGCCTCGATGTACGCCGGTCGCGAGAAGATGCGCTCGGCGTACTTCATCAGCGGCGCGGCGTTCTTGCCGAGCTCGATGCCGTAGTGACCAAGGCGCCACAACAGCGGCGCGATCGCGACGTCGAGCATCGAGAAGTCGTCGCCGAGCATGAACTTGTTCTTCAGGAACACGGGCGCGAGCTGCGTGAGCCGGTCGCGGATGCCGGCGCGGGCTTTCTCGTGCGCCTTTTCGTGACCCTTCGCCGAGACGTTCTCGAGCGTGCCGACGTGTACGAACAGTTCCTTCTCGAAGTTGAAGAGAAACAGGCGCGCACGTGCGCGCATCACCGGGTCGGCGGGCATCAGCTGCGGATGCGGGAAACGCTCGTCGATGTATTCGTTGATGATGTTCGACTCGTACAGGACGAGGTCGCGCTCGACCAGGATAGGCACCTGGCCATAGGGGTTCATTACCGAGATGTCTTCGGGCTTGTTGAAAAGATCGATGTCGCGGATCTCGAAGTCCATCCCCTTCTCGAAGAGCACCAGGCGGCAACGCTGACTGAAGGGGCACGTGGTGCCGGAATATAGAACCATCATTGTTTTTTTCCCCCAAAAAACGAGGGCCGGGGAGCGATTTCGCTCCCCGGCCCCTGCCACGACCACTTACTTGACTTCTTTCCAGAACGACGCGTTGAGCCGCCAGGTCAGAACGAATGTGACTCCCAAGAAAAGCAGCACCCAGACACCGATGCGCTTGCGGGTCTCCTGTGCGGGTTCGGCCATCCAGCTGAGGTACGCCGTAATTTCCGCCACCGACTTGTCGTACTGAAGCGGCGTCATCGTGCCCGGCGTCACCTCTTCGAATTTCTCGAACTCGTGGACCGGTTTGCCGTCCTCGCCCTTCTTGTCCACGTAGACCGCGTCGCGCGTGCCCTGCAACTGCCACAGGATGTTGGGCATCGCCGAGTTGGGATACGCGAGGTTGTTCCAGCCGGTAGGACGGCCGTCGTCCCTGTAGTAGGTGCGCAGATACGAATACACGTAATCCGCGCCGCTGCCACGCTCGCCGGACTTGGCACGCGCGATTACCGACAGGTCGGGAGGCGCAGCGCCGAACCACTCCTTCGCGTCCTTCGGTCGCATCGCCACGATCATCAGGTCGCCGACACGGTCACCGGTGAAAAGCAGGTTCTTCTTGATCTGGTCTTCGGTCAATCCCAGGGCCTCGAGGCGGCTGTAACGCATCGACGATGCGCTGTGACAGTTGAGGCAGTAGTTGACGAAAAGACGGGCGCCGCTCTGCAGCGCGGCCTGGTCGGTTATCAGGTCGGGTGCGTGATCGAGTTGGTAACCCTCCTGAGCGCCGGAGGCGATCGGCAGAGTCAACAGCGGGACGAGAAGCAGCAGGGCAAGCAATTTCTTCATGCGGGGCTTTCGAGCGGTCGACGTGTTCGGTACGGCTTCGGGTCTTGCATCAGTGCGGATGAAAGTTGACGCGGTCGGGCGGCGTCTTGAACCTACCGAGCCGGGTCCACACCGGCATCAGCAGGAAGAATCCGAAGTAGTAGACGGTGCCGATCTGCGTCATCAGGTTCTTCGTCTCCGACGGCGGCTCGGTGCCCAGATAGCACAACACCACGAATACCGCGAAGAAGATGCCGTACAGCCACTTGTGCCAGACCGGGCGATAACGGATCGACTTGACCGGGCTGTGATCCATCCAGGGCAGGAAGAACAGCATGACGACCGCGCCGCCCATGACCACGACGCCCCAGAACTTCGCGTCGAACGTGCGCAGCAGGACCATCACCACCGCCGCGACGATCGCGACCGGGACAGCCCACTTGAGCGCCGGCTTGGCGCGGACATACCACAACACGAAGGCCAGCGCGACAGCAGCGACCATCACCCACGTGAAGACGTCGGTGGTGGCGCGCAGCATCGAGTAGAACGCCGTGAAGTACCAGACCGGCGCGATGTGCTGCGGTGTCTGCAGCGGGTTGGCCGGCAGGAAGTTGTTGGACTCGAGGAAGTAACCGCCCATCTCAGGCGCGAAGAACACCACGACCGAAAAGATGAACAGGAAAACCACCACGCCCATCGCATCGTGCACCGAGTAGTAAGGGTGGAACGGA
Organism: Burkholderiaceae bacterium; assembly: GCA_039936235.1. Classification (GTDB taxonomy): domain Bacteria; phylum Pseudomonadota; class Gammaproteobacteria; order Burkholderiales; family Burkholderiaceae_D; genus CAHJXF01. The sequence continues at coordinate 22,814 of JBDTIS010000227.1, read as the reverse complement.
ATCCCGTCGAGCGGGACGCCGTTCTCGTCCTTGTGCTTCTTGATATCGACGCCGTCGGGGTTGTTCGAGCCCACCTCGTGGAGCGCGACGATGTGCGCGGCGACCAGGCCGAGCAGCACCAGCGGGATCGCGATGACGTGGAACGCGAAGAAGCGATTCAGCGTCGCATCGGACACGACGAAGTCGCCGCGGATCCAGATCGACAGGTCAGGACCGATGAACGGCACCGCGGAGAACAGGTTGACGATCACCTGCGCGCCCCAGAACGACATCTGGCCCCACGGCAGCAGGTAACCGAAGAACGCCTCGGCCATCAGGCACAGGAAGATGGCCGTACCGAAGATCCAGACCAGCTCGCGCGGCTTGCGGTAGGACCCATAGATCAGCCCCCGCACCATGTGCAGGTACACGACGATGAAGAACATCGAAGCGCCGGTGGAGTGCATGTAGCGGATCAGCCAGCCCCACGGCACCTCGCGCATGATGTACTCGACGCTCGCGAAGGCGACCGGAATGCCAGCGGCGTTCAGCGACGCATCCGGCTTGTAGTGCATCACGAGGAAGATCCCGGTCACGATCTGGAGCACCAGCACCAGCAGCGCGAAGGACCCGAAGAAATACCAGACGTTGAAGTTCTTCGGCGCGTAGTACTCGGACAGATGCGCCTTCCAGGTCGACGTCAGCGGAAAGCGCGTATCGACCCATCCCAACAGCCGCTCGGTTGCCGATGCATCCGCCGGTATCGCTTCCACCGCTCTTTGATTCGCCATTGTTTTCTCCGGACCCGCTGATCGTCGTGCTCGTGTCGCCGTGCTCACCGCGATGGGCGATGGCTTACGCCTTGGTCTCTTCGCCGATAATGATCTTGCTATCGGATACGAAGTTGTATGGCGGGATCGGCAGGTTGTCCGGCGCCGGCTTGTTCTTGAACACGCGACCGGCGAGATCGAACGTCGACCCGTGGCACGGACACAGGAATCCGCCCGGCCAGTCGTCCGGCAGACTCGGCTGCGGACCCGGCGTGAAGCGCGCAGACGGCGAGCAGCCGAGGTGCGTGCACACCCCGACGGCCACGAGATATTCGGGTTTAATCGACCGGTACTCGTTACGCGTCTGCGGCATCGGCGTGAATTCCGACGGGTTGCGCTTGGACTGCGGATCGGCCAGTTCGGGGTCGTTCTTGGGCAGCTCGTCGACCATCTCCTTGCTGCGCCTGACCACCCACACCGGCTTGCCGCGCCACTCGAAGGTGCGCAATTCGCCGACGGCCATGCCGGAGATGTCGGCCTCGACCGGGGCGCCGGCTGCCTTGGCCTTTTCGGACGGCTCGAAGCTGCCGACCAGCGGTGTCAACGTGGCGACACCGGCGATGCCACCGGCGGTGCAGGACGCGATCAGGAGGGTGCGGCGTGATGTATCGACGTGCTTAACGATGGAATGGCCATCGCTCATGGGACCGTCGGGCGATTTCTTCGGGGAGGAACTGCCGGGACTACCGTTACGAGGGCCACCGCCGATGGGGGATCCGGGAGTGCCTGCAAGCTGATCTGCGCTGGACATGAGGGCGCCGGATCCGCGAAGGTCCGGCCTTGAGTGACGGAGGAGTTGTGGCCTGGCCTGCGGCTGGACCACGATCGGCAGAACGTAACGACAACGGGTCGCCAGAATCACCGATTTTTACAGCGCACGATTTTACCGGAATCGGGAGGCGAATCAAAATTTGTACATCGCAAGCAAGTTCCGCATGCCTCCGCGGCACCTTCGCGCGGGGCGGATACCCTAAGATGCCGCTTTCCGATCACTGGTGGGGGGCGTGAATGAGCATGCTGAAAGACTTTCGCGATTTCGCGGTCAAGGGCAATGTGGTCGATCTCGCCGTCGCGGTGATCATCGGTGGGGCATTCGGCAAGATCGTCGATTCGATGGTGAAAGACCTGATCATGCCGATCGTCGGGTGGATCTTCGGCGGCCTCGACTTCTCCAACTATTTCATCCAGCTTGGAACGCTGCGCCCCGACCAGGCCACCAAGATCGGTCATGCCGCGCCGTACAGCTACAAAGAACTGGCCGACGCCGGCGTTGCTGTCTGGGGCTACGGCAGTTTCATCACCGTAGCCATCAACTTCATCATCCTGGCGTTCATCATCTTCTGGATGGTCAAACTGATCAGCCGAGCCAAGCCGAAGTTCGATGCGGCACCGCCGCCGCCGTCGACACCCGAGGACGTGCTGCTGCTGCGCGAGATCCGCGACGCGCTGAAGCGCCCCTGAACATCGGGACCACGATTCGTCTTCCCCGCGGCGGGCTCGGCCCGCCGTTTTTTCGGCCTTCCGCATGACGTCGCAAGCCCCATCGCGCAATTCTCGCGTCATCGTCGGCCGGCTCTGGCTGATGTTCGCGCAGACCGTCACGATCGGGCTCGCGCTGCTGTTCATCGTCCAGGTGCTGCGTCCGGAATGGCTGCAGCCGGACCGTCAGGTAGGCACGGTCACGATCAACGAGACGGCCGCCATCACGCGGGCGTCGTCGCCGGTCTTCAAGAGGTCGCATGCCGACTCGTACAGCGACGCGGTCCTCAAGGCGGCACCCGCTGTCGTCAGCATCGACATCAACGGCGACGAACGCCCCCACGACTCGTTCTCCGACGATCCGCGCCAGCGCCGCCAGCAGAACCGGCGTCTCAACGAAGGGCAATCCGAACGCACGCTCGCGTCCGGCGTGATCGTCAGCAAGGATGGCTACGTGCTTACCAATCGCCACGTGATCGAAGGCGCCAACGAGATCACGGTGCTTCTGTCGGACAACCGCAGCGCGCAGGCGACCGTCGTCGGCAGCGATGCCGAGACCGACCTGGCGGTGCTGCACATCGACCTGCACGACCTGCCGGTGATTACGCTCGGGCGTATCGAGGAGGCGCGCGTCGGCGACGTCGTGCTGGCGATCGGCAACCCGTTCAACGTCGGCCAGACCGTGACGATGGGCATCATCAGCGCGCTCGGCCGCAACCATCTGAACCTGACGAACTTCGAGAACTACATCCAGACCGATGCAGCGATCAACCCGGGCAACTCAGGCGGCGCCCTGGTCAACGCGAGCGGCAACCTGATCGGCATCAACTCGGCGATCTTCACGAAGGCGTCCGGCGGTTCGCTCGGCATCGGCTTCGCGGTGCCGGTGTCCACGGCCAAGGAGGTGCTCGAAGGGATCATCACGAGCGGCGAAGTGATCCGCGGCTATATCGGCGTCGAGCCGCAGGACATCGCGCCCGAAGAGGTCGAGGCGTTGACCTTCGGCCGCAGCAAGGGCGCTTTCATCTCCGGCGTCAATCGCGGCGGTCCGGCCGACCTCGCCGGCGTGAAGCCCGGTGACATCCTGGTCGCGGTGAACGACCACGCGATCATCGACACGATCACGATGCTCGACGCGATCGCACGGCTCAAGCCCGGCAGCAACGCGAAGCTGAAAGTGTTTCGTCGGAAGGAAGAGATCGCGTTGTCGGTCAAGGTCGGCACGCGGCCGAAGCCCGGCACCTCGAAGGACAAGTGACGATGCATCTGCCTGCCCTCGTCGCCTATCTGCAGGGTCTGCGCGAGAACAACAACAAGGCCTGGTTCGTGATGAACAAGCCGGCCTACGACATCCTCAGGGCCGAGTTCATGGTGCTGGTCGCCGCGGTCATCGCGGGCCTGTCGAAGCACGACCAGCGGATCGCCGACGTCAATCCGAAGAAGGCGCTGTTCCGCATCTACCGCGACATCCGCTTCTCGAACGACAAGACGCCGTACAAGGCTTACTTCTCCGCGTCCATCGCCGAGGAAGGCGCGAAGAACTCGGGCCCGATGTACTACCTGAGCATCAATGCCGAAGGCAACCTGCATCTGGGCGCCGGCTGCTACCTGCCCGAGCGCGATGTCCTGGCGGCGTTGCGCAGGCATGTCGTCGCCGACCATGCCGGCCTCGCGCGGATCGCGAAGGCCAGGCGCTTCGTGCGCACGTTCGGGACGCTCAGCCAGGAAGACAAGCTGACACGTCTGCCGAAGGGCTACGACCCCGGGATGCCGGGCATCGAACGCTTCGGCGAATCGCTGAAGCTGAAGAGCTTCGTCGTCTCCGCGAACTTCGACCTGGCGACCGGCAGCCATCCTGATCTGGCGCCGACGATCGTCGCAGCGTTCGCAGCCGCATTGCCACTGAACGACTGGCTACGCGAGGGGCTGACGACTCAACTGGTCGCCACGCCTTCGGTCTGACGGTTGCTGACCCGCACGAAGCGCGCGACCAGCAGGCCCGCCTCGTAGAGCACCACCAGAGGTACCGCCAGCAGCATCATCGAGCCGGGGTCCGGCGGGGTGATGATCGCCGCGATCACGAACGACGCGACGATGATGTACGGCCGGATGCCGCGCAACGTCTCGACGCTGACGATCCCGAAGCGCACCAGCACGACGACGACGATAGGCACCTCGAAGGTCACGCCGAACGCGATGAACATCGTCATCACGAAGCCGAAGTACGCGTCGATGTCCGGCGCGACCAGCACCGACTTCGGCGCGAACTCGTTGATCACCCGAAATACCGTGCCGAACACGAAGAAGTAGCAGAAGGCGACACCAATCAGGAACAGGATGAAGCTCGACGAGATGATCGGCAGCGCCAGCTTCTTCTCGTGCGCGTACAGCCCCGGCGCGACGAAGGCCCACATCTGGTACAGCACGACCGGCAGCGCCAGCACGAACGCGACCAGCAGCGTGACCTTGATCGGGACGAGGAAAGGCGTGATCACGCCGGTCGCGATCATCTTCGTGCCTTCGGGCAGCGCACTCAGCATCGGCATCGCCATGATGTCGTAGATGTGCGAGGCGAACGGCATCAGGCAGGCGAAGATCACGACGACGGCGATCGCCGCCTTGACCAGTCGCGACCGCAGCTCGACGAGGTGCGAGATGAACGAATCGCCTTCCTCGGCACTCGTCCCTGTGAGTTTGGGAATGGCCACGATGGTCAGCTCACGCGATATCGCGCGACACGGGCTGCGCCGGACTGCACGCGGGTGCGCTTGCGGTTCGCGCTCTTGAACCACAGCGGCGTGCCGCTCTGGCGCTGCGCCACGTTACGACGCCACTTGCTGCGTTTGATCGGCGGCATCGGATTCGGGACGGACGCCGACAACGGCATCATCTCCGGCGCCGGCGACGTCTCGAACGCCGAGTCGAGTCCGGATCGGGTCTCGTGCAGCGTGTCGTGAACCGAAGCCTCGAACGAGCTCGCGGCTTTCTGGACATGTTCACGGACCGCGCGAATCTCGTCCATCTGCATCTCGCGGTTGACCTCGGCCTTCACGTCGGCCAGATAGCGCTGCGCGCGGCCGAGCAGCGTGCCGACCGTGCGTGCGACCTTGGGCAGACGCTCCGGTCCGATCACGATCAGTGCGACGACGCCGATGACGGCCAGCTTGGAAAGCCCGAGGTCGAACAAGGTCAGCTAGACATCATGGATGAGCGGCGCACAGACGCGCCTCGATCGTTCTCGGAGACCGGTCCGGGCCGGTACTGTGAAAGTGACCGAAGCACCGGTCACTTCCGCACGGAAGACTGCCGCGCGACTACGTGCGGGTCTTGTCGCGCGCTTCGACGTCGATCGTATTGCGATCGGCGACCTGCTGCTGCGCCGTTGCCGCGTCGACCGGACGGCCTTCGCCGTCCTTGATACCGTCCTTGAAGCCCTTCACCGCGCCGCCGAGGTCGGAGCCGATGTTGCGCAGCTTCTTCGTGCCGAAGATCAGCAGGACGATGACGAGAACGATCAACCAATGAATAGGACTGCCGAAACCACCCATGATCTACTCCTTGAGTTTGAGGCCCGCCGGTACCGCACAGCCGTGTCGGACTTCCGCCGCCGCCGATCGTTCTTGAACGCTACCTGGGTTTCCAGGGCCTGGCGCCGCCGAGGATGTGCAGGTGCAGATGATAGACCTCCTGCCCGCCGCCACGCCCGGTATTGAAGATTGTCTTGAAACCGCTGGCGCCGTCGGGCCCATCGTAACCGACGCCCTGCTCGCGGGCGATCCGCGGTGCGAGGCCGACCATTCTACCCAGGAGTTCGGCGTGGCGGCCCTCACAGTCCGCCAGCGACTCGATATGGATCTTCGGAATGACGAGCACGTGGACGGGCGCCGCCGGGTTGATATCGTGGAATGCGAGGAATTCGTCGTCCTCGTACGCCTTGCGGGCCGGAATGGATCCGGCAGCGATCTTGCAGAAGAGGCAGTCAGGGTTCATGGCATGAATCGTCGTCATCAGGGTCGCTCGAGCCGCTGTTCGGCCTTGCGCGCCGCGCGTTCGTCGAGGCCGGACAGGCCCTCGCGTCGCGCGAGCTCGTCGAGCACGTCCGCCGGCGCGAGATCGTACTGCGCCAGCATGACGAGGCAGTGGAACCACAGGTCGGCCGTCTCGGCGACGATCCGCTGACGGTCGCCGTCCTTCGCGGCCATCACCGTTTCCGTCGCCTCCTCGCCGATCTTCTTCAGCACGGCGTCGGGACTGCGCGACAGCAGGCGCGCCACATAAGACGTCGCCGGGTCGCCGCCGCGCCGCGACTCGATCACGCCGGCCAGCCGCGCCAGCACGTCGTCGCCGCTCATGAATGCTTCGCGGGGAGTTCGTCGAGCGGCGTGCCGATCTCGGTCCACGCCTTGCCGTCCAGCGACCGCGAGAAACAGCTGTGGCGCCCGGTGTGGCACGCGATCCGACCAACCTGCTCGACCTTCAGCAGGATCGCGTCACCGTCGCAGTCGAGGCGCATGTCGTGGATTCTCTGGAAGTGGCCCGACGTGTCGCCCTTGTGCCAGAGCTGGTTGCGCGAGCGGCTCCAGTAAACGGCCTCGCCGCGTTCGAGCGTCTCGGCCAGCGCCTCGCGGTTCATCCACGCGAGCATCAGTACGTCGCCGCTGCCGACCTCCTGCGCGATCGCCGCGACGAGTCCGTCGTCGTTCCACGTCACGTCGTCGAGCCAGTCGGGGATGGTGCTTGTCGTCTCGATGGTCATGACAATCGCATCGCAATCCCCCGCTCCGCCATGTACCGCTTGGCCGCATCCACCGTGAACGTCCCGTAGTGAAAGATGTTCGCCGCCAGCACCGCGTCGGCATGTCCGTCGATCACACCGTCGGCCAGATGCGCGAGCGTGCCGACCCCGCCGGACGCGATCACCGGCACCGGCACGGCATCCGACACCGCCCGCGTCAGCGCGAGGTCGAAGCCGCCCTGCGTGCCGTCGCGGTCCATGCTGGTCAGCAGGATCTCGCCGGCACCGAGCGCGCACACTTCCTTCGCCCATTCGACGACATCGCGACCGGTCGCCTGGCGGCCACCGTGCGTGTACACCTGCCAGCCGCCTTCGGGATTCCTCTTCGCATCGATCGCGACGACGATGCACTGCGATCCGTAGTGCCCGGAGGCCTCGGCGATCAGTTGCGGATTCGCCACGGCGCTCGAGTTGATGCTGATCTTGTCGGCGCCGGCATTCAGCAGCCGGCGTACGTCGGCCACCGTGCGGACGCCGCCGCCGACCGTCAGCGGGATGAAGACCTGCGACGCGACCGCCTCGATCATCTCGAGGATCAGGTCTCGGTCGTCGGACGTCGCGGTGATATCGAGGAAGGTGAGTTCGTCGGCGCCGGCCTCGTCGTAGCGGCGTGCGACCTCGACCGGATCGCCGGCGTCGCGCAGCTCGACGAAGTTCACGCCCTTGACCACGCGGCCGGCATGCACATCGAGACAGGGGATGACGCGTTTGGCAAGCACTAGCTGATCGTGCAATTCACGGTTCGTTCGTGACGACGACGCCGTCGAGTCCGTCTGCCTTTTCCTGGGCGAGCCGGAAATCGAGATCGCCCGAATAGATCGCGCGCCCGCAGATCACACCTTCGATGCCTTCGTCCTCGATGGCCGACAACGCCTCGATGTCGGCCATGCTCGACAGGCCGCCGCTCGCGATCACCGGCACCGCGACGCTCTGCGCGAGTTTCAGCGTGGCTTCGATGTTGATGCCGGTCAGCATGCCGTCGCGCCCGATGTCGGTGTAGATGATCGCCTCGACGCCGTAGCCTTCGAACTTCTTCGCGAGGTCGATGACCTCGTGGCCGGTCAGCTTCGACCAGCCGTCGGTTGCGACCTTGCCGTCGCGTGCATCGAGCCCGACGATGATCTGACCGGGGAACGCGCCGCACGCGTCGTGCAGGAAGCCGGGATTCTTCACCGCGGCCGTGCCGATGATCACGTAGGCGATGCCGTCGTCGAGATAGCGTTCGATCGTATCCAGGTCGCGGATGCCGCCGCCAAGCTGCACCGGAACGCTGCCGCCGACCGCCTCGATGATCGCCTTGACAGCCGACTCGTTCTTCGGCCGCCCCGAGACGGCGCCGTTGAGATCGACCAGGTGCAGGCGTCGGGCACCCTGCGCGACCCAGTGCCGCGCCATCGCGGCCGGGTCGTCGGAGAACACCGTCGCATCGTTCATGTCGCCTTGCTTCAGACGGACGCAGTGACCGTCCTTCAGGTCGATCGCGGGGATCAGCAGCATGGGAGGCGACGTATTTTGGGGGAGTTGACGCGGGACATGACGCGGGATCCAGCGCGGGGGACGCGCACGCCTCCCGCAAGAGTGGCGGGGGACATCACGGACTTACGGATTCCATGCGACGAAGTTCCGATAAAGCGCAAGACCGGCGGACGCGCTCTTTTCCGGGTGGAATTGCGTGGCGAAAATATTATCTCGGGCGATGGCCGCGGTAAAGGGTATGCCGTAAACGCTGGTCCCGGCGTTCTGCGCGGCGTCCTCCAGTTGCACATGGTAACTGTGGACGAAATAGAACCAGCTTTCGTTGGCGATTCCATGCCACATCGGATGCGGATCGCGACCTTCTTCGGCCTGCCGCACGCGGTTCCAGCCCATGTGCGGCACCTTCAGCGGCCGCGGCGCTTCGCCGTCGACGGCGACGACGCCGGCCAGCGGATCGAAACGCACGCAGTGACCGGCGATCAGGCCGAGACCCGTCGTGGGGAAGCCGTCGGCGCTCTCGTCGCTCGCATCGGCCAGCATCTGCTCGCCGACGCAGACACCGAGCAGCGGCTTGGTCGCAGCGCAGGCCATCAACGTGTCGACCAGTCCCGTATCGCGCAGATGCGCCATGCAGTCGGGCATCGCGCCCTGCCCCGGCAGCACGATGCGGTCGGCGGCGCGCAGGTCGGCGGGGCTGGCCGAGATGCGGATGTCGGCATCCGGCGCGACATGGCGCAGCGCCTGGGCGACGCTGCGCACGTTGCCCATGCCGTAATCGACGATGACGATCATGAAGTGGTTATTCGCCTGTCACCCTGGCGAGGGCCGGGGACCAATTGCGCGGGTGGTGAAAACGAGGTCCCGGCCTTCGCCGGAATGACATGATCAGAGGGCCTCGCGGCCCTAAAGCGATCCTTTGGTGCTGGGGACGACGTCGGCCATCCGTTCGTCGCGCTCGGCGGCCATCCGGAACGCACGACCGAAGGCCTTGAAGACCGTCTCGCATTGATGATGGGCGTTCTCGCCGCGCAGGTTGTCGACGTGCAGCGTGACCTGCGCGTGATTGACGAAGCCCTGGAAGAATTCATGGGCGAGGTCGACGTCGAAGCCGCCGATCATCGCGCGCGTGAACGGCACGTGCCACACGAGTTCGGGCCGTCCCGAGAAGTCGATCACGACCCGCGACAGCGCCTCGTCGAGCGGCACGTAAGCGTGCCCGTAGCGGCGGATGCCCTTCTTGTCGCCGATCGCACGCGCGACCGCCTGGCCGAGCGTGATGCCGATGTCCTCGACCGTGTGATGCGCGTCGATGTGCAAGTCGCCGTGCGCTTCGATCTCGAGATCGACCAGGCCGTGACGCGCGATCTGGTCGAGCATGTGGTCGAGGAAGGCCACGCCGGTCGCGAGCTTCGCGTGACCGCTGCCGTCGAGGTCCACGCCGACGGCGATCTTCGTCTCGGCGGTAACGCGTTCGACGCTCGCGCGGCGCGCGAGGATTCGGTGTTCCAGTGCTGCGTTCATCGATTGGTGACTTCGTGAAGGGACGCGGAGAGCGCATCGAGAAACGACGCGTTCTCCGCGGGCGTCGAAACCGTAACACGCAGGGCATTCGCACACAACGGATGCGATCGGGAAAGATCCTTGACCAGCACGCGACGGCGCTTTAACGCGTCGAAGACCTGCGCGGCGGCCGTCGGATCGGCGGAGTCGACGCGGAACAGGATGAAATTCGCGTCCGACGGATACGGCGTGACGCCGGCCAGCGCCTCGAGCGACGCCGTCAGCCGGCCGCGTTCGGTCTGCAGGCTGGCGGCCTGCGCGTCCAGCACGTCGGCGTGTTCGAGCGCGAACTGCACCGCGGTCTGCGTGAGCACGTTGATGTTGTACGGTGGCCTGACCTTGTCGATCTCGTCGAGCCAGTCCGGCGATCCGCACAGGTAGCCGAGCCGCACGCCGGCAAGCCCGCTCTTGCTGACGGTGCGCAGCACCAGCAGGTTGTCGTGGCGCGGCAGGTCGGCCATGAAGCTGTCCGACGCGAATGCGTTGTAGGCCTCGTCGACGACGACCAGCGTGCACGTGTCGCGCGCGACCGTGATGACCGCCTCGACGTCGTCGCGGTCGAAGCGATTACCAGTCGGGTTGTTCGGGTACGCGATGAACGCGAGCGCCGGACGATGCGCGTGCAGCGCCGCGATGGTCGCGTCGCGATCGAGCGCGAAGTCTGCTCGTAGCGGCACGACGACGTGTCGGAGCCGCGCGAATGCCGTCGACAGTGCGAACATCGCGAAGCCGGGCGCGAGCGACAGCACCGAAGCCTCGTCGCGCGCGACGGCCATGCACAGCAGCGAGATCAGTTCGTCGGAGCCGTTACCGAGCAGCAGGTCGCAACCGGCCGGAACGCGCATCACACGGGTGATGGTGGCGCGTAACGCGTCGGCGCGCGGTGGCGGATAGCGGTTCAGTGCGGCGGCCGCCAGACGATGTCCGAGCTCGGCCCGCAGCACATCCGGCAGTTCGAACGGATTTTCCATCGCGTCCAGCTTCACGAAGCCGGTCGCGTCCGGTACCGCGTACGCGTGCATCGCGCGGACGTCGGCGCGGATCACCTGCTCGACCAGTTCGTTCACGGCGATTCGCCGTCGATGCGAAACTCGGCCGAACGCGCGTGCGCCTGCAGCCCTTCGCCGTGCGCGAGCGTCGATGCGAGGCGACCCAGTGTCTGCGCGCCGGCGCGGCTGACTGCGATCAACGACGAGCGCTTCTGGAAGTCGTAGACGCCGAGCGGCGACGAGAAGCGGGCCGTGCGTGCGGTCGGCAGCACGTGGTTCGGGCCGGCGCAGTAGTCGCCGATCGCTTCGGACGAATGGATGCCCATGAAGATCGCGCCGGCATGGCGGATCAACGGCAACAAGGTCTCCGGGTCGGCGACCGACAGTTCGAGGTGTTCCGGCGCCACGCGGTTGACGATCGCGCAGGCCTCTTCGAGATCGCGCACGCGGATCAAGGCGCAGCGATCGCGCATCGATGCAGTGACGATGGCCGCGCGCGGCAGCGTCGGCAGCAGCGTCGCGATGCTCGCGGCCACCGCATCAAGGTAAGCCGCGTCGGGGCATAACAGAATCGCCTGCGCGACCTCGTCGTGCTCCGCCTGCGAGAACAGGTCCATCGCGACCCAGTCCGCCGGCGCCGAGCCGTCCGCGACGACGAGGATCTCCGACGGTCCCGCGATCATGTCGATGCCGACGGTGCCGAACACACGACGCTTGGCCGCGGCGACGTAGGCGTTGCCGGGGCCGACGATCTTGTCGACGGCCGGCACCGTCGCGGTCCCGTAGGCCAGCGCGCCGATCGCCTGGGCGCCGCCGATCGTGAACACGCGATCGACGCCGGCGATCGCGGCGGCCGCGAGCACCATCGCGTTGCGCACGCCGCCGGGCGTCGGCGTGACCATCACGACCTCGGCGACGCCGGCGACCTTCGCGGGCACCGCGTTCATCAGCACCGACGACGGATACGCCGCGAGACCACCCGGCACGTAGATGCCGACCCGGTCGAGCGCGGTGACGCGCTGGCCGAGCCGCGTGCCGTCGGCTTCCTCGAAGGTCCAGGTCTCGTTGCGCTGCCGTGCGTGGAAGGCACGCACGCGGACGGCAGCCTGTTCGAGCGCGTCGCGCTGCGCGGCCGGCAGCGCGTCGCGCGCCTGCTCCAGCGCCGCGCGCGGGATCTCGAGGTCGCCCGCTGCCGCGACAGAGACGCGATCGAAACGCTTGGTGTAGTCGAGCAGTGCGGCGTCGCCGCGCTTGCGGACATCGGCGAGGATCGCGGCCGCGGCCTGGTCGACGGCCGAATCGTCGTCGGTGTCGAAGCGCAGCAGCGCGGCGAGTTCGGCAGCGAAGCCCTCCGACGACGTGTCCAGCCGGCGCACGATCGCCGTGCTCATGCGGCCTGTCGCACGTCCACGGCGGCTTCGAGCGCGGCCAGCAGTGGCGCGATCGCCTCGCGCTTGAGCTTCATCGCAGCCTGGTTGACGATCAGCCGCGACGAGATCGGCATGATCGTCTCGACCTCGACGAGGTCGTTCGCGGCCAGCGTCGCGCCCGACGACACGAGGTCGACGATCGCATCGGCGAGACCGACCAGCGGGCCGAGTTCCATCGATCCGTACAGCTTGATCAGATCGACATGAACGCCCTTCATGTCGAAGTGCTCGCGCGCCGTGCGGACGTACTTCGTCGCGATCGACAGCCGCGCGCCCTGCCTGACCGCATGCGCGTAGGCGAAGCCGCGCGGAGCGGCGACCGACATCCGGCACTGCGCGATCCGCAGGTCGAGCGGCTGGTACAGCCCGCCGCCGCCGACGCCGTCGCCGTGTTCCAGCAGTACGTCCTTGCCGGCGACGCCGAGGTCGGCCGCGCCGTACTCGACGTAGGTCGGCACGTCGGACGCGCGGACGATGATGATCCGCAGGTCGGGGTTCGACGTCGACAGGATCAGCTTGCGCGACGTCTCGGGATCCTCGGAGACGACGATGCCCGCTGCCGCCAGCAGCGGCAGCGTCTCGCCGATGATGCGGCCCTTCGACAGCGCGAGCGTCAGCATGAACGACTCGATCTCATGCCGCCTCGCGACGGATCGTCGCGCCGAGCGCCGTGAGCTTCGTCTCCATCGCCTGGTAGCCGCGATCGAGGTGGTAGATGCGATCGATGGTGGTCTCGCCTTCGGCGACCAGCGCCGCGATCACGAGGCCCGCAGATGCGCGCAGGTCGGTCGCCATCACGCTCGCACCCGACAGCCGGGCGACGCCCTTGACGATCGCCGTGTTGCCTTCGATCTCGATCGACGCGCCGAGGCGGCTCAGCTCCTGCACATGCATGAAGCGATTCTCGAAGATCGTCTCGGTGACGCGATTGGTCCCGTCGGCGATGCAATCGAGCGCCATGAACTGCGCCTGCATGTCGGTCGGAAAGGCCGGGTACTCGGAGGTGCGGACGTTGGCGCCGATCAGTGCGTGGCCGTTCGCGCGGACGCGGATCGAGTCGACGTCGCAGTCGAGCGCGACGCCGGCCTCGCGCAGCTTGTCGAGCACCGCGTCGAGCGTGCGGGGACGCGCGCCCTGCACGAGCACCTCGCCGCCATGGCGCGAGACCGTCGCCGCGGCCGCGCACAGGAACGTCCCGGTCTCGATGCGGTCCGGCATCACCGCGTGGTGCGCGCCGTGCAGCCGCTCGACCCCTTCGACGACGATCGTGTCGGAGCCGGCGCCGGTGATGCGGGCGCCCATCGCGAGCAGCACCTCGGCGAGGTCGACGATCTCGGGCTCGCGCGCGGCGTTCTCGATCGTCGTGATTCCGTCGGCCAGCGTCGCGGCCATCATCAGGTTCTCGGTGCCGGTGACGGTCACCATGTCGGTGACGATGCGCGTGCCTTTCAGCCGGCCGCCCGCGCGATCGATCCGTGCGAGCAGATAGCCCTGCTCGACCGTGATCGTCGCGCCCATCGCCTGCAGGCCCTTGACGTGCTGGTCGACCGGGCGCTGACCGATCGCGCAGCCGCCCGGCAGCGACACGCGCGCTTCGCCGAAACGCGCCAGCATCGGGCCGAGCACGAGAATCGACGCGCGCATCGTCTTGACGAGGTCGTACGACGCCTCGAGCGCGGTGATCGCGTCGGCCGTCAGCGAGACGTGCTCGTCGCGCCGCACGATCTTCATGCCCATCCGCTCGAGCAGCCGCAGCATCGTGTCGACGTCGCGCAGAGTCGGCAGGTTCGCGATCTCGAGCGTGTCGCTGGTCAGCAGGCCCGCGGCGAGGATCGGCAGCGCTGCGTTCTTCGCGCCGGAGATCGCGACCGCACCGTCGAGGCGTCGGCCGCCGGTGATGACGAGCTTATCCACCGGCACCGCCGGCCGTGTATTCGTCGGGCGTCAACGTCTTGAACGACAGCGCGTGAATCGCCTCGGCCATGTGGTCGCCGAGCGCCGCGTAGATCAGCTGATGCCGCGCGACGCGCGACTTGCCGACGAATGCCGGCGCCACGATCGTGGCCTCGAAGTGCGCGCCGTCGTCGCCACGCACGTCGATCTCGGTGCAATCGATGTGCGACGCGATCAGTTCGCGGATGCGTTCCTTGGTCATCATGGACGTATGGCCCTGCCGTGGTTGTGTCTGGTGTGTCGTGGATCCTCACGCACCGCGGTGAACGGCGTGTGAAGGACATATGAAGTCGAAGCGCTGCGCCGTGCGCGCGTCAATGTCGCGTCTTGTAGCCGCTGGACAGCAGCCGCAGCGCGGCCGCGACCAGCACCGCGCACGTGGCCGCGAGGACCGCGAGGCTGGTCCACGGCGACACGTCGGACACGCCGAAGAAGCCGTAGCGGAAGCCATCGATCATGTAGAAGAACGGGTTCACATGCGAGACGCCCTGCCAGAACGGCGGCAGCGAATGGACCGAATAGAACACGCCGGACAGGAAGGTCGCCGGCATGATCAGGAAGTTCTGGAATGCGGCGACCTGGTCGAACTTCTCGGCCCACACGCCGGCGATCAGGCCGAGCGTGCCGAGCGAGGCGGTCGCGAGCAGTCCGAAGGCGACGATCCACAGCGGCGCCGCGAAGTCGGGCACCGCGAACCACAGCGTCACGACCAGCACGCCCATACCGACGGCGAGTCCGCGCACCATCGATGCGAGCACGTAGGCCGAGAACACCTCGCGATGCGTCAGCGGCGTCAGCAGCACGAACACCAGGTTTCCGCTGATCTTGGACTGGATCAGCGACGACGTGCTGTTCGCGAATGCGTTCTGCAGCATCGCCATCATCACGAGGCCGGGGATCAGGAAGGCCGTGTACGAGACGTGGCCGTAGACCTTGATATGGTCTTCGAGCACGTGCGAGAAGATCATCAGGTACAGCACCGACGTCAGGATCGGCGCGCCGACGGTCTGGTACCCGACCTTCCAGAAGCGCAGCGACTCCTTGTAGAACAGCGTGCGGAACCCCGTCAACGATCCGCGCAGCGCGCCGGTCGGCAGCCGCGGTGCGACGGCGTCGATCTCCGATCGCAGGACGTTCGATGGCGTGCTCATGAGGGGCTCAGTGCGCTAACGCAGGTTCGGCGCCGCGCGCGCCGTTCATGATCTGCACGAACACGTCCTCGAGATCGGCGCGTTCGATCGCCACCTGGTCGACCACCGCACCCGCTACGCGACATGCGGCGAGGATGGCTTCGACATCGCCGGCAGCGGCCAGCCGCAGAGCGACCCGGTCGGCGACCAGCGCCGTCGCGGGTTCGACCGCGCGATCGAGCAACCCGTCGGGCAGGCGGCCCTTCGCGAAATGCAGGATCAGCTGCGCGGCATCGAAGCGGGCCAGCAACGAGGCGGTCGACTCGAGCGCGACGACGCGTCCGTACTGCAGCATCGCGATCCGCTTGCACAATGCCTGCGCCTCTTCGAGGTAATGCGTCGTCAGGACGATCGTGTGGCCTTCGCGATTCAGGCGAGCGATGAAGCGCCACAGCGTCTGGCGCAACTCGACGTCGACTCCGGCGGTGGGCTCGTCGAGCACGATCACCGGCGGCTTGTGGACCAGTGCCTGCGCAACCAGCACGCGGCGCTTCATGCCGCCCGACAACGCGCGCATGTTGACGTCGGCCTTGGACGTGAGATCGAGGTTGTGCATGATCTCGTCGATCCACGCATCGTTCTTCGAAAGTCCGAAGTAGCCGGACTGGATCCGCAGCGTTTCACGAACGGTGAAGAACGGATCGAACACGAGTTCCTGCGGGACCACGCCCAGCAGTTGGCGGCTCGCGCGATAGTCGGTCACGACATCGTGGCCGAGGACGCGGACAGAGCCACCGTCGGCGCGCGTGAGGCCGGCGATGATCGAGATCAGCGTCGTCTTGCCGGCGCCGTTCGGTCCGAGCAGCCCGAAGAAATCGCCCTGCTCGATCGAGAAGCTCACCCCGGCCAGCGCCTGCAGCGCACCGTAGCGCTTCAGGACGTGGTCGAGTTGGATGGCGGCCGGCATGTCGATGATGGAGCGTCCTGGAGGCACCACGGTGCCGGACGCGGAAAAACGAGAGGGCGCGATTATAGGCCGCCCGACGAACGCCGCCGGCCTTGCCCGGAACGGCCCGCCGTCAGCCGGGCGGCGCCGCGGCGTCGATCAGGTCCTGAACGCCGTACAGCTTCGCGAGGCTCTGCAGCGCCGGCGGCATGGCGGACACGTGCAACGCCTTGCCCGACGCCTGGCCGTGGCGGATCGTCGCGAGCACGACTGCCAGCGCCGACGAATCGGAATGCGCCAGCGAACCGAGGTCGATGTCGGTCTCGCCGGCGTCGACGGCCTTGCACAGGTCCGCCAGGCTCTGCGACGCGTTGGTCATCGTGATCGCGCCGGGGATGCTGTACATGACTGCCGCGCTCAGCGCTTGCGACCGGTCGAACTCGCGAGCTGCTTGTTCTTCTCGGTCAGCGTCTTGATCAGCCCGTCGATGCCACCGCGGCTGACCTCCTGCTGGAACGTGTTGCGATAGTTCTCGACCAGCCAGACGCCGAGCACGTTGACGTCGACGATCTTCCACTCGGCGCCGGTCTTCTCGACCCTGTAGTTGAGCTGGATCGGCTCGCCGCCGCGCGGGTTGATGATGCGGGTATCGACCTGCACGACCGTATCGGCAGGATCGGCGCGGAACGGCCGATACTCGACCTTCTGGTCGCTGACGTCGGTCAGTGCACCCGAGTACGTGTAGACCAGCAACTGACGGAACTGCTCGATGATCAGCTTCTGCTGGTCCGGCGTCGCCTGCGCCCAGTTGCGACCGACCGCGCTGGCCGTCATCTTCTGGAAGTTGACGTAAGGCAGCACCTTGCTCTCGACCAGCGACTGGATCTTCGAGATGTTCCCCGACTTGATTTCCGTGTCGGCCTTGACGGTGGACAATACTTCCTCGGTGACCTTCTTGACCAGCGCATCGGGCGCCATTGACTGCGCGAATGCCTGGCCGCCGACCAGGAGCGCCGCCATCGCGACCAGGCCGACGACAGCACTGCGCCACTTATGCAAATCCTTACTCGATTTCATGCTGGAATCCTTGTATTTTTTGAACGACCGGCGCCTGCGGGCCGCGTTCGTAGCATTAACCATCACCCGACCGAATCGGATGACACGATCAGCTTCGGCGACGGGGACGGCTGCCCCGTCTCGCCGACGACGTCACTTCGGCGTCGGGCCGCCGGAGGTGGGCTGCGTCGCGTCGCCGCCCTGGGTGTCCGTCGGCGGCGGAGACACGCCGTCCAGCACCAGACTGCGGCGCCTCGACAGGTAGGCGTCGCGGACGAACACGTAAGGATCGAGCGCAGCGTTGTCGATGAAGTTGGTCGTGTCTAGCGCCTGCGCCCGCTTGTCGATGAGCCGCAAACCGTAGGTGCTGTTGCGGACCGGGACATCGTTGATGTAACGCATCGGGTCCGTGTACGAATCGACCAGCAGCGCCGCGCCGTCACGCACCGTGCTCGGGCCGAACAGCGGCAGCACGATGTACGGGCCGGACGCGACGCCCCAGCGTCCGAGCGTCTGGCCGAAGTCCTCGTTATGCTTCTCGAAGCCCCACTTCGTCGCGATGTCGAAGCAGCCGAGCACGCCGACCGTGGTGTTGACGCCGACGCGGCAGATGTCGGAGCCACCTTCCTTGAACTTGCCCTGCAGAAAGTTGTTGAGCGACGCAGGCACGTCGGCAACGTTGCCGAACACGTTCGACACGCATGAGCGGACCTGCACCGGCAGGACGTATTCATAACCCTGGGCGAGCGGCTTGAAGACGGCACGGTCGACCTTGTCGTTGACGGTGTAGATCACGCGGTTGACCGGTTCGAACGGATCCATCTCGCCACTGGCGGTCCTGACCGACGTGATGGCAGACCGCGTGGTGGCGCAACCGGTCGCGAGCCCCGTGATCAGGATCAACGACGACAACGCCGCCCATCGCGCCATCGTCCCCAGGCCAATCCTGCGATTCTGTAGGGTGTTCATTGCTTGTCCTTTGAATCGTTACTGCCTTCGGCAGCCTTGTTGAACAGGAACTGGCTGATCAGATTCTCCAGGACCACCGCGGACTGGGTGTTCGTGATGCGATCGTTGTTGGCCAGCATCGCCGGATCGCCACCGGCTTCGAGGCCGAGATACTGCTCACCGAGCAGACCGGAGGTCAGTATTTTGGCAGAAGAATCCTTCGGAAACCTGTACTGCGATTCGAGGTCGATGTCGGCGATTGCGCGGTAGGTCTTGTCGTCGAAGCGGATGGCGACGACCCGACCGACCACCACACCGGCGCTCTTGACCGGTGCGCGCGGCTTGAGTCCGCCGATGTTGTCGAAACGCGCGTTCACCCGATAGGTCGACTGTGTCGAGAACGAAGCGAGGTTACCCGCCTTCAACGCCAGGAACAGCAGCGCTGCTGCACCAGCGATGACGAACAGTCCGACCCAGACGTCGATGGTTTTGGATTGCATGTCTTGTTTCCTTCCGTTCAGGTGCCGCTGAACATCAATGCGGTCAGGATGAAGTCGAGTCCCAGGACCGCCAGCGACGCGGCGACGACGGTCTTCGTGGTAGCGCGCGCCACCCCTTCCGGCGTCGGACTCGCCTCGTAACCGGTCCGCAATGCGATGAACGTCACCGCGATTCCGAACACGAAACTCTTGATGACGCCATTGCCGACGTCGCTCCAGACATCGACGCCGCCCTGCATCTGTGCCCAGAACGCGCCTTCGTCGACACCGATCAGTTTGACGCCGACGATATAGCCGCCGATGACGCCGACCGCCGAGAACAGCGCGGCGAGGATGGGCATCGCGATGATGCCGGCGAGAAAGCGCGGGGCGACGACACGAGCGACCGGATCGACCGCCATCATCTCCATCGCCGACAACTGCTCACCGGCCTTCATCAAGCCGATCTCGGCCGTCAGCGACGTCCCGGCGCGGCCTGCGAACAGCAGCGCCGTGATGACCGGGCCGAGTTCCCGGACCAGCGACAGCGCGACCAACAGTCCGAGCGCCTGCTCCGAGCCATAGCGCTGCAGCGTGTAGTACCCCTGCAATCCGAGCACGAAGCCGACGAACAGCCCGGAAACCACGATGATCACGACCGAGTAGTTGCCGACGAAGTGGATCTGGTCGCGCAGCAGCCCGAAGCGCAGCAGCGCACGCGGCGTGCGGGCGAGGATCGCGAAGAAGAAACGCGCCATGCTCCCGGCGCCGCGCACTGTACCGATGGTCCAGGCGCCAACCGCCGCGACGGTGTTCATCGCTTCGCCCCTGCACTCGCGAGACCGAGGTCCGATGTGTAGGACGGCGCCGGGTAATGAAAAGGCACCGGGCCGTCGGTCGTCCCGTCGATGAACTGCCGCACGAACGGGTCCGAAGACTTCGCGAGCGCGTCCGGGGTGCCTTCGGCCGCGACCTTGCCCGACGCGATGATATAGACGTAGTCGGCGATCGCGAGCGACTCGGCGACGTCGTGCGTGACCAGCACCGACGTCGCACCCAGCGCGTCGGTCAGCGAGCGGATCAGGTTCGCGGTCACGCCGAGCGAGATCGGGTCCAGGCCGGCGAACGGCTCGTCGTAGAGGATCAGTTCGGGATCCAGCGCGATCGCGCGGGCCAGCGCCACGCGCCGCGCCATGCCGCCCGAGATCTCGCCCGGCATCAGTGCATGCGCGCCGCGCAGTCCGACCGCATTGAGTTTCATCAGAACCAGGTCGTTGATCAGTTCGTCGGACAGGTCGGTGTGTTCACGCAGCGGGAACGCGACGTTCTCGAACACGCTCAAGTCGGTGAACAGCGCGCCGAACTGGAACAGCATCCCCATGCGGCGGCGAAGCGCGTACAGCGCGCGCTCGCCGAGCGAGGCGATCTCCTGTCCCTCGACCTTGACCGTGCCCGCATCGGCCGTGAGCTGTCCGCCGATCAAGCGCAGGATCGTCGTCTTGCCGGAGCCCGAACCGCCCATCACCGCGATCACCTTGCCGCGACCGAATTGCATCGTGACGCCCGACAGGATGGGGCGGCTGCCGTAACGAAAGTGAAGGTCGACGATATCGACCAGCGGGCCGTCCGTGACCGGAGTGGCGGCAGGTACGTTCATCAGGGAAGGAAAAGACAGGAAGGAAGCGCGCGATTATAGCGATGCGGACCTTTCCGCGGCGGCACCGTCGGCGTCTGTCGGCGTCCGATTCGTCACAGTTCCTTTGGGAGGCCTCGTTTCCGCGAGCCGCTGCTCGGCCAGCGCGAGCGCCTCGTTGGATCCACGCAGCACGACGCCGTCGCCGGCCATCAGCCGCGCATCGGGCGCGGGATCGACGCCCCGGATGCCGCGTCTGCGGATCGCCGTGACCGTGACGCCGAAGTCGGCGATGCCGATTTCGGCGAGGCTTCGGCCGACGACGAAACTGTTGGCCGGCACCGTCACCGATCGCATGCGGACCTGTCGCGCATCGTCGGCTTCGCCATGCCGGTCGTCGGCGCCGCGGAACGAGCCGGACAACATCCGATAGCGCGAATCGCGCGCCGCGGCGAGCCGCTCGGACACGCGATCCACCGGGACGCCGAGCAGCACGAGTGCGTGCTGCGCGAGCATCAGGCTGCCTTCGACGATCTCCGGGACGACCTCGGTCGCGCCGGCGCGTTTCAGGCGATCGATATGGCTGTCGTCGTGCGTGCGGACGATCACCGGCAGATGCGGTGCGAGCTCGTGGACGAAGTGCAATGTCTTCTCGGCCGCACCGGTCTCCGCATAGGTGATCACCAGCGCCGCAGCGCGCTGGACGCCTGCCGCCGTCAGCGCCTCGCGACGCGTGGCGTCGCCGTAGACGACCGATTCGCCGGCCGCCTGTGCGTTGCTGACGCGGTCGGGATCGAGGTCGAGCGCGACATACGCGATGCTCTCCTGGTCGAGCAGCCGCACCAGATTCTGGCCGCTGCGGCCGTAGCCGCAGACGATGACGTGCCCGCGCGTGGCCATCGTGCGGCTCGCGATCTGCGTGAGCGCCAGCGACTGAAGCATCCATTCGCTCGACGCGACACGCAGCGCGATCCGTTCGCTGTACTGGATCAGGAACGGCGCGAGCAGCATCGACAGCAGCATCGCGGCCAGCACGATCTGAAGCAGCAACGGGTCGAGGATCTTCAGGTCGCCGGCGAGGTTCAGCAGCACGAAGCCGAACTCGCCGGCCTGGGCCAGGCCCAGGCCGGTGCGGATCGCGACGCCGGGACTCGCGCCGAACGCCTTCGCCAGACCGGTGATCAACAGCAGCTTGAGCGCGATCGGCCCGACGAACAACGCCAGTACCCACAGGAAATTATGCAGCACGACTTCGACGTTGAGCAGCATGCCGATCGTGATGAAGAACAGTCCGAGCAGCACATCGCGGAACGGAGCGATGTCCTCCTCGACCCGGTGGCGGTACTCGGTCTCGGAAATCAGCATGCCGCCCACGAACGCGCCGAGTGCGAGCGACAGCCCGGCCAGTTCGGTGATCCACGCGAGACCCAGCGTGATCAGCAGCAGGTTCAGCATGAACAGTTCCTGCGACCGGCGACGCGCGACGACCGTGAACCAACCGCGCAGCAGCTTATGGCCGAAATAGAACAGCAGCGCGAGGACGCCGGCTGCCTTCGCCAGCGCGATCAGCAGGGTCTGTGCGAGTTCGCCGTCCGGCGATGCCAGTGCCGGCACGACGATCAGCAGCGGGATCACCGCGAGATCCTGGAACAACAGCACGCCGACGATGCGGCGGCCGTGCTCGGACTCGATCTCGATCCGCTCGGTCAGCATCTTCACGACGATCGCCGTCGACGACATCGCGAGCGCGCCGCCGAGTGCCAGCAGCGCCGCTCCGCCGGGCAGGCCGAAACGCGGCGTCAGCCAGCGCGTCGCGATATAACCGCCGACGACCGCGATCAGGATCGTCGACGTGACCTGCGCGAAGCCGAAGCCGAACACGATCCGCTTCATCGCGTACAGCTTCGGGAGGCTGAATTCGAGGCCGATCGAGAACATCAGGAACACGACGCCGAATTCGGCCAGGTGTCGCGTCCCGTCGAGATCGGCCGCGAGCGCGAAGGCATGCGGACCGATCGCGATGCCGACGACGAGGTAGCCCAGCATCGGCGGCAGGTGGATCATGCGGAACACGACCACGCCGATGACGGCAGCCAGCAGGAACAGCAGCGAGAGTTCGAGTGTGCTCAAG